>JAHBUW010000001.1:0-300000 GCA_019637875.1 Pseudobdellovibrionaceae bacterium | reverse complement strand
ATCTTGCACGCGTTGGGCGCGTCGTTGGCCAACTTCACTTGGTTAAGGTAATTGTCCAAATTACGTGTCGGATAAGTGAACATCAGCGGCGGCGCACTCCCCGCCTTCGCGTCGTCCTCGATCAGCTTGCGGATTTTATCGAAGTTCTCTTTTTCGAAACAGTAGTTGTTCACGAGGTGCATTTGCAGCGCCTGTTTCTTGCGCCCGAAACGTTCACAGCGCGAAATCCCCTGGATCAGCTGCGGCTCGCCGTCGCTGCCGGGCGCGAGTTTGTTGCGCAGACTCGCCGAGACGGGAACCGTCGAGATCTCGCCGGTTTTCATGTACTGGTCTTCGTCGAACTTCACCTGCGCGCCACCGAAATACATGACGAAGGCGCGGCGGTGGTTCAACACGTCGGGCGCGTTCTCGGGAACCCCGTGGGTCATCGGGATCGGCGTGACGTGTCCGGTATGGGTGTCGACGACGAGCAGCTCACCCGGTCCGCGCGTACGGCCCAGCTTCGACATGAAGATGTAACGCGGGCTTTTGTCCGTGCGCGTGTCGATGTTCTTCAGCGCCTGCAGGAAGGCGCCCCGGTGGACACCCTGGTTCTCGATTTGTGCGATCTTGTTCGAGCACGCGGCGTTGGGATCGCCGGCGGCAAAAACGGAAATCGGTAAAAGCAAAAGCGAGAGCCACCATCCACGTTTCATGGGCCGTCCTTATTCCACGCCGTCAGCGGGCGCGCTCTCGGTCGCATTCGTCGGCGCGACGGGCATCTGCGCGAGCGTCTTACAGACGTCGGGCGTATCGTTCGCAAGCTTCACTTGGTTCAAATAATTATTCAGATTGCGAGTCGGATAAGTGAACATCACGACGCTGGGTTTGGGCGTCGCGGTCGAAGTTCTTTGCTCAGCTTTCAACAAATTGAAAAGCTGATCGACGTCTTTCGGCTCCATACACGGATCGTTCAAGCTGGGAATCGCGCGCTTCGGATTGTTGCGAAAGCGCTCTGAACACTTCAGCAGCACTTGGTTACCACCGGGACGATCGCCGCGCGCCGCCAGCTTGTTCTTCAAGCTGGGCGAGATGACTTCCGTTTTGATGCGGTGATATTTGCGGAAGTCCTCTTCGTCGAAGCGCAACTGTTGCCCGCCGAAGTAGGTCGTTTCGTGCGCTTCTTTATTCAATATCTCGCCGTGGTTTTCGGGAAAGCCGTGCCACATCTTGAAGGTACGCACCTGTCCCGTCTGCGTATCGACCAAGTGCATTTCCCCTTCGCGTTGGCGACCGAGGTGCGCCATCAGCACGTAACGCGAAGGCGTGTCGTAACTGCGCACGTTTTTCAGCGCCTGCAGGAAAGCGCCGCGGTTCACGCCTTGGCGTTCGAGCACGGCCAACTTGTCTTCACAAGCCAAGGGGGTTTCCGCCGCGAAAGAGGCGACCGGGAGCAAAATCGTCAGAATCGAAAAAAGGTATTTCATGTCCAAATTGTCGCCCGCGCGGGTCTTTTTCCGCAAGTCGAGCGCTGGTTTGAGCCTAGACCAAAGTAACGTCCTTCATCCGTGAAAAGACCGCGAAATGTCGGTCGGGGGCCTCGCTTTCGAAACTCGACCCCGTTATTCTGAAAGCGCTGTCGTTCGGGAGGCCTTTTGGAGGACTCCCATGTTTGCGTTCTGTCGTGTCGTCGTCATCGCCCTGCTCTTTTCACCGCTCGCCGCCATGGCCGGCGAAAACTGCTCGGACGCCTATGACAAATCCGGCTTTTTCGATTTCCGCCAGGCGTGTTTCAAACACGACGTCTGCTATTCTGAAGCCGGGCTTCTGGGCTTCAAACGCGACGAGTGCGATACGCGCTTCCTTCGGGAAATGCGCGCCAGCTGCGCGGGCCGCAGCTTCGTCTGCAACTCGACCGCGCACGTCTACTACCTTGCCGTCCGGCAAGGCGCGGGCGACTCATTCGACGCCGCCCAAAAGAAATCCGACAAGATCCGCGCGCTGATCAAAGCGAACAAAGACAAAAAGATGCAGCAGCTCTTGAAAACCCGCCGCTCGGGGCAAGACGCCTATATGAAAATCACGAAGGCCTGCCTGCAACAAGGGGTCGAGATGAAACGCTGTATGAAGGAACGGGAAAAAATCAAAGTTCCGGATTATCCGTTCGAGTACAACCTGGGCGGCTGCAACCTGCTGGGCATCAACTGGGTGAAAGGGCACCGCGAACAGAACGCCAAAAAGATGGCGAACCTCACGGGCCTTTCAGAGAACCAAATTTTGAACGGTGGAAACGGGGATATCTGTGAAGACAGATACCCCCAAAAATCGAACTAGCTGACCGCCGTGATCTCGAGCTCTTCTTCCCCGCGCGGGGTTTTGACGATGACGAAGTCACCGACCTTCGCGCGAAGAAGGGCTTTCCCCACGGGCGAGATCCAGCTGATCTTGCCGTTCTTCGCGTCGGTTTCGTCCACGCCCACCAGTTGGTAGCGGTGCTCGTCTTCTTCCTCGTCCTTCACGGTGACGGTCGAGCCGAAGAACACGCGTCCGTCCTCTTTTTGCGGACGTTCGATAATCACGGCCGTTTCGAGCCGTGCTTTCATCAACTGTAAACGATGGTCGACTTCGCGCAGGCGCACCTCGTCGGTCGCGCGATCGGACGCCGCCAGCAGCTCGTGCTCGGCGCCCAGCTGACGGACCTGCGTCTGCAGGTGCTCATAACCTTGGCGGGTGATGTAATTGTCGGTGCCGGTGTTCAGATCGCGAGGTTGAAAGAAAACCTCTTGGACCGGGACTTCTTCTTCAGTGAATGCTTTGCTCATAGAACCTCCCGCCTCCTGGGAAATGATCTCCAAGGAGTAACCGCGAATCTGGGTGCAAATTCGCGGCTGGCAAGGTCTGTGACTTTTTTCCGCGGCGCCCGTTTTAGAGGCGGCGGTAAACGACGGCGAGCGAGTCGCCCTGCGGGCAGGGGCCGCCGTAGCCGATGGGTCCCACGGTGACGGTCAGGCGATTGCCGCGCAATTGGTAAGGGTTCACGACCGTGCCGCGGAAGCGATCCGGCGAACAGGTCGAGACCTGCTTCATGATGTGCAGGGTGATTTGTCCGCGGCGCACTTCGTAGTCGCCCGCCGAATAACCGATGCAGCCTTGAACGTCGCTGAACGAACGGAACTCGCCGTTGCGGAACATCAGCTCCATGGTGTCGCGACCGGGAACGAAAGCGTCGCGCACGGGCGCGCCCGAGTAGCAGTAGCGATTTTGAATTTCCCAGCTCCCCTCGATGGTGGGCTTGTCTTCGATGGGCATCTCTTGCTGATCGGGATTTCCGGCGGCGAACGCGGTCAGGCTCAAGCTCGCGAGCAGTGCAAACATCCATGCTTTCATGAGGCTCTCCTTGGAGTAGTCCGAGGCCCGCAAAGGCTTGCCCCGGAAGGCTTTAATGCCGAAAGCCTAGGCGTCCGCTTCGACTTTTGTCGAGGCCCAAGCGCCGACGCCCTGCCCAATTTTTAGGAGGACCAACGTCCAGAATTTAAATGACCGAGCTCGAAATCGAGACCTTCGAATTCGCGATGAATTTTTCGAAGTCCTGGCGCATTTCGCCCTGCGTCCAGTGGATGAGGAGGCGGGCCACGTAGATCGAGCCCAACTCGACGTGCTTTTTCGCCGGCTGACGATCCGCACTTTCGAAGAACTGCAAAAAGGTGCTCGCGGTCGCGAGCAGAACGCTGACGATGAAGTTCATCTCTTCCGCCGACTCGATCGGTTTCATCCAACCGGCTTTGAGCCAACGACGGTACAGGACGTTCATCAGTTTCAAAATTTTCGCGATGTGCGCTTTCCAAAGACGCCCCAGCTGAGCGTCTTTACGGCGGAGATAGTACATCTCCCTGTGGAAAAAACGGTACTTCCAGAAAATTTCAAAGTTCTTTTCGATGAGATCCAGCGGGTGCACGAGCTGCTGGCCCTTTTTCATGTGCCAGAGTTTGTAGGTCTCGGCGCACATGATTTTGAAGATCGAACGGATGATTTCCTCTTTGTTCGCGTAGTGGAAATACAGATTTCCAGGACTCATGCCGAGCTCTTTGGCGATGTGGTTCGTCGTTACGGCGACCACGCCATTGCGATTAAAGAGCTCGATGGATGTCAGGAGGATCCGGTCTTTGGTCTTCATGTCTCAGGCTGAATAGTTCCAGGGCTCAGAAATGACAAGCCATAATCCAGGCTAACCCGGGCAATTGAGGGTTGCGAAACCGGCTCCCCGCCCGCAAACTTAAGGAATGCGCAGAAATTTGAAGGGGTCGGTACTGACCTGGATGGTCGTCTTCGTCGCTCCATGGGCTTTTGCCGGATGGTTGATCAATAATTCCCATGCGACGTCTCAGAATGAGGCGACGGGCCGCAATGAAAAGCAAGATTGGGTGGTGCAAGAGGTCTCGAGCCGTATTCGCGGCAAAGAGTTTCCGAAAAGCATCAATGACGGTCGCGAGAACTTCGCGATCGAATACACCCTGAACGATCAGCTGCAGCACGAAGCGGAGCGCCTGTTGTCGGCGTACAAACCCGATTTCGGCGCCATCGTCGTCGTCGAGGCGCGCACGGGCAAGGTCCGCGCGATGGCCTCTTTTGAACGCGGTGAAAAGATCGGCGAGAACCTCGCGATCCGGGGCACCTTCCCCGCCGCCTCGATCTTCAAAATGGTGACCGCGGCGGCCGCCGTCGATCGGCGCGGCATGGATCCCGAAGGCCTGATCCACTTCAACGGTGGCAGCCACACGCTGTACCGCCGGAACGCGATGTCGACCGTGGTCAACCGTTGGACCCGCGAAGTTTCTTTGCGCGAGGCCTTCGCCCGCAGCTTCAACACCGCCTTCGCCCGCGTCGCCTTTGAAAAACTTCAGCCCCAGGATCTGGAAGAGTACGCGTTCCGCTTCGGCTTCAATCGCCAAATCCACGGCGACCTTTTGTTCGATCAAAGCGTGACCGAAATTCCCAGCGAGAAGAACTTCCACATGGCCGAGATCGCCTCCGGCTTCAACCGCGTCACCAAGATGAGCCCGCTGCACGGCGCGCTGATGGCGGCGACGATCGCGAACGACGGGAAGATGCCCAAGGTGCAGATGATCGAAAAGGTCACCGATCAATCGAATCGCGTCGTCCTTGAGGGCACGCCCGCGACCGACTTCGACGTCCTGACCGCCGACGGCAACGATAAAATGAAAGTCCTGATGGAAGAGACGATCGTGTCGGGAACTTCGCGCAAAAGCTTCAAGCACCTGCGTCGCGACCGCCGCTTCCGCGAGGTCGAACTCGGCGGCAAAACGGGCTCACTGACCGGCACCAATCCCCGGGGCAAAACCGACTGGTTCGTCGGCTACGCCATCGGCGACAACGGCGAAAAACTCGCCATCGCCGCGGTCACCGTTCATGAAAAACTCTGGCGCGTGAAATCTTCGATCCTCGCGCAATCGGTCGTACGCCGTCACTTCCGCGACATGGAAGCCTGGGTCGCCCGTCACGATCAAGCCTCGGAAACCGAGCGCTAAACGATCAACGTGAGCCGAGGAGCATCCGCTTCTCGGCGCTTTCGAGCCCCAGGGCCCAAAACCAAGTGAACACCACTAAAATTTGATTGGTTTCCCAGTACGCGGTCGTCGCCAGGATCGCCACCAAAAGGCGCGGCGTGAAGATGAATCCCAGCCACCAGAACAGGCCGCCGAAGGCGACCGACGAGAACAGCAGCGTCAGGCGCGGGAAGAAGAACATGAAAATGATGAACCAGATGCCGTGAACATCCCAAAAATCCATGGGGCCGGTTTAGCGGCCACGGATGCCGGAATCAACCATTAGCTGAGCAAATCCTCTTGGCACTGGCGAACGGGTTTCGCCTCGTCGGACCAGATCCCTTTCTCGAGATCGATGAAGAACTCACGCGCGCCTTCGGGATCCGAATCGGAGTCGGCGCAGGGTTGCGCCTTTTCCAGGAAAACGCGGAAACCATTTCCATCTTCATCCTCGTCCACGAAAGACAGCTGGCCGTCGACGATCATCACGCCGATCTGTTTCTGCCCCAGCATGCCGTCGAAGCAGATCGCGTCGTGGCAAGCGCCACCGAAGGCGTTCGCCGTGTCTAGGCGCAGGATGCTTTGCGCGTGGCTCAGCGATGCGGTCAGGCTCAAGAGCAGGGTCATGACGATGGCTTTCATGTCGTCCTCCGGGTCCGTGGGCTAACGTGAGTGCGGACCCGAGGGCTCTTGGTGCAAACGCGGCCCCCGCGCCTTTCACGGTTTATTCACAGGCCAGGCAGTTTTTACTGTCCACCGCATTGACAGGGGC
The DNA here is from genome assembly GCA_019637875.1 of Pseudobdellovibrionaceae bacterium. NCBI lineage: Bacteria > Pseudomonadati > Bdellovibrionota > Bdellovibrionia > Bdellovibrionales > Pseudobdellovibrionaceae > Pseudobdellovibrionaceae bacterium. Next base: position 293,685 of record JAHBUW010000001.1, on the reverse strand, counting down.
CCTTCCACGGCGGCGTATAGGCGCCCCTCCGGGCTCACCAGTAAAAGGTTTCGCCGTTATCCGGCACCACGAAGGGCGTCAGCTCGGGGTATTTTTTGAGCGCGGTCTGCAGATCGGTCGCGGGCTCGTCGATGCCTTCGTCCGTCAGCTGAAAAGTTCCGAAGTGGATGCCGATGGAGCGCTTGGACTTCACGTCCTGATGCGCCTTCACCGCGTCGTCGGGATTCATGTGCATCTCTTCCATGAACCAGCGCGGCTCGTAGGCGCCGATGGGCAGAAACGAGATGTCCATATCGCCGTAACGGGCGTGAATGTCCTTGAAGACCGGACCGTAACCCGAGTCCCCCGCAAAGTAGATCTGCTTCCCCTGCGAGCGGACGATGTAACCGCCCCACAGGCTTTCGTTGCGATCGAACATCCCCCGCGCCGACCAGTGTTGGGAAGGCACGAAGACGATCTCGAACTCGCCGACCTTCGCGGTCTGGTACCAATCCATCTCGGTGACCTTGGTGATGCCGCGTTTTTTCAACAACGCGCCGTCGCCGAGGGCGACGAAAAACTTCGGATCGTATTTGTCCTTCAGACGGACCAGACTCTCTTCGTCCAGATGATCGTAATGGTTATGCGAGACGAGCACGAAATCGAGTTTCGGTAGCGACTCGAGCTCGGTCCCCGGCGGGCGCACCCGCTTCGGTCCCGCCCACTGGAAAGGGCTCGCGCGCAGCGAAAACAAAGGATCCGTGATAAACGCGCCCTGGGAAGTATGCACGTAAAGGGTCGCGTGATTCACGAAATGAATATGGTGTTCACCGGGCGCCGGTGCGCGCGAGAAGTCGTTCTGCTTCGTGTTTTCGGTCCACGCGGGCCAGACTTTGCGGTCGGCCGTCATCTGCCATTTGAGTAGCGTCAGAAAACTTTTGGCGTTGTTCGGGCCACCGGGCAGGAAGAATTTCTGACCGTCGAAGTGGTCCGATTTCGGTCCTTCATATGCCACCGCACATCCTCCGATCGCCAGTCCTCCGCAAAGAACGAGCGCCTGCCCCCAACCACGCCATTTCATCATCAAAACTTGAACTCCGCGACAACGGGACAGTGGTCACTGCCCTCGACCTGATCCAGGATGTCGGCGCTGGTCAAATGGGGCAACAGATTTCGGCTGATGCAAATGTAATCGATCCGCCAGCCGCGGTTGTTCACACGGGCCAGCTCACGGTAACTCCACCAACTGTAACGCTCTTTCGCTTCGGGATGGAAGTGGCGGAAAGTATCGACGAAGCCCAGCTCCAGGAACGAGGTCAACCATGCGCGCTCTTCCGGCAAAAAGCCGCTCTCTTTCGACAAGCGTTTGGGATCGTGAACGTCATGCTCCGCGTGCGCGACGTTGTAATCACCGACGACGACGATCTTTTTTCCCGCCGCGAGTTCCTTCGCCAGATGGACGTTGAGATCGCGCAGGAAGCCCTGTTTGAAATTGTGGCGCAGCTCTCCCGAGCCGCCGTTAGGGAAGTAGATGTTGTACAAATCGAACTCGGGGTAGGTGGTAATCACGAAACGCCCCTCCGAGTCGTAATCCTTATTCCCGGTGCCTTTCACGACCCGGTCGGGCGGACGAATTGAAAAAGTCGCCACTCCCGAATAGCCCTTACGCACGGCGCTGGACCAGTCCGCGTATTCATAGCCCAAACGCTGCAGATCGGGTTCGACCTGCTCTAGATTCGCTTTCGTTTCCTGCAGGCAAAGAATATCAGGCTCTTCCTGCGCGACAAATTCAGGCAAACCCTTTTTGCCGCAAGCACGAATCCCGTTCACATTCCAAGAGACCAATTTCAGAGTGGACTTCATGCCCCCATCCATTGCAAATTCCCGGGTCTCACGCAACCTTCTTCATGTCGCGCTTAGGCGCGCCTCAAATTCAACGAGGTACCCCGCGGATGCGCGCGAAGTTTCTGGATCTTTTGGCGCAAGAGATCCCCTTTAAAAGCCGGACCGAGATCGAAAGCCTGGTCACGCCCGAGCTCATCTCTGAATTTACTCTGGAGCTGCCCCGCGCGATTTTAACCCAGGCCGAAGAGGCCGTGGCCGCCTTCTTCGCGTGGCGCGAGCATCCCGCCTCGGTCGCGCATTTCGAAGCCGAGGCCGCGAAGCGGGGCCTGCAAAATCCCGGCAACTTCGCCATCTGCATGAGCTACGACTTTCACCGTGCGGCCGACGACACGCTGAAGCTCATCGAAATCAATACGAACGCGGCCTTCCAAGGCCTGGCCTGGCCGCTTTACGAATCGCAGGGACTGCCCTGGCCGGTCGCGGGTTACAATCCCAACGAACTCCGTCGCGCGATCGAAGAAGAATTGCAACTGGCCGCGCCCACGAACGCGCAAGGTCCCTGGCTGGTGCTCGACGAGAAACCGACGGAACAGAAACTTCGCATCGAGTTCGACTACTTCCTTTCGCAGTTCCGCAAATGGGGCTACGAAGCCCGTCTGGCCGATTTGCATGAAGTCACCGCGAAAGATCGCTTCGTTTACAACCGTTACACCGATTTCTATTTCGAAGAGGAAAAGTCGAAGGCGTTGCGGGAACTGTATCTTGCGCGGACGACCTGCTTCTCGCCCCATCCTTTCGAATATCTCGCGCTCGCGGACAAAGAGCGTTTGCGTGAAATGACCGCCGATGCGGGCACCTACCTCGACCGCCTCTCGTCGGCGCAAGCCGACGCCATCGAACGCGCGCTTTTGAAAGCCGAAGTCTTGACGGCGGAAAATGCCGACGACCTGTGGGCACGGCGCAAGCAGCTCTTCTTCAAACCGCTGCGGGCCTATGGCGGAAAGCAGACCTATCGGGGTTCGTCCGTTTCACGCAAAGTCTTCGACGGTCTTGTGGGCGAAGACATCTTGGCGCAAGAGTACTGCCCGGCCCCCGAGGCGCGCTTCGAAACACCCGACGGCTTCCAGGATTTCAAATACGATCTGCGCTTCTATGCCTACAAAGGCCGGGTTCAGGGGGCCATCGCCCGCCTGTATCAAGGGCAGTTGACCAATATGCGCACCAAATACGGCGGATTCACATGCGTTCGTTTTGTTTAAATGTCATGGCGATTGTCAGGAATGGGTTTGGACGCCGCGCGCTTTTTGACGCGCCCTCGGCCCCCCCCGGTAAATGGTCCGCGATGAAGTACATCATCGCACTCTTCGTATTTATGGGATGGATGCCGCGAATCTTCGCGCAAGGCTTGGAGCTGAAACCCGAGTGGTCCGGCGACCTCCGTTACCGCTTGGTCCAAGCCAAAGAAGCCGAAGATCAACCCCGCCCTTACCAACAGTTGCGCGCGCGCCTGCAAGTAAAGGCCGAAGTGAATCCCGAGCTGCGCGCGGTGATCCGTCTGGCGACGGCTTCCTCCGCCATCAGCACGAATCAGACTTTGGGGGACTCGAAAGACCCCGGCTTCGCCCGCCGCAGTTTCGGCCTGGATCTGGCGGCCATGCAGTGGACCGCGGTCAAAGGACTCACGGTCTCGGGCGGACGCGTCCCCAATCCCTATTTCTCGGCGGGTAAAAATCAGCTCGTCTTCGATTCGGATCTGAACTTCGAGGGCCTCTCGGTCCAGTACAAAACCGGCGGCTTTTTCGTGAACGCCGGGGCTTTCCTGATCTCGGAAAACTACGACTCGGCCACTCGTTCGGACGTCGTGGACATCGGCATCCCGGGTTTCCAGCTGGGCTACAGCCATGACTTCGGCGGCGTCCAAGCGACGATCCACTATGCGAATCAAAACTACGTGAACGTGCAGGATCAGCTCATCACCAGTCTGGATAAAGGCGCGAGCTACGATATGTACTCGATCCCCTTCGACCGCTACCGCGGGAACTCGATCTACCGTTTGTTGCCCGGCGACCCTTTCCGCATGTCGAACAAATACGTGCTCGACATCGTGGGCGCCGAGGTGAAATCCAAACTCGCCCTCGTCGACGTGAATCTCTTCGCGGATTTCGTCAAAAACCGCGAGGTCTCGACCGACGGTAGCGGTCACGAGTTCGGCATCGGCTTCAAGTGGGAGCGCACCTCGCTGGGCTTCGGTTTGATCCGTAAAGAAGCCGACTCGGTCATCGGCGCCTACTCCGACAGCGACGCCAATGGCGGCGGCACGGATGCGGACGGCCGTCGTATCACCGTGGGCTATCAGTTCAGCGACAACTCCGCCTTCGCCATCAATCAATACAATGCCAAACGCGGTATCAGTTCGACCGAGCGCGATTACAGCCTCACCCAAGTCGACTTCATGATGAACTTCTAAGCTGCCCTCCACCCACGCAGTCTCCTGACATTTTCCCGACAATTCCAACGGAAAGCCAACGGGCTTTCCGTGAACTCCTTCGCTAGAAGCCGGGTTATCCACTAACCCCTTTGAGGAGTAGACATGAAAAAGCTTGTGTTCTCGGCTCTGGTCTTCGCGGCAGCCACCGCTTCCGCACAAAACAAAGTTCTGTTCGCTGGCTCGGATACCCTCGGCGGTATGATGACCGACGCGATCATCGCGGCGGGCATGGACTCGCAAATCCAGTACACCGGCGGCGGCTCGGGTCTGGCGGAAAAAGGTCTGGCGAACGGCGATCAAAACATCGGTCCCATGTCGCGCGAAATCAAACCCGAAGTCCTCAATGAAATGAAAGCACGCGGTTTGGACGTCGTTCCCCACGTCATCGGTCTGGACGGCATCGCGCTCTTCGTGAAAGCGTCGAGCCCCGTGCAAGCCCTGGATCTGCCCACCGTCACTCGCATCTTCACTTGCGAAATCACCCAGTGGGAACAAATCCCCGGTTCGAATCTGCGCGGCCAAATCCGCGTCGTTCGCCGTAACGACGCTTCGGGCACCACCGACGCGTTCAAACACTTCACCGGCCTGAAGAACTTCGGTGCTTGCGTGACCGTTCTGAACGAAACCGCGGATATCGCCGAAGCGACAGCGCGCGACGGTCTGACCATCGGTTACGCGGGTCTCTCGGGTAAACTGGCGGACAACCGTACCCTCGCGATCGCAAAGTCGGCTGGTGCGGCTCCCGTGCTGCCCAACACCACTTCGATCCGCAACTTCTCGTACCCCATGGCACGTAACCTCTACGTTTACGAAGTCATCGGCCGCGAGCTGAGCCAACCCGAGGCGGACCTGATGAGCTACGTCACTGACCGCTCGTTCATGGACCCGATCGTCCAATCGCACGAATTCATCACCATCGACTAGTAATCGCGCCCGCTTCAATCGGGATGGAACTCTTTCCTTTGAGGTTTGAACGATGTTCTTACGAAAATTGAAATTCTCATCCCGTTTTCATCAGGCCGCACTCGCGGCCTTTTGTGCATTTCCGGTCCTCTTCCTCACCGCCTGCGGGGCTCCCCGCCAGATGTCGGAAGAAGAGAAGTACCGCCTCGCGAACTGCAAACCCGTCGAGTCCTACCGTTCGTATCAGGAAACTCCCTACGTCGGCTCGCAAGACATCGTGCACACCTACCAGAACCTGCGCGCCACTTTGAATTCGGCCTGCGCCAGTTGCCATTTGAGTCCCGCGAAAAGCGGCGGCTTCACTTACATCGATACCTACCGCGCGCAAGAGATCTCTCTCGGTGGAAAGCTCACTTGGGTGGACGGCTTCTTCGAGACCGCCGAAAAAATGCGTGAGTCGATCTTTCACGCCGATCCTTCGAAACAAATGCCGCCGGCGGATCGCCGCGCGAAAAATCCCGAAGCCTTCTTGAAGATGGGTCGCGAACTCGAGATCTGGATTCAAGCCGGCAAACCCGAAGGCAACTTCAAAGCGGGCACCGGTCCGAAAGTGCTGACCGGAAAACCCCGTCCCGTGAAGCCCATGTCGAGTTCCGAACTGGGCGACTGCGTTCCAGTCGCGGGCATCGTCGGCTTCGACTACGAAATGGACCGTTTCTTCGAAAACGCCACGGAACTTCCGAAACACCTGAGTGAAACTGATATGACAAGCCTGGATCCCCTCGCGCTCGCGCGCACGGGAACCTTCGCCTACAACGTCGAGTATCCGCTCTGGGCCGACAACGCCGAAAAAGGTCGTTGGCTGCACGTGCCGTGGAAACTCGAAAACGGTCGTCTGGTGAAACAGTCGATCCGCTACAATCCAGAGACCAAAAATTTCGACATCCCCGAGAACACCCGTTTCTACAAAAGCTTCTACCGCGCGATCACCATGCCCGACGGCAAGATCCGCATGCGCCGGATGGAGACGCGCCTGATCGTCGCGCGCACGCCTTCGGACAAGTCTTTGTTCGGTACCTATCAGTGGGACGAAACCGAACAGGTGGCGACGCTCGTCACCGCGCCCTACCGTGACGGCACGCCTTGGAAGGACTTGGTCTACGCGGTCCCCATCGACGAAGTGAAAGGGAAGTTCCGCGACTACGCGATCCCCGGCCGTCAACGCTGCATCGACTGTCACGTCGGCAGCCCCTCGAAGAACTTCATCCTGGGTTTCCAACCCTTACAGATCAACAAACGCGCCTTCGGTGAAGCCGGTCGCCTGGATCCCGCCCTGTCGAGCGATCTGTCGCAGGTGCAACGTTTCCTCGAGTACGGCGTCATCTCGGGAATCAAATCCCCGGCGGATCTGCCGCGCCTGGAAGACAGCGGCAACATGCCCGCGCGCAACGTCTATGAGCTGCGCGCGAACGGTTATACCGTCGGCAACTGCTTCCACTGCCACAATCCCGACGGCATCGCGTTCAACAAAGACAACGGCGTGCGTTTGGGACTGGGGCCGGGCGAACTCTTCAGCTTCAACACCCAGCTGAAATCCGTGCAGCAACCCCAACGCCGTATGGTCCACCAGAACGGTGAACTCGACAGCTCGCACATCTGGCGCAAAGTCGCCGATCCGCCGACGGCGCAGGGGATCTATTCCCAGATGCCCATGCACACGCCCGGCGCGCCGGATTGCCGCGTCCTGGAAGTCATGGGCCGCTGGATCCGCAGTTTCGAAAGCCTCCAAGCCGCCGAAACTTGGGAGAACAACTGTAAACCCTCCTCGACCCTGCACTGGATCGACATGGATCTGACGTGGCCGAGCGGCGAAACCTTCATGCCCCGTCGGAACGATTGGAAAGATCCCGTCGAAGGCATGCCGCAAAAATACCGCGACATTCAGCTGACCGAAAACTTGCGTCAGGCGATCACCACCGAATACCCGGTGGGTTACTGGTTGAAACGCCCGGCGTGCGAGTTCCCGAAAACGGATTTGCCTCCGGAAAAACGTCTGCCCTGGATGATGAAGGGGACGCAACCCAAACGTCCCTACGGCGAGATCTACTACGCTTCGCCCGGCGCGCACTTCTTCAAGAACACCTGCGCGAAATGCCATGGCCCCAAGGGTGATGGAGATTCACCGCTGGCGCGCTCGATCCTGAATTGGTCCGGCGGCGGCGTGCGGGTCGCGAACTTCATGGAAGGCATGTTCGGCAACAAAAACGAGAATCTGAAAACCTTCGATATCGACGGCGTGAACTACGGCGGTCAGTATCTGATCTGGATGGCGATGGAAGGAACGCGCGTGAAGTTCCCGCCCGAGGTCGCCAGCGCCATGGGAAAACACGGCGGGCAGATGCTGAACGGCATTCGCGAGAAGTGTCTGTCGCAGATCTCCATTGAAAAGGCGTCGTCGCCGAACTTCATGGATCACGAGATTTTCCGCGCCGTTTGTTTCATGGAAAACCTTTACGCGGGCCATCCCGATCTGGAGTTCGATCCGGCCTCGGGTCAGCCGCGACATCCGGAACGGGTCGAAGCCTGGTTGGACCGCGCCGCCTGGAACGCGGGTTGGGCGATCTACGAATACCTGAAAGAAATGGCGTCGGGCACCGTTCGTCCGAACAACGACCAGTGCGAAATGGTCTACAAGAAAGGCGGCACGTGATGAAAGCCTTCGTCCTTATCCCGGTGTTGCTGCTGCTCGCGGGTTGCAACTACAGCCGCATGAAGAATGAAAACCGTCCCAATCTCGGCGCGCAGAATATGCGCAGCATGGGGCCGCTCGATTTCCAAACGATCCAGGCGAATATCCTGGGCCCGCGCTGTTACGGCTGCCACTTGCCCGAGACCGGCAACAAAGGAAACTCGAACCTCGCGACCTACAACGACGTGCGTGCCCAGCTGGGTCGCGTGGCGTTTCGCTCGTTGGAGTCGAAGGACATGCCACCCGCGCATCCGCTCTCGGCGGACGAGATGGCGCTGTTGACCGCGTGGATGGATGCGGGCGCTCCGGAGATCGCCATGGGCATCCCCGATGGCGGTGACCGCGCCCTCGATCAGGGGCCGACGGATTTTCGCAAAATCAGTCAGGGCGTCTTTGCCGGTAAATGCCTGTCGTGCCACCAACCCAAGTACAACGGCGACGGCGACGGCGCGGTGGCGGTGCGTGCCGCGGCCGATCTAGATTTGACGGACTTCGCTCAAGTGAAGGCCGCGGCGACGAAGATCTTCGACCGCGTTATTGTGAAGCAGGATATGCCCGTGCAGCCGCTGCCCGGTCTATCGCCCAAGGAAAGACGTGTGATTCTGAAGTGGTTCGAGCTGGGAATGCCTCAATGACGCGTTTTTGGCTTTACCTCGCGGCGGTGCTGACGCTCGTAGCGATTTTCTTGCTCGCGGCGCGGGCGCACGCGTTTCCCGAGATGATTCGGCACGGTTACGTGAACTGCACGGTCTGCCATACGACCCTCGTCGGCGGAAATCTGCTGACCCCTTACGGCCGTTCACTGTCGAAAGAACTGCTTTCGCAGACGGACTTCTTCGGCTTGCAGGCGCCGGAAGGCAGCGAAAACTTTCTGGGCGGCGCGATCGAGACTCCCGAATGGCTGCTGGCCGGAGGCGACGTCCGCATCCTTCAATCCTTCATCGAGTCCCCGCAGGCTTCGCGTGGTCGCTTCATGATCATGCAGGTCGACTTCGATCTCTCCGCTCAGGTGAAGGATTGGCTTCGCGTCTTCTTCTCGGTCGGTCGGGTCGAACCCCGCGTCGACGGCGCGGTCGCCAAGGATTATGTCACAAGCCCCCGTCACGGCGTCGAATTCATCCTGAATCCCGAAGCCGAGGACGATCGCGTCACCTTGCGCGTCGGGCGCTTCACGCCCGCCTACGGAATTCTTTTCGCCGAACACACCTTCGCGACCCGCACCTATCTGGATTTCGGCCCCGGCCAAGAGCGCGGCGCCGCCGAACTCGCGTGGACGCACGAAATGACCTCGATCGTCGCGACCGGCATCTACAATCAAGCCAACGGCAATACCGTCAAAAAGGAAATGGGCGGCATCCTGCAAGTGAACACGGCCCTCGGCGAAAGCACGAAAGTCGGCGCGAACTACTACCAAACCACGCGCGATGACGGCGCCGGTTCTTACCAACGCCGCATGTACGGCGTTTACGCGCTTATGGGCTTCACGAAAGAGTGGTACGGTCTTTTGGATCTGAACCGGGTCCAACGCGCCGACGGCCGCTGGGGTTTCGTCGAAACTTTCAAATTGGGCCGCGAATTGTGGCAGGGCTTTCACCTTTTCGGCGTGCACGAATTCGCGAACTTGAATACGGATCAGACGGACCCCAAATTTGAGGCTTACAGTTTCGGAACTCAGTGGTATCCCCAAGCCCACTGGGAACTTTACGGGATTTACCGGAAGGAGCGGAACTCCGCGACCTCCGGCGACTTCCAAGATGCGGTGTGGTTGATTGGGCATTATTACCTTTAATTTCTTTTTACCGATTCTGATCGCCACCGCGCTCTTCCGCGCGGCGCCCGCATTCGCGCAAGGGGCCGCGTCTCAGCCGGCCGCAGCTCAGCCCGCCGCACCTCTGCCGGCCGAAGCCAGCTCGCTCGACCCGGCCCCTCCGGAAACCAGCTCGGTGGAAGCCGCGCCGGTTGTGGAAAAGAAGGTGGATAAAAGCCTGAAGTGGAAAGGCGACCTCCGCCTGCGCGGCCAGATCGAAAACACCGAGGCCGCCGATTCGCGCAAGACGGGTCGCATCCGTGCGCGGCTGGGCTTCCGCGCGGACGTCAGCGAAACGCTCGGGACGGAATTCCGTCTGGCGACGACCACCAATTACCGTTCGACCAATCAATCCCTGGGTGACGACAAAGATCCCGGCTTCACCCGTCGCTACATGGGACTCGATCTCGCGTACGCGGATTGGAAACCCACGTCATGGTTCCGCTTGAACGCGGGCCGTATTCCGCAGTGGCACCAACGGCCGGGAGGAACGCAAGTTCTGCTCGACGAGGACATCGCGCTCGAGGGCTACTCGGTACGCGGGGAAGCCCCCCTGACCGAAAGTTGGAAGATCGGGTGGGGCGTGGGCAGCGCGCTCATCCGTGAAAACTACGACGCCCTCGTGTATTCCGAAGACCATACCGACAATTTCCTGCACACGGGTGACCTGACGTTCATCAACGACGACTGGAAATTCAAAATCGGCATCAGCGTCTTCAATTTCGTCGGCGTCCAGGGACGGCTGTTCTCGGAGCTCGCGGCCGGCGGCGCGCCCTTGGGCAATTCGGAATTTCCGGCGGGCACCGTGAAGAACAACTTCCGTCCGGTGCGCGCCTACGTCGATCAAGGCTTCGCGGCTCTCGGCGGCGACATGAACCTCTTCGCCGAGCGGATCGTGAACGAGGACACGCGCGATCCCAACCGGGCGTGGTGGATCGGCACCGGCTACTCACGCAAACCTTGGACCGCGCAAATCGCCTACGGCGAAATCGAAAGCGACGCCGTGCCCGCAGTCTTCACGTTCTCGGACTTCGCGGCCGGCCAGACCGATACGCGCGGGTTCATGTGGTCTTTGCAATACCAGATCAACAAGAACTTCAATTTCAAATACACCCAGTTCGCGAACCGCCAATTCGTCAGCGAGCGCAACCTGCAGTACGTACGCACCCACCTCGATCTGAGTGGCAGCTTTTAGTTCGGCCCATGACACTCAAGCACATACTCTAGCCGTTCCGCTTGCCCCGACCGCCGTCTCTCGTTAGACGGGCGCCATGAGAACACTCTTCGCGCTACTGCTGTTGATTCCCGCCTGGAGCTGGGCCCAGGCTCCCCGCACTTGGCAAAAAGGTCTGACGACCCTGAACGACGGCGTCCCCCGTTACGTCGAATACCTGCCCGCCGCTCCCGGAAAATCCACCCTGGTGTTCACCAACGGACTCGTCTACGACTTGCGCCGCTGGCGCGACCTGACCGCCAAACTGGAAGAAAAAGGTTACGGCGTCGTCCTTTACTATTTCCGCGGCCAGCACCGCACCCTGCTTGCCGAAACCGAAACCTTCGGCAAGCCGAAGTTTTTCCGTGACGGTCTTGAAGGTGGCGACTTCACCGATGAACTGTTTCAGCTCACCGAAGCGCTCGGCTTGAAGAAAACGACGGTCGTCGGTCTTTCTTACGGCGCGCACATCGCCGCCCGCTACGCCGACGCCCACCCCGACCGCGTCGAGCGTCTGGTCTTCTTGGCTCCGCTCGTGGTTTCGCTCGACAAATACGACGCGCAAGGCGCGTGGATCATGCAGAGCCTCGATTGGATCAAACTATGGTGGGGACCGTTCTTGGGCCCGTACTTTTACGAAAGCGCTTACCGTCAGATCTATTCGAGCTACCTCGCCCAGCGCATTCTTCCCGACCGCGTTCCGGAAGAGCTGCGCGAGATTCCCGACATCTATCGCGAGTCGGTCTTTCACTTGATTCGCGCGGTCCGTAGCTTCGACCTTCGCGAGCTTGAGTTCAAAAAACTTCCTGCGGGTTCGGTGACCTACATCCTCGCGCAAGAGGACGAAAAGCGCGCATTCGAGGATCAGCTCAAAGCCGCACGCAACGTCTCCCCGGGACGTCTGCAGCAGTTGATCTACATGCCGAATTCGTCGCACGCGATTCCCGACTCGCAAGGTGCGGCGGCGGCGCACCTTCTGGACCTACTGATCCGCGACGATGCACGACTTCAGCGGGGCGGTGCCTCGATCCTGGACGGCGATACCCTGCGCCCCTGGACCGAAGCCCCGTGATCGAAAGGCGGGATTCTGCCGATGTAAACATCGATGATCCCGCAATTCTCGCTCAATATTCTTTTTAAGCACGATCAAGAAAACTTGCCCGGTTTGATGACCGAGCTCACGCACTGGTGCGCCGAGCACCATGATACCGAGATTCATTTCTACGATCTCGGTTCACATGACGACTCGCGAAGGATCATCGAGAAATGGGCCGAGGGCGGTCACGTCGGCGCGGCGGTGAAGGTCGTCGACGTCATGGACTACAGCCACTACAGCCAAGCCGTGGGTTTGGCGTTACGGCTGTCCATCGGCCAGGTCGCCTGGGTCGGTACTCCTGAAGATTTTCCGAAAACCGACGAACTCGAAGCGATTTTCGGACAGTGGAACGACGGCGCCGAAATCATCTGGGGATTCAAGCCCTCTTCGATGAGTTCGGGCTTTTTCGATCCGTTGCTTCGTCGCGTGGAAAAGAATTATCCTCAAAGTTTCGCCGATCAGTTTTTCGAACAAGACCGCGGAGCCTTCATCGTCTGCGACCGCAAAGTGATGATCACGCACAACGCGATGCTGACCTCCACCAGTCATTGGTGGCGTCACGTGGTTGCCGCCGGCTGGTCGATGGATCGGTGGACTTTGAAAAACCCGGTACAAAGCTCGACGCGCGTGAACGCCCCCTACACCCGGCCGCTCGACGTTCTGGTGCTTTGGCTGAATCAAGGTTCGCGCCCTTTGCAACAACTCGTCTACGCGTTCTTGGGTCTGGGAGCCTTTTCGTTCCTGGGGGGAATCGCGGCGTTCATCTTGGGAGCCTCGGGCATCGAGATTCACCCGCTGTGGAACTCGCTTTATCTTTTCGGCGGTTTCGCCGTAGCGGCGCAGTTGATCTCGACGGCGTTTCTGTTCTTGGTCCTCGCGCGCCGCTGGGATCGCAGCCAGACTTTGGAAAAGCCCTTACGCTATCAAGAGAACAGCCTGGCCGAAGCGAAACCCGCCGAACTGCGCGGACATCAACCGCTTCCCGTCGCCAACGTGACGCCCATCTCGCAAGCCGCAAGCTATTCTCACCGCCCGGCGACCATCATCGCTCCGGAAGAAACGAACGTAACCACGATCGCACCCGTCGACGACTCGGAACCCGTGGCCGAGGAAGCGGCGGCCACCCCGGTGGAAGAACCGGCACCGCTGGCGCCGACCCAGATCCCGATCATGTCCATCCATTCGAAATCGAGCTAAGAAGCGCCGCTCTCGCAAAAGTTGAGTTAATCCGCCCGTTGGTCCAGGAACCCCCATTGCCAAGACGCGCGCGCCCGCGAATAATAAGGACATTCCCTTCCGAAGGAGCGTTCATGCCCGTTCGCCAGATTCTCCAGCTCATCGCGGCCCTTTGCTTCGTCGTCTCCGGTTGCACCTCCGGCTCGACGGCCTCGTCACCCGACGCCTCCAGCCGCGCGCCGGCGAACGCGGCGGACGAGGGCCCCATGTGCGGGAACTTCGCGGTGAACAAGATCGCGCACTCCCTCACGCGCAACCTCTGCACCATGGACTACATCTGGTCCCTCGTCGGCCCTGAAGGCGCAAAGACCAACCTCACCACCTGCGCGGCCAGCTACGTCGTGACGGGCGCGGCCGTGGCGGGTTCTTCGGCGCTCATCGGGCGCCGCCTGCTCAACGGCGACGGCAGCTTCCAGCGCGTGATCGCCGGCGAGCGCAACGTCCTTTCCAAGCAGACCCAGGAAACTCTCCAGTGGATCCGGAACCTGGAGAACGAGGTTTTCCTGGTCGGGGATGGCTCGCACTTCCCGTCCTCCCCTTATACGCATCCAGAGGATGCCCGTAGGGCCACGATCATCCGCCACCAGGCGATGGCGCGCATCTTCGAGCAGCAGAACCTCAAGTACTCGCAGAGCCAACTGGGGGCTTACAAATCCTCGACCCTGGATGCGATCAGCCTCGATCCGAAGCGCCGCATCCGCATTCACTTCGGGAGCGGGACCAGCTCGCCACGGGTCGGTTACGAAACCTTCTATCTCGGCGTGACCCCCGGTCCGACCGAAACCCAGGTCCGCCTCGGACGTTCGCTGATGAAACTCGCCTACCTGGGCGCCGCGACGATGGCGACCGGCGGGGTCTTCTTCATCGTGGATCAACTCGCGGGCGCGACGCCGACGGCTTGCTCGCAGATTTCCGAAAAATACTACTCCGCCGATCCCAACAACTACTGCAAACCGCGCATGGCGATTTCACCCGAGGTCGTCGAGTTCCTGAATCTCGACTCCGAATCTCAACGCCAGCTGCTGACGACCTATCCCGAACTCTGCCGAGTCTACGACGACATCGCGGGCACGGTGGACCGGGACATGGCACAACAGTTCGACGTCAAGTCGATCACGGAACGCTGTGAACGCGATTACTTAGCGGTGGATCTCGAGATGGCGAATACCGCGAAAGCCGAAATTCAACTGAACGCGAAAGAGATCCGCGTGACCTCAAATATGGATCGCATCGTCGCCCAGTACGAGCGCAACGCGACAGGGATGAAGCTGACTTCGATCCGCTGGGCGCCGTTCGTGGGCGGAGTCAAAGCCCGCACCTTCAAAATGCCCGTGGACACCGAGACGTTCAATACGCCCCTCTTCCAGCGCGTGCAGAGCCGTTTGGGAACCTACATGATCCATTTAGAGAACAAAGGCCTTTTCGACCGCACCTGCGTGGCCGCGAACTAAAATTAAGGATGGTCGGCGTGATCCAGGCGGATCACCGCCGTCAAATTCAAATCGCCCTGGCGTGAAACCGAACGCAGAATCGTTTCGTCCAAGACGCCATCGGTGAACTCGATCTTCCACGGACTTTGCCGGGCATTCAGCAGATCGCCCACGCTCATCAGACCGGTTTTTTGGCTCCATAGACCGAGTTTCGATTTGTTCGCCATCACCTGCATCTGCCATAACGAATCGCCGATCTTTGTTTCGGGAGTCCGATCCCACAGTACGATCAACGGCACACTCAGATGTTTATCCGTGTTCGGTGGCAAGTTCGCGCACACGAAAGACTTCTTGCCGGTTTTGAAGTTGTGACGAGCCCAGATCTTCAATCCGGAGCGGGCGTCCTCCACCCACAGATTCGCTTCGCGAGCGAGCAGAACTTTTTCGGGCAAAGCGGCCTTCGCCAGCGGCGACCGAATCTCGTCAAAAAGCGCCGGTCGATTCGCCGGGCACCGCGAAACGCTGTCGGGTTTCGAGGCTTGGGCGAATGAAACGGCCCAAAGTGCTGCCATGAGCGTCAGAAAAGCTTTCAAAGTCATTCCCCTTCAAAAAACTAAACCCTACATAGGTCCAGTTTTTTATCGTCAGCATCCAGGTCCTACTTAAGTCTTCGGTACATCCGCCGATTCATAAAGAGTCATGGAGGACCACTGCTTTGACGGTTCGTGATACATCGGCTTCTCGCAAATCGGAAATCAAAAGAAGTTATACATCTTTTGACCAATTGGATGGCCGCCATCCTTGGATGCAAGCCGTGCCGTCGGGATTTGTGCCCTATCGTGTCCGCGAACTCCGCACCGGCGATGTCGCTTATTTCAACTTCGTCCTCGCGAAAGAAATGGGCCTTATTCCCGCCTCCCACCCGCACGAAATGACCGCCGAGCTCAAAGAGAAGCTTTTGGCCACCTTCTCGATCCAGATCATTAACGAATACGATGAATTGACGAAACGCCGCATCGATCCTTCGACGATCAAACCGAACCGTTACATGGCCTCGCGCTACCTGCAACTGCAGCACACCAGCCGTTCGGGTAAAACCAGCGGCGACGGTCGCGGCATTTGGAACGGCGTCGTCGAAAACAACGGACAAATCTGGGACGTCAGCTCACGCGGAACGGGCGTGACCTGCCTCGCTCCCGGTGCCGTGCAAGCGGACCGCCCGCTGAAAACCGGCGGCACCGAATTCGGCTACGGCTGCGGTCTGGCCGAAATGGATGAGCTTTACGGCGCCAGCATCATGGCCGAAATCATGCACCTGCAGGGTTTCCGTACCGAGCGCATGCTGTGCGTGATCGACCTGGGCAAGGGTTACGGTATCGGCGTCCGCGCGGCGCCGAATCTGATCCGTCCGGCGCACATGTTTCTTTATCTGAAACAAAACCGTCTGCATGAGCTAAAGCAAGCGGCTGATTATTTGATCGATCGTCAACGGATGAACAAACGTTGGAAGATCGGCCCCCGCTCGGCCACGAGGTACGACGACATGGCGGTCGCCGCCGCGCGCAGCTTCGCCGAGTTCGCCGCTGAACTCGACGTGAACTACATCTTCGCGTGGCTGGATTGGGACGGCGACAACGTCCTGTCCGATGCGGGCATCATCGATTACGGCAGCGTTCGCCAGTTCGGCTTGCGCCACGATCTTTACCGCTACGACGATGTCGAAAGATTTTCGACCTCATTGAATGAGCAAAAACACAAAGCCCGTTTGATCGCGCAGGTTTTCGTACAAGCCGCAGACTATCTGAACACCGGTGTGAAGAAGTCCATGAAGGCTTTCGATAAACATCCGACGATGCAAATCTTCGACGACCGCTTCCGCGAAGCACGGGCGAATCAGATTCTGTACCGGATGGGCTTCAACGCCGATCAACGTAAAAATATTCTGGCGAAACCCCGCACCTTCAATCGTTTCGACCGCGTCTTTTCGATGTTCGAGCGTGCGAAAGTCACGGGTTCGATCAAACGCGTGGCCGACGGCGTGAACCGCCCGGCGATCTTCGACATGCGCGCGGTTCTGCGCGAACTGCCGAAGACCTTCGTGGATAAGGGCTTCCGTCCGACGTGGATGGCTCCGGAAACATTCTTCCGTCAGATCCTTTCGGATTTCGCCCGTCGCGGCGATTCAAAAATGAAGCCCCATCACGTGAAAGCGATTTTCGAATTCCAAGATATGTACAAGCGCCTGCTGATGGCGGCCTGCCAAGGTGCGCCCTCACCGGCCCAGCTAAAAGAAATCGCCGAGCGCGCCGCCGCGATCAATCCCACCGATCGCATCACCGGGAACGCCTTGATCAATATCGTCGATGAGCTTTTGAAATCGAAAAACATGGGCATGTCCCATGCGCACATTCAGGCGACCATCGACCACCTGATTCACAGTCATTTGAATTTCCCGGAAGTCGAAAAAAGCCGCCACTACGTCCGCGGTCCACGCGCCATCGAGAACACCCGCCTGCTGGCCCGGATCCTCGACTGCGTCCAAACCCACCGCCACGACATATAGGCGCCCCCGGCTACCTGCCCAGCTGTTTCTTCAGCCAGGCGTGGATCACGTCGGCTTCGTCTTGGTCCATCGAGTGGCCTTTTTGTGATTCGTGCCAGTCGATCTTCATTCCCAATGATTTGATCTTCTCCATCCCGAAGCGTGTGTCTTCGATGGGCAGCACGCGGTCGCGCTGACCATGCAGCATCACCCACGGCGTGCGGTGTTTTTTGGACGACAGCTCGCGCCGCCAGCCCGGATAGAAATGGAAATAGCCGCTGACCCCGATGAAACCCGCGAAGTCGCGGCGCTCGTGCAACACGAGATCCGCACCGATCAGGCAGCCTTGCGAGAAACCGAAGACGTAGATGTCCTTCGTGTCCCAGCCTTGCTCGACCAACTGATCGATCACTTTCATCAAACGCTCGCGCATCTTGGGGACGGCGTCGGCTTGAAACGGCGGATCGCCGTACCAAGAATAGCCATCCATGTATTTGCGGGGCGCATTCAGCAGCAGATAGTTCATCTCCGGCAGATTGATCTCTTCGTTGAATTTGCGAAACGGCTTCGAGCTGTCGCCCTTGCCGTGCAGAACGAGCATCAACTTTTTCGACGGCCGCGCCGCCGGAAGAAATTCGCATTTGAATTCGGTGGTCAGGCTCATAATCCAGGGTTCCCGTTCATGTCGCCCGCACGTTGAGTCTTGCAACGAACCCAATCGGTGGCTTTTTGAATTTGCGAGTCTTCATCCATCGCGGCCACGCCGCTGGCGATACAGGCCGAGCGCTCCAGCCAAGCCAGTCCCTGGGGACCGGTCCACAGATCCATCGGGCGCAACGGCACCAGGTACAGGTCCTCTTCACGCATCGAGACCGTGCCCTCATCGCCCATCCCGGCGGGAACGTCGGGCTCAAGCCCCACGATTTGCGGCGTCCAACCGCTCGCGAAATAGTAGAAGCCTTGCGTTTGGAAGAGCGCGATTTTCGCGTGCTGACGCCATAACATCCCGTCTTGGAAGCTGCCTTTACCGAAACTCCGCTCACCGATGAGCGTGGTGCGGCCCAGGTCCTTGAGTGCGCCCGCGACGATCTCGGCCGCCGAAGCCGAGCCGCTGTTGATCAAGGTCGCGATGGGACCGTCATACACCTGCGGCCCCTCGGCCCAGTAGACTTCGCCTTTTTTCGTGGGATCCAGATACTTCGTTTGGAAGACCAAAGAACCCGGCGTCAGGAAAAGTCCCGCCACGCAGGCCGCTTCGTCCACTTGACCGCCGGGGTTGTCCCGCAGATCCAGCACCAAACCCTCGATCCCTTGCTCCATCAGACCGATCAGATGTTTGCGCGCGTTCACGCAGGTTTCCCGCGCGAACTTATGCACGGTCAATAGACCCACGCGCGTGTCTTTCTCCATCAAGCGGCTTTCCACCGAGACGAACTGGGTTTCCCCGCGCAGGATTTCGAGATGACGTACGATCGGCTGTGCCCCCGCCTGACGGCGAATCTTCAAACGCAGTCGGCCCGCGCTTTGGCCACGGACCAGCTCGTTGAATTCGGCCGCGTGAAGCTTCGTCACGTCGGTGCCGTTCAACTCCAAGATGCGATCGCCCTTGCGCAGACCCGAACGCGCGGCGGGCGAGTTCGACATGACCTTGCGGACCATGGCACCGCCCTTGATCCGACGGGCCAAAAAGCCCAGGTGCGCCGAACGGGTTTCCGACTGCGACAGGACCTCTTCGTAGTACGCGAGCGGCACGATGTAGGTGTGCGGATCGCGCGCGACGCTCAAGTAGGAGTTGATACCGGTCGCGAGCAGCAGGTTCATCTGCGTGGGTTGCGTGATGTGTTCTTTCAAACGCAGCCACAGCACCAAGAACGAATACGGAACTTCCGTCCCGTTTTCGCGGTAGATCTCTTTCCAGATGCTGAGTTCGGACTTTTCGGTCAAACGATCTTCGATATCGGCGTCGGTCAGCGGTTCAAACTCACCGTTCGTGGCGAACTTCAATTTCAAGCGCTCGGCCACCGAACTGATCGCGTTCACGCAGGCCATGAACTGACGCTCGCTCTTCAGGCAGTTGTCGTCGGCCATGAACTTCACGAAATCGTATTCGTTCAGATCGGCCTCGGCCCAGTAGGATTCGAGGTTCTTGGTATTGCTGTTTTTGGGATCGAAATCGGTGGCGGACGAAGACGCACGGAACGCCCCGGGCAAGAGCGCGCAGAGGAGCGACAACAGTAAAAACAGGCGAATCGTTCTGGGGTGCACCACGCGCGGAGTTTAACGAATCTGGGCCTTGGACGCACGGCTTCACCGGGCCACTGAAAGCTCTTTATTGGCGTCCAAAACTTCGACAGCGGACAGGCCTTGCCCACCCCGTCAGCTGCGTTTAAATAGGGATAGAAACGAGCGAGGGCCCCCATGATTTTAGTGACCGGAGCGAACGGATTTATTGGCAGCCAGATGGTGAAACTCCTGAACGAAAAGGAGCCCCAAACCCCCGTTCTCGCGGTCGACGTCGTCAGTCCCGAAACCCGTCCCGCCCCCTTGCGCGGCCTGAACTACCGCTACATGGGCCGCCTCGAAATGTTCAATTTCATCCAGACTCCGGAAGCCAAACGCGACATCACCGCGGTCATCCACATGGGCGCGAACTCTTCGACCACCGAAACGAACTGGGATCTGCTGCTCGACGTGAACGTCGGCGACAGCCAGAAACTGTGGACCTGGTGCGCCGAGCACGGAAAGACCTTCATCTACGCCTCGAGCGCCGCCACCTACGGCAGCGGCGACAAAGGCTACGACGATCGCACGGACGCGCGCGAATTGACCGCGCTGAATCTGTACGGCCGCTCGAAAGTCGAATTCGACATCTGGGCGCGCGCGCAAACTAAAACGCCCCCGCACTGGTACGGACTGAAGTTCTTCAACGTCTACGGCCCGCAAGAGACCCACAAGGGCGCGCAGGCTTCGGTCGCGCTGAAGGCCTTCCACCAGATCCGCGATACGGGACGACTGCAGCTCTTCAAATCCGATCTTCCCGACTACAAGGACGGCGAGCAGAAGCGCGACTTCATTTACGTGAAGGACATCTGCCTGTGGATCCATGAGCTGCTGACGAAAAAACCCCAGTCCGACATCTACAACATGGGCACGGGTCAGGCCCGCACGTGGGTGGATCTCGCGACCGCGGTCTTCCACGCGCTCGAACGGCCCGTGCAAATCGACTTCATCGAAATGCCCGCGAACCTCAAAGGTCAGTATCAGTATTTCACCGAAGCGAAGATGGAAAAGTGGCGCGCCCAAGGCCTGTCGCCGATCCGTTACGACCTCGAAGCCGGCGTGAAAGACTACGTGCGGAACTTCCTGCTCCAGGAGAAAAATTGAAAGCCCTTCCCCAGCACCTGCGCAAATACATCGTCGAGCAAGATTACGGAAAGTATACGCCCGTCGATCACGCCGTCTGGCGCTTCATCTTGCGCCAGCTCCGCGCCTACTTGGGTCAGCACGCGCACGAAGTCTATCTGCAAGGGCTGAAGGAGACCGGCATCGACGTCGAGCGCATTCCGCAGATCGAAACGATCTCGGAGCATTTGGAAAAGTTCGGTTGGCGCGCGCTCCCCGTCAGCGGCTTCATCCCCCCGGCGGCCTTCATGGAGTTGCAGAGTCTGGGCGTTTTGCCGATCGCCTCCGATATGCGCTCCTTAGAGCATCTGGAGTACACGCCCGCCCCCGACATCGTGCACGAGGCCGCGGGCCACGCCCCGATTCTGGTGCATCCCGAATTCGCCGAGTATCTGCGCCAGTACGCGCAGGTCGCTCGCAAAGCGATCTTGAATCGCCAGGACATCAAACAGTATGAAGCCATCCGCGATCTTTCCGACATGAAGGAAAATCCGGCTTCCACTCCCGCGCAGATCGAGGCCGCGACCGCGCGCCTGAACGACGTGAACGCCAATATGGGGGAAATCTCCGAGGCGGGCGAGCTGTCGCGCATGAACTGGTGGACCGCCGAATACGGTTTGATCGGCGAAGTCGCGCGCCCGAAAATTTTCGGTGCGGGACTCCTGTCCTCGGTCGGCGAATCGCGCTGGTGTTTGGGGCCGAACGTGAAGCGCCTGCCGCTGACCGTGGACTGCATCAAACAAACCTACGACATCACCGAGCCGCAGCCCCAGCTCTTCGTCGCCGAAGACTTTCAACACCTGAGCCGCGTCCTTGAGGAGATGGCCGAAAACATGGCCTTCCGCTTGGGCGGACGTCGCGGCTTCGAAAAAGCCGTCAAAGCGGCGAGCGTGAACACGATCGAGCTCAACTCGGGTTTGCAGATTTCGGGTCAATGGACCGAAGCTCAATGGGATGATGCCGACAAGAGCGCGAACCCCCGCCGCGCGCTCTTCGTAAAGGCCGTCGGGCCTTCGCAGATCTCGTTCGCGGATTCCGAATTGAAAAATCAGGGACCCGCGCAGCATCCGGAAGGTTTCTCGACCCCGCTCGGCGCCTTCGCGCGATTCCCGGGACGTTGCCCTTCCACATTGGCCGATGCCGAACTCGCGGAGGCGGGCTTGCGCGCCGGCCACCGCGCCCGTCTGGAGCTCGCGTCGGGCTTCGTGGTCGAAGGACAGCTCACCAAGATCATCCGCGATGGCGATACGCTTTTGCTGCTGAGCTGGAGCGATTGCCGCGTCACCCATGCCGGCAAAACCTACTTCGAACCCGCCTGGGGGACTTTCGATCAGGCCGTAGGCCTTGAGATCGTTTCGGTTTACGGCGGTCCCGCGGACACCGCGCACTACGGCGAACGCGACGATTTCGTCGCGACCCGCGTGCCCCCGCGCACTCCCAGCGAAACCGAAAAACTGAAATACGCCCACTACCAACAGATGCGCGACCTTCGCGAAGGCGACTTACAAGGCATGGCTTTGGCGACGAAGCTCGAACCCTTGGTCACCATTCACGCGCGCACCTTCCCGAACGATTGGCTTTTGAAACTCGAGGGCCTCGAGCTCATCCAAACCCGCGCGTCGGAAGGCACCGAAAGCCTACAAAACGCCTGGAAGGCCGATCTCGAAAAGTTCGCCGCCGAAAACCCGGCCCTCGCCCAAAGCATCCGCGACGGCCTGGCCATGGCCGCCGTCCTGTAAAAGGTAGCCGCTCACTTCTTGAAATGCGGCGCATTTCAAGAAGTGAGCGGCTACCTCTGGACGACCCCCACGACCGGAACTAAATTGAGGTTCATGAGCGGATCCCGTTTGCGCGTTATTTTGGTGAAGAGTTTGTACGACTCCAATGTCGGGGCAACCTCGCGGGCCATGGCAAATATGGGGGTTGAGGAGCTGGTGCTGATCGCTCCGCAATGCGAGATCGGCGAGGCCGCGCAGAAAGCCGCCGCCACCGGACAAGAGGCGCTTCGCCACCGCCGCACCTATGCCTCGTGGGAAGACTATAACCAAGCCGAGCCCATGGGGCTGCGCCTGGCCTTTACCGCACGCGACGGTCGCGGTCGCGATGTCCGCGATTTTCAAGAGACCCTCACGAGTCTGACCGCCGACAAAGAATATCCCTACATCGATTTGGTTTTTGGACCCGAGAACTGGGGCCTTGCGACCGAGGACATGGATCAATGCCATTACGGAGTTTCGATCCCGACCTACGGGCCGAATCCGAGTTTGAATCTCGCGCAAGCGAGTTTACTCGCGCTCTTCATCGCGCAGAATGTGTTGAAAGCGACGACCGGTCCGCGCCGGGGCGTCCTCGCGCTCGAGGACCAACCGGGGCATCTTCCGGAAGCCGTCGTGCGGAGTTGGGTCGAAACGTTGGGCTTCAACGTCGAAGACCGCAGCGTGAACGTGCTATCGGTCATCCGTCGCCTGTTCCTGCACTCGGTGCCCACCCGCAAAGAGGTCGCCTCTCTGCAGGTCGTGCTTCAGCAAAGCATCCGCAAGATGAAAGAGTATCACTCCATGCGAGAACTCTTGGGGCTTGCGAAGGACGGCCAGAGCGGCCGTCCCTTGGCGGATCTAACGGATCTAAAAACTCCGCGGTCAACGGATCTAAATCATCCGCAGTCCTAGCGGACCTAAAAACTCTGCGCTCCTAGCGGACCGACAACAAAGTGATGTTGAAACTCCCCGTCAGTGAGTTCGGTTCAAGGCCTTTGGCCGACGGCTGGAAGTCCACCACCACGTCCCCGCGCTGCGCTTCGGGGATGTTCAGCAGAATCAAATCTTTGTCGTTCAGCGGATGCCCCTTGAAGTAGCTCTGCGTGACGAGTTCACGGTAGCCCAACTTGGACACGCGGAAGTGAATGTGCGGCGGGCGATCCCAACCTTCGTCCGCGGGGTACGAACCCGGGATGATCGTTTTGAAGATGTACTCGCCGTTCGCGTCCGTGAAGGTCTCGCCCCAGTAGGCGAAATCGGGATCTAGCGCGGCGGTATTCGGATCGTTCTGATGATTGTAGCGACCCGTTTCGCAGGCCTGCCAGATTTCGACGTTGGCGTTCGCGAGAGGACGGCACTGCGAATCGCGCACCTGCCCGCGGATGTAAACGACCTGTCCCCGCGCGCGGTTCAGCGCACCCGGCAGCCGCGTCAGATCTTGGCTGTTCGTGAAGGCTTTTTCTCCGGGATAGAAGGGCCCCGAGGTTTGGCGCGCGGTGGGCGCGCACATCAGACCCGCTTGCGTGGCGGCGCTGGCCTGCGCGGCCGCTCCCACGACGGTCGTTGCGGCCACGGCCGCGGAAGTTCCCAGTCCCCATCTCAAGAATTGCCGGCGTTCCATCGTCATCCCCCTTTTCGAGATGAGGTGAAACTGCCCCAGGCCCAGTCATGAAGGATAATTCTAAAAAAACATCCCGGTGATAACCGGGATGAATATTAAACCGCGACTGCTTTAGACCCCGTCGCCGTTATACGGCGACGACCTTATCCGTCGCTTTGGATTTACGAACGAGGTTCAAACGCTGATCCAGCGCCTGCAGTTCGGACGCGAGCTTCTGACCTTGGTCGGTCAGCTCATTGATGCGCACAAGGGTTTCGTCGGCATTCGCGCCCACGAGCTGCGCGCTGTGAAGCTTCGCCGTGTTGAGCTCGATCTCACGGTGAATGGACTCAAGCTGTTGATGAAGCTTCATTTTCTCGTGACTGAGCGCGCGCGTGATCTCTTTGATTTGTTTGAGACTCATCGGTTGCAGCTTCGCCGTCGCGAAATCAGGATCTTGGTGATCGCGGATTTCCGCGTTGGTGCCGGTCAGCCCTTCCCAAAAAAGTGACCATTCATTCTTGAATGAATCGACGAAGCCCGGGGCTTTCGCGGGAGTTTTGGGGCGCGGAGTTTTACGTGCGTTGGATTTGCGGAGAGTTCTTTTCGTTGTCGTTCGACTATCATCGTCCATAAAGAATGGAGCCTCGTTTCTTAGAGAACTCAGTATATCTGGGAACTTACCGACTCTCCACTGCCACCATTTTAAGCTTTCGTTATGCCCTCTGGACCGAGGTCGGGGCCGCCTGAACGCTGAGGAGCTGCGCCAGCTTGCCGCATCGCGATGCAGCCCATGAATGATTTACACGCCTAGACGTTGGTCGGCCCGGAACGGGGATTTCCGCCCGATTCAGCGGTCGATATCGTAGATCAGGCGGCCCGTGATGAGCTGGTCGCCCTCCAGGTCCAGCCGGTGGGTGGCCGACAAACGGATCTGATCGGCCAGGCGTTCGACCCCGAAGTTTTCGGTCCACACGCGGCCGTTTTGCCCACCCAGGATGATCGGCGCCTGGAACATCAGAAGTCGGTCGGCGCTGCCCGCGCGCAGATGTGCCGACAGCGTTTTGCCACCGCCCTCGATGTAGAGCGAGCGTATCCCCTGATTCCAGATCTGCTGGTGAAGCTCGTAAAGGTCGAGCCCCCGGCTATCCGAGGGAATCCGGATCAAACGAATGTCGTCGGGAACATGACCGCGGAAATTTTCGTTCACGGCCCAGATCAGATTTTCGGGAGCATGCGCACGGAAGATTTTCAGATCAGGCTGTTCGAGGAGTTTCCCCTTCGAATCGACAACGACGATTTTCTTCCGCACGCCCTTGAAATGCGGATGACGGATGTTCAGCGCGGGGTTGTCCTTTTCGATCGTCCCACGCCCCACCAGCATGGCGTCGTAGAAGCCGCGAAAGAAGTGACCGAACTCGCGGGAGCGCTCGTTGGTGATCCACTGACTTTCACCGGAACGCAGACCGAAAACCGCGTCCAGCGAAGTCGCGACCTTCAAGGCCACGAAAGGACGTTTTTCGGAGTAGTTTTTCAGGAAGACTTCGCAGACCTCGCGCAGCTCGACGCGCAGATCGCGCTCGGGACTGACCTCGCGAAATTCGCGGCAACGGATCTTCGCGTCTTTCAAGACCTGAATCCCTTTACCGGCCACGAGCGGATTCGGATCTTCCAATCCGTAAACAAGCTCTTGAACCGGAAGTTTCGCGAGGGTCTTCGCGCAGCTCGGGGTCCGCCCCTCGTGTGCGCAAGGCTCAAGCGTCACGTAGATCTTCGCGCCCTTCAGCTCTTGCCGGGCATCGACCGCGCCCTCTTTCACGGCGGGGCCTTCGATGCGCCAACCTTTGTCGTCACGTTTGAAGGCCTCCACATCGAACAGATCGGCGAGGGCCTCGATTTCGGCGTGGGGTCCGCCGACGCCATGGTGATATCCCTTCGCCAGGAACTGATCGTTCGCGCTTAAGATCACGCAGCCCACCTGCGGATTGGGACTGACGTGACCCGCCCCACGCCAAGCCTCGGCAATCGCGAGCCGCATGGCCTCGTAAGGCGAAAGTTTGTCACCCATCTTGGGCTCGGCAACAACACCACCAAGAAAGAGCTGCTGGATATCGTTCATAGAAAAATCCTACTCACCCATAAGCCCGTTGTGAATCCAAGATTAACTGCGACCGCGCAGCGGGAGCCCGACACATCGACGCGCCACCGGAAGCGGAGCGGTCCGTAGAGGCCCGCGGCCGAGGCGACGAGGACGGGTCGACGGGGACGCCTAGTCTGAGGCGTCCTTAATGGACGCCGCAGGGAGTGACCGACGAAGGCAACGAAAGCCCCGGGCCTCTACGGCCCGCGATCACTTCTTCATCCAGGATTGCCAGTACTCGTTGATCTCGACCTTCGAGAATTCGGGGTCGACGTTCAACGTTTGCCAGCTGTCGATCATGACGGCGACTTCGTCGGTGTGGGTCTTCGTTTTCACGGCGTCCACCGCTTTGGGGTGGGGACCGTGAGCGAAGCCCGCCGGGTGAAGAGTCATCATGCCCGCGTGCAAGTTGTCGCGGCTGAAGAAGTTCCCGTCGTGATAGAAGAGGACTTCATCGTAATCGATATTCTGGTGATAGAACGGAACCTTGAGCGCATCCGCATCCTCTTCCAAAGGACGGGGCAGGAACGTGCAGATGACAAAGCCCCGTGACACGAAGGTCGTATGCGCCGACGGCGGCAAGTGCACGCGCGCGCTCAGCAAGGGCATCAGATCCGAAATGTGAAGGGTGAAGGGGAAGAAGTCGCCCTTCCAACCAATGGTGTCGTAGATGTTCGCCTCGTAGGTGAAGCGGGTCATCTGATCCCAGCGTTTCACCACCACTTGGGTGACGTTCACGCCGTGCGCTTTGTTGAACTCGTGCATCGGTTCCAGCTCGGGTTTGCCGAGGGCGCCCAGATCGTAGACCGCGTTTTTACCGACCATGCCGCGATCGGGTTCACGGTAGGGACCCGTGCGCGACTCGATGACCAGGAAGTTCGAGTCCTCTTTGAAGTGGAATGTGTGCGTGATGCACTTCGGGATCGAGATGTAGCTGCCCTTCGTGAAAGGCAAAATCCCGTATTCGGTCAGCACCGTGCCCGAGCCGACGTGACAGAAGTAAAGCGTATCGCCGTCGGCGTTGCGGAAAGCGCCTTGCAGCGGATGCGCGGTCGCCTTGTCCCAGTAGTTGTAAATGACGACGTCCGAATTGAAGAGCATGCGTTGCCAATGGCCCCACATCTTTTCCATGCGGACGGGATCGAACAGATGGGGCCGCAACGGGCCTTCGATATTCGTCCACCGGGTCGAAGGCGCGGGTTTGATCAAGTGCGAGACGGGTCCGAAGAAACCGCCGCGCCCTTGCTCTTCCTCGTAGTGGCCTTCGGGAATGGCCTTATGCCCTTGCTTGGTCGAGCGTCCTTGCTGGTACTGATGCACGATTCACCTCAGAGGTAGCCGCGTTCGCGCTGATCCGCCTCGATCGCGTCGAACAGGGCCTGGAAGTTTCCGTTACCGAATCCATCGTGGCCACGACGTTGAATCACTTCGAAGAAAACCGGGCCGATGATGTTTTTCGAGAAGATCTGGAGCAGATAGCCGTGCTGATCACCATCGACGAGGATCGCGTTCTTTTTCAAACGCTCCAGATCTTCGACGACCATCGGCAGACGCGCCGACAGCTGGCGGTAGTAGGTGTCGGGCGGCGCCGCGAGGAACTCGAGGTTCGCGGCACGGAGCTGTTCGAGCGTGCCGATGACGTCGTTCGTGGTCATCGCGATGTGCTGGATGCCCGAACCGTTGTATTCGTCGAGATACTCTTGGATTTGCGATTTGCCGTCCGAGGGTTCGTTGATCGGCACCGCGAACTTTCCGCAGGGCGAGCCCATCGCCTTGGACAGCAGACCGGTCGACTTGCCCTTGATGTCGAAGTATTTGATTTCGTAGAAACCGAAAACGCCGGTGTAAAAGTCGCTCCACTTGTCCATTTCGCCCTTGGGGACGTTGTTCGTGAAGTGGTCGACATCGAGGAAGCCCTTACCGACAACCGCGGGACCGCCGTTCTTCAGTCCGAAGACGTTTTCGTAAAGGTCCTTCGTGTTGTCCTTGTCCATGAAGTAAACGAGCGAGTCGCCGATCCCGTAGATCGCGGGATAGGGAGTCGCGCCGCGCAGATGGTCCGCGCCGAGATAACCTTGAGCGCCGCGCGTGGTGGCGGTGCGGAACGCCTCGATCGCGCTCTTCACGCGGAAGCCGGTGGACACGACCGAAGGTCCATGCGCTTTCGCGAATTCCGCCGCGAAAGTTCCGGGCTCGGTGTTCACGATGTAGTTGATGTTCCCTTGACGATACAGCTCGATCTGTTTCGTCGGGTGCTTCGCGATCTTTTCGAAGCCGTATTTAGTGAAAAGAGTTTCGAAGAATTTCGGATCGGTGCCGGCATATTCGATGAACTCGACGCCGTCCAAACCAACCGGATTTTCACGGGTTTCAAAAGCGGAAGCAGACACGGAAACCTCCAAGTTTTTACTCTAGCGAGTTGTAGAAATGAATGACCTGCGGGTCAACGAGAAAGGACCGCGGATGCCAGCCCAAAAGACGCAGTCCCTGACCCGTCCGTAGGCGGCTCAGGGCGACGTAAGCTTGGCCCGGCTCCCAAAGATTCGATAAATTCACCCACATTTCGTCCATGGTGGCGCCCTGGCTTTTATGAATCGTCGTCGCGTAGCCCAGGATCAGCGGATATTGCACGACCGAGGCGACGTGTTGGCCGTCCCCGTCAAGAAGTGAAAATTGCACCCGGTCCACGGTCACGTGGCGGAAATTTTCTTTCTCGATCGCGATGCGCTCCAGGCCCGTGTCGTCCGTCTCGACGCCGACGACCGTGCCGCGGCTGCCGTTCACCCAACGTTTGTTCGGATCATTTTGAATGAACAGCACCTGCGCGCCCTCGCGCAAAACCAAACGCCCCGGCACCGGGCCGCTTTTTTTGAGCTGCTCCACGCCGCGGTCGCTGCCGAAATAGATCGAATCGAAAACCAGATCCTCGCCCGGAAGCTGCGCGAGCTCGCCTTGATTGAATTTTTCGACGTGATCACGGCGCGAGAACAGACGCGGGCTTTTATCCCAATCGTCGTGTTCACGCACATGATGATCTAAGAAGGATTTCGCGCGCTCGGAGAGATTCCCCTCGCGGATGTCGTTCAAAACTTCGATGAAGTCCGCATCCAACACGCGCTGGTTTTCGCGCAAGACGACATTGATGAAGCCGCTTTTGTCCCAGACGGGCGAAAGAAAACACCAGTCGCGTTGAGTCCCGCGCGTGACCGGCGGCAATTGCGCGAAATCGCCGACCACGATGGCGCGCAGCCCGCCCCAAACCAGATTCGAGGACCGGGCCTCGCGACAAAGCTCTTCCGCCAAAGCGAACGCCTGCCCGGGAATCATCGAAATCTCATCGATGATGAATCCGTCAATGGCCCGCAAACGGGTCATGAGTTTTGGGTTATTCAGACAGCGATTGCGGGTGGCGTCGACTCCCCCCTCCAGGATCCCGAGTCCAAAGAAACTGTGAAACGTCCGCCCATCCAGCAGCACGGCGGCAGCACCGGTCGAGGCCAAAAGCGGCATGGATTTCGGATCGAGTCCCGAGCGAAACTCGCGAATCAAAAAGGATTTTCCCGAGCCCGCCCCACCCGTCAGGAAGACGTTCTCACCCGACTGCAGAATTTCGAGGGCCTGAGCCTGTTCGCGGGACAATTCCGCCGGCGGCCGTTGTTTCTTCGACGACATCGCGGGCATTGAATCACGCCCATCCCGATGCGTCACGCGCGAGAGATACCGCGGCGTTTCTGTGCTATGCTCGGTAACTATGTCCAATTTCCATCGCTTTGAGAGTGCTGAAGAAAACCCCTTTGTCCCCGGGGTTATCGACATTCAGCCGACTGAACTCTGGGATAAAAAATCGGGCGTCCGCATGATCGACGTTCGCCAGCCCGAAGAATACACGGGCGAGCTGGGCCATGTGCCCGGCACGGAGCTGATGCCCCTGGGCGACGTTCCCGATCAACTTTCAAAAATTCCTAAATCCGACGTGATCGTTTTCGTCTGCCGTTCCGGCGGACGTTCGGCGCAAGCCACCGCCTACGCGCAATCGCAAGGCTTCGAACACGTCTTCAACATGAAGGGCGGCATGCTCTTGTGGAACGACCTCAAGCTGCCGACCCAACCTTAATCGCATCTGGTGAAAAATATGAACGCTCACGTTTTCGTGAACCGCACGCTGAATCTGAAACGCATTAAATTCCTCGGCCTCGACATGGATCACACGTTGATCCGTTACAAAACCCAAGAGTTCGAAGGCCTCTCGCATACGATCATGAAGGATAAGCTCATCAAGAAGGGTTATCCCGAGGCCGTGCGCCAACTTCCCTTCGACTACAACCTGACCATCCGCGGTCTCGTCATCGATAAGGCCAACGGCAACATCCTGAAGCTGAATCGCCACTCGGCGATCCGCGCGAGCTTCCACGGCGTGAAGCCCATCGACTTCAAGACCCAGCAGAAAATGTACAAGTCGACCTACATCGATTTGTCGGATTCGTCTTATCTGGCCGTCGACACCGCCTTCTCGCTCAGCCTGTGTACGCTGTTCGCGCAGCTCGTGGACATGAAGGACTCGGAAACTTACGCGAACGTGCTTCCCGAGTACGCCCGCATCGCGGACGACGTCCTTTTCGCCCTCGATGAGGCGCACCGGGACGGCTCGCTGAAAGACACCGTGAAGTCGGATCTGGATCGCTTCATCATCAAGGATCCCGACGTCGTCGCGGGCCTCGAGAAGTTCAAAACCCACGGGAAGAAAATCTTCATCGTGACGAACTCGGACTATCACTACACGAAACTTCTGCTCGACTACGCGATCAATCCGTATCTGAAGGCCCACGAGAGCTGGTTGGATCTGTTCGAGATCGTCGTCACGCTCGCGCAAAAGCCACGCTACTTCTACGACAACCTCAAATACCTGAAGGTCAATCCCGCCGACGGCTCCATGGTGAACCACAACGATAAGCTGGGGCCGGGCGTTTACCAGGGCGGAAGCGCGAACGCCTTCACCGGCGACTTCGACCTGCAAGGGGACGAGATCCTTTACATCGGCGATCACATCTACGGCGACATCCTGCGCCTGAAGAAGGACTGCGGCTGGCGGACGGCCATGGTCATCGATGAGCTGGACCATGAGCTAGAAGCGAACCAGAAGGCATCGCCCATCAACACCGAAATCGAAACGCTCATGCACACCAAAGAGCCCTTCGAGGACGAGTTGACCCAGATCATGACCCAAAAGACCGAGGCCAAGATCAAGCCCGACGAAGCGCAGACCGAAGCTTTACAGACCAAAATCGCCGAAGTCGATGCGCAGATCAGCGGGCTGATCCGTCAGCAGCAAGGTCTGTTCAACGGCTATTGGGGCCCCTTGATGCGTTCGGGGAACGAGGAAAGCTACTTCGCTTACCAAGTGGACCGCTACGCCTGCGTGTACATGCCGAAACTCTCGGACCTGCTCGCGCTGTCGCCCCGGACTTACTTCCGGGCCCCGCGCCGACCCCTCGCGCACGAGATTTAGAGCCGATCGAAGAGCCCGCCCCGCGCGGGCTTTTTTCTATTCATTGGTCGTATGGCGTCCTTGGGGGACCCGGTTACACTGAACAGGAAACCCCAAGGAGACCTCATGTCGCACAAATGGATCGGTGCCGCAGTCATCGTATTGCTTCTTCTCGCCGGCGTGCCCTGGATGATCGAACAAGCCGGTAAACCCGCGCCGAACGCCACCACTCCCCGCACGCCCTCGTCCACCGAGAACTACTGCGTCGCCGTTCGCGGCAACGGCGAACTGATGCCCGCGCACTGGGGTGCCTTGGCCCGCGTGCTGGAAACCTACGGCGCTCCCGTGGGCATGGCCGGCGCGAGTTCGGGTTCGATGACGACCTTCCTGTGGGAAAGCGCCATGGCGAATGCCGATCTGCCGAAATCCCGCGACGACAAAGGCAAACACCTCGCACTGATGATCAAGTCGTTAGAGGGCGTCAGCTACTTTTTGTACGAGCAACGTGGTTGGAAAACCCTCGTCGAGTGGATGAAGCAACTCCAAAAGGAAAACGTCTACGACTCGGTGACCGTATTGTCGTCGCAGCAGGCGATGAACAAACATCTGCCGAAAGCCATCGCCGCCGCGAAGGACATGCAGAACTCGGGGATCTTCTACGGTCCCGCGGTCGTCGCCGTGGCGGAGCTTCTGCTGGATCCCTCGATCCAAAAAGATCGCGCGAAACAGGCGCTCCTCATGAAACGGATCGAAGCCTTGAAGCAGACGCTCGCGGTCTTCGGGAAGTTCGACGCGAAAAACGATGCGCAGCTGTTCGTCCGCAACGGGATCGTGGACTTCCAGGCGCTCGCCATCCGCTTCGGCGCGCTGGGCGACTACCTCGCGCAACGTGACGCCAGCACCGAGTCTTTACAAGCGCACGAACTTTTCATGCGCACCTGCCTTCCCGTCTCGGCGGGTCGCACCTGGCCCGAGATCGTGATGGCCGAGCCCCGCTGTCAGGTTCTGATCGGCGACAGCGTGGAGAAATACTTCGGTAACTATGTCCCCTCGCAACGTTCACGCATTCACGAACCCGTCGGTCAGTACGCGCAGGCGCTCGTGACCACTTCCGTCGTTTCGGGAGAGTCGGCGAAAAGCTTCCGCGCACAGCGGGACGCTTATCTGAAAAGCCTTGCCCCCGGTGTCGGCGCGGACGTTCGCGTCTCGCCGACGGATCTGCGCTTCGGTTACTGGGGCCGCCCTGCCGATCTAGAACAGATCGAAGCGGAACTGCGCAATCCCAACAACCCGCTTTCGAAGCTGGATAAATCCCACCGCTTCTTGGCTTTGGGTGAAGGCTCTTGGCTGCAAGCGCTCGCGCTGTCCCCCGCCGAGCCGGGACTCTCGCCCGCTTTGGAGTTCTCGACGGTGGGTATGAATCCGGACTGGGTTTCCTTCGGCGGCTGGTCGGATCTGCACCCGGTTCCCGTGCTGAAAGCCGCGGGCTGCGACAAAGTGGTTTACGTCACCCGTCGTGGCGGCGATTCGCTGTTCGGTCAGGGCGTCGTGAAACGGATTCTGGGCTTCGATCGCCCCGGTTGGGAACTTCTGGATTCGAGCGGTCCCGGAAAAAAAGCGAGCACCTTGCTCAACAACAACGGCTCGGACGACTACGCCGATTCGGTTTGGCACAAGCTCTACAATCTGAAAAATCCGCACAGCTCGTTCGCGGGTTCGCTCGCGGTGGCCGACGCGGTTCTGTGCTCGGACTGGAACGCGTTCGATACCAAAACGCAGTTCCCGCAGATGATCGAAGCGGCGTACAACTCGCCGATCTTCGAGCGCACGCCCCCGACGCGCACATCCTTCGCGAATCCGAAAACGATCTCGGCCGACGACAACAAAGTCGACCCGGAGCTCGGTTATCCGCCCTATGCGGGTTGTATGAATTAAGGTTCAGTCGCCCGCCACACCAGCAGGTCGTTCGCATTCAGGCGTTCGATCTGCATCAGGCGCTCTCCGGTTTTGAAGTTGCGGCGGTATTCACCGCGCGCGCTTTGCAGAACGCGACAGCCTAACGCTCCCGTGCCTTGCAGATCCACATGCGGCAGCTGACAGGGCGGGCGGACGTTCTTTTCATCTTCCCGCCGGCGCGGGCCTTCCAACCACAGCACCGACTGAAAGGGCACGTTCAAACGCGCCAGTCCGGCCGCGGGCGAACCTTTTAAGGCCGTGGCGGCGAAGATCGGCGCGGTCAGGATCAGCACCGAGCGCCCCTCCGCGCGCAACGCTTCGAGCTCCTTCGCGAGCGGCACGTCCGCGCCGCGCAGATACACCGCTCGACCGGGCAGCAGATTGTGAAATCCTTCATCGAGCCAGATCTCGTCCCAACGCAGTCCCGCTTCGTCGCGGCTTTCCCACATCGAATTCAAAATATCGAGGGCTTCGCGGTCGTCGGGAAATTGCCCCCACAGCAGAATGGTCGGCACGGCCCCGGGCGCGCGCAACGCTTGGGTCACGGCCGCGCGTGCGTTGGCGGGTGACTCCATCGGCGCGAGCTCGCGCGCGACCTCGCTATCGACCATGAAACGATCTTGGGTGAACCACCAAATGCCGACCGCTCCGAGCAGCAAAACCGCGAGCCAAAGCCCCAGAATTCCGACTTTTTTCATGACCTAGGGCCTAGCACGCCCGGTTTGACGCGCGCAATCCTTGTCAGGCGCCGGACCGAGGTATACATCCTAGGAGATGAACGCCCACTGAACGGGCAATGAGTGTGACCGGGACTTGATCCAAGCTGGACAGGTACCTCAGGAAGCAGGACGAATGAAAATCAAGATCCTTTGGATCGGTCGCGGCCGTCTGGCCCGCCACCTGATCCCCGATTGGCAGCGGACATTGACCGCCAGCCACGACATTCTGACTTGGGACCGGTCACAGCCGGAATCCGAGCTCCTTCGTCTTCTGCCCACGGCGCAGATCATCGCCCTCGCCATCTCGGATCGCGCCCTCGAAACTTTTCACGCGCAATATCGAAACCACGCCCCCCGCGCGCGCTGGATTCATTTTTCGGGCGCGCTCGAGCTGGAGGGAATGACCGGCTACCATCCGCTGATGACCTTCGGTCCCGAACTTTATACCGAAGCCACTTACCGCCGCATCAACTACGTCACCTCCAGTACGGAAACGCGCTGGCCGACGGAGCTGCCGCTGCCGAACGCGCTCTTCGCGATCCACCCCGAACAGAAGGCGCTCTACCATGCGCTCTGCGTGCTGTCGGGAAATTTCACGACCCTTCTGTGGGCGAAAGCCCAAAGTGAATTCGCGAAGCTCGGGCTACCCGCGGAAATTCTGCGTCCCTATGCGGACGTCACTATCGATAACGTCTTCAACGATCCCACGCGCGCGCGCACCGGCCCCTTGGTTCGCGGCGATGTCGAGACCATGAACAAGAATCTCGAAGCGCTCGGAGGCGACCCCTTCGCGGGCATCTACCGCGCGTTTCAAAAAGCCGTGGAGGCGCCATGAGAGTCCCCGAGTTCCGCGATAAAAAAGGCCAAGAAAAATTGACGATGATCACCTGCTACGAGGCCTGGGCCGCGCAAATCGTCGAGCAGACTTCGGTGGATTCGATTCTCGTCGGCGATAGCCTGCAGATGGTGATGTTCGGTGACGACTCCACGCTGAATGCCACGGTTTCGTTGATGGCCCGTCACACCCAAGCCGTCGCGAAGTTCGCGCCCTCGAAACTGATCATCGGCGATCTGCCGTTCTTGTCGTACCGTTTGGATCGCAAAACGAATGTGCTGTCTGCCGGAAAGCTCATGCGCGCGGGCGCCCACGCGGTGAAGCTCGAAGGCGCGCGCGGCAATCTGGAACTCGTACAGCACTTGGTCGACTCGGGCATTCCCGTCATGGGTCACTTGGGACTGACGCCCCAATCGGTCAACCAACTCGGCGGCTACAAAGTGCAAGGTCGCCGCAGCGAAGAGGGCGAACGCATCTTGAAAGACGCGCTCGATCTGGAAAAGGCCGGCGCGTTCAGCGTCGTTCTCGAATGCGTCCCCAAACAACTCGCGGCGGACATCACCCGCCAGTTGAAAATCCCCACGATCGGCATCGGCGCAGGTGACGAGACCGACGGCCAAGTCCTCGTCTGGCACGATCTGCTCGGTTTCCAGACGAGCTTCAAACCGAAGTTCGTGCGCCGCTACCTAAACGGCGCCGAACTCGTGAAAGACGCCGTCGAAAAATACTCGCAAGACGTGAAACAAGGCGAATTCCCCACCGCGAAAGAGTGGTTCGAATAATGAAACGGATCACCGCCCTTCAAGAAATGCGCGCCTACCGCCGCCTTTTCGGTGGCGAATCCGTGGGTTTCGTCCCCACCATGGGCGCTTTGCACGAGGGCCACGCCTCGCTGATCCGTCGCGCGCGTTTGGAAAACCAGCACGTCGTCGTCAGCATTTATGTGAACCCCACGCAGTTCAATAACGCCGACGATCTGGCGAAATACCCACGTCCCATCGAAAAAGATCTGGAGCTCGCCGATGAAGCCGGCGCCGACGTGGTGTGGACGCCGGAATACGACGAGCTTTATCCCGATGCTTACCGTTACAAGGTCACGGAAAGCGAAGTCTCGAAGACCCTCGAAGGCGAATTCCGCCCGGGACACTTCGACGGCATGCTGAGCGTGGTGCTCAAGCTCCTCAACGGAGCGCAGCCGACCCGCGCCTACTTCGGGGAAAAGGACTGGCAGCAGCTTTCCCTCGTGCGCGGTATGGTCGAAGCGCTCTTGGTTCCCACCGAGATCGTCCCCGTCGCGACCTTGCGCGAAGCCGACGGCCTGGCGATGAGTTCGCGCAACGTGCGGCTGAGCGATGCGGAACGCAAAATCGCGCCGCTCCTCCACCAGGTTTTGACCCAAGTGGACGACCCTGCGCGCGGCACGCAGATTCTCACCGAAAAAGGTTTTCGCGTGGAGTACATCCGCGAATGGGACGGACGCAGACTGGCCGCCGCATGGCTCGGCAACGTGAGGTTGATCGACAATGTCGAAATCTAAAATTCTCTTCAAAATGACGGGCTC
Source organism: Pseudobdellovibrionaceae bacterium (assembly GCA_019637875.1). Taxonomy (NCBI): domain Bacteria; kingdom Pseudomonadati; phylum Bdellovibrionota; class Bdellovibrionia; order Bdellovibrionales; family Pseudobdellovibrionaceae; species Pseudobdellovibrionaceae bacterium. Next base: position 256,942 of record JAHBUW010000001.1, on the reverse strand, counting down.
CATCGCGGCGTTCAAAGCGGCGGCGCTCCTGTCGAAGCTGAAACAGCAGGGCCACGAGATCCAAGTCGTCGCTTCACCGGCGGCTTTGCAGTTCATCGGCGCGGCGACGCTCGAAGGACTGACCGGTCGCCCCGTCCTGACGGATCTTTGGGAAAAGGGTCACGCCATGGATCACATCCACGCCATGCGCTGGGCGGATCTGATCGTGGTTTGCCCGGCCTCGGCCCATTTCATCAATCGCATCGCCCAAGGGGTCGGCGACGATCTTCTGACCACGATGTTCCTGGCCCACGATTTCAAGAAACCCTATTTGATCGCCCCCGCCATGAACACCTCGATGTATCTGCATCCGGCGACGCAAAAATCGATTCAGACATTGCGCGATTGGAAACTCGAAATCCTCGAGTCCGCGAGCGGCGTCCTCGCCTGCGGCGAGCAGGGTTACGGCCGCCTTCTGGAGCCCGACCTGCTTTTGGAAGAGATCACGAAACGCCTGGGCGCCCCGGCCGCCCCCATCGTGGCGGAAACGAAATCCGCGCCGGTGACGGCCTTTTCACCGCGCGTGCTGATCACCGCGGGCGGAACCATCGAGCCTATCGACGACGTCCGCCACATCGCGAACGAATCGACGGGACAGACCGGCGTCGACATCGCAAATGCGCTCGCCGAAATGGGGGCCGAGGTGACCTTGCTCGCGGCGAAACATGCGCCCCGCTCGGCCGCGAACCTGCGTCGCCGTGAATTCCGCACCTACCAGGATCTGGCCGACGCGCTGAAGTCCGAGCTGTCGGAGCGCGATTACACGCACATCATCCACGCAGCGGCCGTCAGCGACTACTCGGTCGCCAAAGTCGTCCAAGGCTCCTTCGAGGTCGGCGGCGGGAAAATTCCTTCGGGTTCGCCCCTGACGCTGGAGCTGCGCCCGAATCCGAAGATCATCACCCAGCTGAAACCCTGGTCACGCAACAAAACGGCGAAGATCGTGGGTTTCAAACTCACCAGTCAGCTCAGCGACGAAGAGGCGCGCCAAAAAGTGAAAACGCTCTTCGATCAGTGCCCCTGCGAATTCGTGGTACAGAACGATCAACGCGGCCTGAATCGCGAGAAAAACGAACATCCCTACCAGATCTTCCGCTCCGACCTGAGCGTCGCGGCCAGCGGCACGACCCGCGCGGATCTGGTGCAGAAACTGTCGAGTCTGATCGCGGAGGTCCTATGATTTTGGCTCTCGATGTCGGTAACACCCAAATGTACGGCGGCGTTTTCGACGGTGAAAACATCCGCCTGCGTTTCCGCATGACCTCGCAGGGCGGTTCGTCCGCGGACGAGTACGGCGTTTTCCTGCGCAACGTTCTGCGCGAAAACGACTTCGACTTCAAACAGATCACCCAGATCGGGATCTGCACGGTCGTTCCCGACGTGATGTATTCGCTTCGCCGCGCCTGCGAGAAGTACTTCAAACTCACGCCCTTCAACTTGCAGCCCGGCGTGAAGACCGGCTTGCGCGTGAAGTACCACAATCCCGTGGAGGTCGGCGCGGACCGCATCGCGAACTCCATCGCGGCCATGAAGATGTACCCGAAACGCAATCTGGTGATCGTGGATCTCGGCACGGCGACGACCTTCTGCGCGATCTCGGCGGACAAGGATTATCTCGGCGGTTCGATCATCGCGGGCATGCGTTTGAACATGGAGGCGCTCGAGGCGAAGACCGCGAAACTTCCGCTGGTCGAAATCGTCACCCCCGCCCGCGTGCTCGGACAAACCACCGTCGAGAGCATTCAGTCGGGTCTTTACTACGGGCATCTGGGGCAGATGAAAGAGATCACCCAACGCCTGACCGTGGAATGCTTCAACAACGAAAAGCCCTTCGTCATCGGCACGGGCGGTTTCTCGACGCTTTTTGAACGTGAAAAAGTCTTCGACGCCATTCAACCGGACCTTGTGTTGAAAGGGCTTTCGATCGCCATGCAAATGAACCTGACAAACAGCAGTGAAGGAGCCGCCAAATGAATCTGTCCATGCTCAAAGGGAAAATCCACCGCGCGACCGTCACCGACGCCGATCTGAACTACGAAGGCTCGATTTCGATTTGTCCGGAGCTGATCAAGGGCGCCAACCTGCTGATTTACGAACGCGTCGACATCTACAATGTGAACAACGGCGCGCGTTTCTCGACTTACGTGATCCTCGGCAAGCCCGGCGAGATCTGTTTGAACGGCGCCGCCGCCCGGCACGTGCAGAAAGGCGACCTCGTGATCATCGTCGCCTACTGCGGACTCAGCGAAGGCGAAGCGCGGACGCACAAACCTTCGGTGGTCTTCGTCGACGAAAAGAACAAGATCAAAGCCATCGGCGACAGCCCGCTGTCCAAGGACCTTTAGATCCGGTCAAGCCACGCCGGTTGAAACCCGGCGTTGTAACGGCTTGTAACACTTTCGAATCATAGCACGTCGCATTTTCACTCGAACTTCCCGCGAACCCCCTTTTCAATAGGGCCGTTCTCACAACACGGAGGTTCCATGAAGTCCCTGCTTTTGTCCGTCCTCATCGCGCTCACCACGTTCACGGCGCAGGCCCGATTCCAAGTGGCCGAAATCCAAACCTTCCCCGGTTACATCGAGGTCACTTACGATCAGGAGGTCAACCCCGGCGCGACGGACCTGCTGTTCGTCATCGATGATTCGGGCTCGATGTACTCGCATCAGCAAAGCCTGGCGAAATTCGCCGAGCAGTTCGTGAACTCTTTCATCAATAACCCCGCCCTCGATTTGCAGGTCGGCGTGATCACGACCACGTTCATGCAACCCCACCGGGGCAACCTCGTCAAAGCGGGCACCCATACCTTCGTGAATCGCCAAACGCCGGACGCCGCGGCCGTTTTGAAGCAATTGATTTTGGTGGGCACGTATGGCGCGGGCGACGAAAAACCTTTCGCCTCGCTGGTCGAGGCCGTTTCGGTCGCGAAACGTGAAGGCCCGAATGCCGGATTCTTCCGCCCCGGTGCCGCGTTGAAAGTGGTGCTGTTCACGGACGCGGAGGACCAATCCCAGGAGACGCCCGACATCGCGTTGGAGCGGCTTCACTTCGTCGCACCGGTCGTTTCGGTGGACGCCTTCATCGCCAACAAGGCCAACTCCTGCATGATGGACGACCCGAACACCGAGCCCACACGTATCCTCGAGATCGTGCGTTTGGCCGCCGGCCAGTCCTTCCCCATCTGCCAGAATGATTTGGGTCCCTCTTTGACCTCGATCTTGAAACCCGTCAACGGCGGAGGGCCCATCGAAATTCCGCTCCCGTCCTTGGCGGATCCGTCTTCGATCGTGGTGACCTATGGTTCGCAGGTGATCCTGGGCGGCGCGGTTCGTTCGGGCTGGACTCTCGACGAAGACCGCAACGTGATCCTGATCGGCTCACGCGTGATTTGGACCACGCAGCCCGAAGGCACACGTTTGAAAGTCCGCTACGTCCCGCAGGACTGGCGTTAGTTAATTGGTTCCGCCTTTTAGGCGGAACATCGGAACGGGCTCGAGGGCGCCTTTCCACGACTGGATCCCGGTCACGGGATCCTGGTCGATGCTCGAAAGAAAGCCGATTTTGCGGAAGCTCGCCAAACGGTCCTCGCGGAAAAGCCCGGTCAGACTGGTTTCACGAACGCCCGATTTCTCGAGCGCCAAGCGCAGACTGGGCCAGTGAATCTGGGCGAAGTCCACGGCCGGATAGTCCTTCACGAAGTAACGCGGATTGCGAAGCGCGCTGACGATCAGATCGGCATCGGGCTCATCGCAGTTTTGCACGAACAGCAGATGTTCGAACTCCACGCCCAATTTTTCGAGTTCATCCAGACGCGGAAGCCCGCACTGGAACAGCACCAAACGACCGACCTGTACGGGCGCGGCGTTCACTCGCGAAAACGGCGTGCGCGAGAACGGAAAGTAAATCCGGTCCGGCTGCACCACCGCCGCAACCATGCGCTGAATGCGGTTCATCTGCGTTTCGCTCAGATCCACTTTGCGATCCGGCCACATCACCGCGAACGGAATTTGGAAGGCGCGCAGATCCTGGCGGTAACCGAAAGCGGCCAGGGACTCGTGCATCAGATTCTGCACCCGCTCGGGCAGGGACCACGCGGAAGCCTCGGGACGATTCAAAAGCGCGCGCCACTCATCCAAGGCCATGCGCTGCTCACCCAAGGGCAGAAGGCCGCGGGCGCGACGGACGGCTTCGGCGTAAAGCGCGATCTTCCAGTCGCGCGCCTCGAGCTCGGGTGCCTCCCGCAAAACGGGGCGATGTCCCGTCAGATCCTGAAAATACGCCGATAGAAGTTCCGCCGAAGGGCCGTTCGCGTGTTTCAGGTTCTGGCGCAGGACACGGTCCATGACCCGCGATTCGATCACGTGCGCGGTGGTGAGTTCTTTCGGTGTGACTTCGATCACGCCGTCTTCGGGTTCTTTCGCCAGCTCGTTGACGACGCGTAGGCGGAAGCTCGGGACTTTCCAGTCACTTCCCAGAAAGTAGGGACCTTCATACTCCAAACGCTGCAGGCGCGCGTTCAACTCGGGAAGCTGTTGGGCGATTTCGGCATGGTAGCCGATATGGCGACGAGCGCGGCAGCGGAAGACATCCGTCGACGCCCCGTCCGCGCGGTACTCTACGCGGCGGAATATTTCGGACTCGATGCACAGGGGTTCGCGGTTGATCCAGGCGACGGCAATAAAACAGGCGACCAGGCTGAAGGTGAGCCCCATCAGCCAGCGGTGTTCGGTCGGCGTCGGTTGTTCTAACAACATGTATGGATGCCCCGCGTTATGACTCTTCCAGATCTAGCGGAAAAGCCCCCGATCCGCGAGGGCGGGTTCGTCAAACTGTAAACAATTCCGCGTGCTTCGAGCTACGAGGGCCGAGTCTTCGGCAACCCGGCGAAGGACATCTTCGAGTTGAGCTTCTTTCCCATGATCTCGGCGAACCAGTGGTTCGTATCGACGAGCTGGCGCAGATCCAGGCCCGTATCGACCTTCATGCCGTTGAACATATAGATCACGTCCTCGAGAGCCACGTTCCCCGCCGCCCCCGGGGCGTAGGGGCAACCGCCAATCCCGCCCAGCGAAGCATCGAAGACCCGCACGCCGGTCTGGTAAGCCGCCAGGATGTTCGCCAGCGCCGTCCCGCGCGTGTCGTGAAAGTGCCCGGCCAGTTTAGCCATGGGGATCTTTTTCGCGAGCTTTTCGAAGACGCGAACGACCTGCGCCGGATTCGCGACGCCGATCGTATCGCCGATCGAGACCTCGTAACAGCCGATGGCGTACAGACGTTCCGCCATTTTCACGACGACCTTTTCGTCGACCTCACCCTCGTAGGGGCAGCCGAAACAGGTCGACAGATAACCGCGCACTTTGATTTTGTTTTTCTTCGCCGCCGCCATGACGTCCGCGAAACGTTCGAAGCTTTCGTCGATCGTGCAGTTGATGTTGGCCTTCGTGAAACTGTTCGAGGCCGCCGTGAAAATCGCGACCTCTTTGATCCCCGATTTCAGAGCGTCATCCATGCCTTTTTGATTCGGCACGAGCGCGGCGAAGCCGTATTTCTTCTGGTCGGGAAAATGTTTGAGCGTCTTCGTGATGACATCCATCGAGCCCGCCATCTGCGGGATTTTCTCGACGCGGACGAAAGCGCCCAGCTCCATGCGGGTCACGCCCGCCGCGATCAAACGCTCCGCCAGCAGGACGCGGTTCGCGGTCGAAACCGGCGTGGCTTCGTTTTGCAGCCCGTCCCGCAGCGACACATCGACGATCCGCACGGCCTTCTTCATTTGGAGGCCTCGGGTTTCACATCAGGATTTACTTTCACCAGGATTTTCCCAAGCACGACCTGATCGCCGACTTTGCAGTCGACTTTTTGAACCGTGCCCGCCTGCTCGGCCTTCAGCGAGTACTCCATCTTCATCGCTTCCATCACGATCAAGACTTGGCCCTCGGCGACTTTCGCGCCGTCTTGCGCGAGGACCTTGGTCACTTTGCCGGGCATGGGCGCGACGATGTCGGACTTGGCCTTGCCGCCTTTGCCCTGACCGAAATTCTTGGTCTCGCTTTCGACGATGAAGGTCTCGCCATTCAAATGGATCCACAATTGGCCTTGCAGCCACTGGCCGTCCACCCAGCGTGATTGTCCATTCACCTCAAGGAGATAACGATGGTTCATCTTAGATCCCCCGCCAAGGTGTATGGAAAGGCGAGGAGCCGCCGCCACCGGTTGAAGTCGCCACGCTCAGGCCCTTCGGAATTTTCCGTAGGGCTTCCTTGATCCACTGCTCTTCGCCGGTTTTTTTCTCGCGTTTCACGGGACCGGGGAAATGCTGATCCATAAACCGCGTCGTCATCGTGCCCGCAACAAATTCGGGATGGTTGATGATTTTTTTGAGCAGCGGAATGTTCGTTTTCACGCCGAAGATCACGCTTTCGTCCAAAACGCGGAGCATTTTCTGGATGGCGCGCTGACGGGTCTCGTCCCAGACGATCACTTTCGCGATCATCGAGTCGTAGAAAGGCGTCACTTCATCATTTGGATCGAAACCATAGTCGAAACGACGGCCCGGCCCTTCCGGCCAGTGCACATGACCGATACGGCCCGTGCTGGGAACGCCGCCAAGTTCGGGATCTTCCGCGTAGATGCGGCACTCGATGGAATGACCACGGGGTGCGCGAACCTGGTGCTCGGGGAAGACCGCTTCGTTTTCGGCGGTGCGGATCTGCGCTTTCACCAGATCGACGCCCATCACCAGTTCGGTGACCGGATGTTCGACCTGCAGACGCGTATTCACTTCCAACAGATAGAACTGCCCGTCTTGGAACAGGAACTCGACGGTCCCCGCGCCACGGTAGTTCGCCGCCTCGACGATCAGGCACGCGGCTTCGCCCATTTTCTGGCGCAGATCCAGCGTCAGCGAAGGCGACATGGCCTCTTCGATGATCTTCTGGTGACGGCGCTGGACCGAGCATTCGCGTTCATTCAAGTGAACCGCGCGGCCCGTGCAGTCGGCGAAGACTTGGAATTCGATGTGTTTCGCGCGCTCGAGATATTTTTCGAGGAAGACGATGGGCGAGCCGAAAGCCGACTGCGCTTCACGCTGCGCGGACTCGATCAATTCGCGCGCTTCTTCACGCGAACGCAACACCTTCATGCCGCGCCCGCCGCCGCCCGCCGCCGCTTTCACGATGACGGGGAAGCCGATGCGCTCGGCCTCGCCGATCAGGTTATCGATGGATTGATCTTTACCTTGATAGCCGGGAACGAGCGGCAGTCCCAACTTTTGCGCCAGCTCTTTACACTGAACCTTGTCGCCGAGTTTACGGATCGCCGCCGCCGGAGGGCCGACGAAAACGACGCCCGCCTTGTCGCAGGCTTCGGCGAAGTCGGCGTTCTCGGACAGAAAGCCGAAGCCGGGGTGGATCGCTTGCGCGCCCGCGCCCTTCGCCGCCGCGATGTTCGCTTCGATATTCAAATAACTCTGCGCGGTCGCGGCGGGCCCCACGCAAACCTTGTGGGTCGCCATACGGTACGCGCGGGTCCTGACGTCGGCCTCGGAATGCAGAAGGACCGATTCGATGCCCATCTCATCCAGGGCGCGAATGATCCGCACGGCGACTTCGCCCCGGTTCGCGATGGCGACGCGGGTAAAACGCGTTTGGCTCATTCCGGCCTCCAGCTGGGGTTCCGTTTTTCGAGGAAGGCTTTGATCCCCTCTTGCCCCTCTTTCGAGGCGCGACGGTTCGCGATCAAACGCGCGGTTTCAACACGGGCTTCCGCCGGTGCCCAAACGCCGATGTCGACCACGAGTTTTTTTGTGGCGCGAGTGGCCTCGCCCCCCGCTTGCAGGAAACCGCGCGCGATCTCTTGCGCACGCTCGGTCAGCTCTTCGTCTTCGACCACTTCGTGCACCAGGCCCATGTTCAGCGCTTGCGCCGCTTTGAACACGCGCCCCGAGATCATCCACGGACCGACAAGGCCCGGACTGGATTTTTCCAGAACGAAACGGCTGATCACCGCCGGCACGATGCCGAGCTTCACTTCGCTGAAGCAGAACTGAGTTTTTTCGGTGCAGACGACGAAATCGCAGGCCGCCACGAGTCCCACGCCGCCGCCAAAGGCCGCACCCTGCACGATTCCCAAAACGGGAGCCGGGCACTGACGGATACTCGCGAACAGATCGTGCAGCTCGAGCGAGTCCTTTTCATTTTCTTGCAGCGAGAAGCCGACCATGGACTTCATCCAGTTCAGATCCGCGCCCGCGCAGAACGACGAGCCCTCGCCCGACAAGGTGACCAGTCGGATGCTTTCTTTCACCGTCGAGAAGACCTGCGTGAGTTCGCGGATCATCTCGGGCGAAAAGGCGTTACGGATCTGCGGTTTGTTCAACCGCACTTCGAGGACGTTGTTTTTTTCAGAGACGCTAATGGTATTCAAAGGGCCTATCCTAAAACCAATTGAGGGTTGAACATGGTGGAAAAAGCCTTGATCAAGGCGCCAACGTCGAAGGACTGGTCCTGACCAATTCGAGACGTTGGAAACGAAGAGCAAGGCTTTTTCCAGCATGCCCGCAGGGTCGAATGAAAGAGGGCCACCTGACGGCGTCTCTCCTCCGCGCCATAGTTGAGACTATGACTTGTCGTCGATCCTTGCATCTGTCCCTCTTTCATTCGATTCAATCCTCAATTGGTTTTAGGATAGGCCCTTGCCTCACATCCGGAAGACGCCTTGGTTTTTCTCGTCCCATTTGGAATTCAAGCTGGCCGCGATCCCCAGGGCGATCACGCGACGCGTGTCCGCAGGGTCGATGATCCCGTCATCCCAGATCCGTGCGCTGGCGAAATAAGCCGAGCTCTCTTCGTCGTACTTTTCCAGGATGGGACGTTTGAACTCGGCCTGATCGGCGGGCGACATCTGCTGTTTCTTGGCCGCCATCTGATCCATCTTGATGGTCAGCAGAACGTTCGCCGCCTGCTCGCCACCCATGACCGAGATCTTGGAGTTCGGCCACATCCACATCATGCGGGGCTGGTAAGCGCGACCGCACATGCCGTAGTTGCCCGCGCCGTGCGAGCCGCCGATGACGACGGTGAACTTCGGTACGCGCGCGTTCGAGACGGCCATGACCATCTTCGCGCCGTGTTTCGCGATGCCTTCGTTTTCGTATTTCTGCCCGACCATGAAGCCGGTGATGTTCTGCAAGAACAAAAGCGGGATCTCGCGCTGATCGCACAGCTCGACGAAGTGTGCGCCCTTCACGGCGCTTTCACTGAACAGGACGCCGTTGTTCGCGACGATCCCCACGGGATAACCCCAGATGTGCGCGAATCCGCAAACCAACGACGAACCGTAGGACGCTTTGAACTCGTGGAAGTTCGAGCCGTCCACCAGACGCGCGATCACCTCGCGCACGTCATAGGGAGTTTTCGTGTCTTTCGAGATGATCCCGTAGATCTCTTCGGCGGGATACAGGGGCTCTTCGATGGATTTCTGCGCGAGGTTCACGACCCGTTTATGGTTGAGGTTCGCCACGATGGACTTCGTGATCGCGATCGCGTGCTCATCGTTTTCGGCGAAGTGATCGGTCACGCCGCTGACTTCGCAGTGAACGTGGGCGCCGCCCAGATCCTGCGCGCTGACTTCCTCGCCCGTAGCGGCCTTCACGAGGGGCGGTCCGCCCAAGAAGATGGTGCCGTTGTCTTTGACGATGACGTTCTCGTCGGCCATGGCGGGAACGTAGGCGCCGCCCGCCGTGCACGAGCCCATGACGACCGCGATCTGCGGAATGTTCCGCGCCGACATCCGGGCCTGGTTGTAGAAGATGCGACCGAAGTGATCACGATCCGGGAAGACTTCCGATTGCAGCGGAAGGTACGCCCCGCCCGAGTCCACCAGGTAAATGCAAGGCAGACCGTTTTCGAGGGCGATCTCCTGCGCGCGCAAATGTTTCTTCGCGGTCATGGGGTAGTAGGTCCCGCCCTTCACCGTCGCGTCGTTCGAAACGATCACGCACTCCACGCCCGAAACGACGCCGATACCGGTGATGACGCCCGCGCCGGGCGCTTGGTTGTCGTACATGTCCCACGCCGCGAGCGTCGAAAACTCCAAGAATGCGGTGCCGGGATCGAGCAGGCCCTCGATACGCTCGCGCGCCGTGAGTTTACCGCGCGATTTGTGTTTCGCGACGGCGTCGGCGCCGCCACCTTGCTTCACGAGCTCCACGCGACGGCGCCACTCTTTCAGATGCGCTTGCATCTGTTCATAGTTCTGCCGGTAGGTTTCGCTCTGGGTCTCAATTTGTGTTCGAAGCGGTGTCATCAGAACCTTTCTCGGTCCAGGTCAGTTGCTCAGAGTGGCGCGCCACATACTGCAAACTGCAGTCGGCGACCAGACGTTCAGAATCGTCGAAGAAAGCCATGACGAGTTCGATCTCGGCGCGGCCGTTTTTCTTCAGCTCCGCGCGCAGACTTTCCTGCGCGATCTTGGAAAACTCCAAACGTCCGCGCAGCGTGCTCGTGACGGGGCCGACGAAACGCAAATGCGCCTCGCTGATTTGCCCGATCCCAAGCTCGGCCTGATCTTGACGGCGCAGCAGGAGCTGGGCCCCCAAATTCGCCGCGGTCGTGAGCACTCCCGGATCCATGATCGCCTCAGATGCTTCACCCGTGGGCATTTCCGGGGCGCGGGCCTTCAAAGGCACGACCACTTCGATCCGTGTCGTCGACAGGCGCGAAACGCGCAGGCCCAGCGCCAAATGATGGGGCTTCACGAACTCTAATGCAGAGCTTAACAGCGCGCGCGCACGCGGACTCTGAAGCGTCTCTGAAAATTCGCCGATCGCCTCACCCATTGTCTCGGTGAGAAGCTTGAACTTCTTATTGATGTCTTGCTGAAAATCTCGCAATCTCATGCAGAACGGCATCAAACCGAACTTTGAGCTTTTATTCAAGGACTGGCCTCATGACGAAGATTTTCAGCGCGGTGTTCTTTGCAATTCTTCTGGTTGGAACCTGGGTCGTGGTGCATAACCGCCCCGCCGTCACCTACCAGACGCATGCGGACATGCAGGCAACCCTCCTGCAAATCGTTACGACTCAGCTGTCCAAAGAGAAGCCCAACGCCCGGAACTTCGCTATTCACGAGCTGAAGTCAGAAAGCCTATCGGACAACGCGGTTCGCGTGAAATTCCGCTATGAATTCGAAGAACCCGACATCAATGGAACCTACGCGAAAATTCAACGCGCCGGCCAAGTCGAGTTGATGCGCGCGGCCAGCCAAGAAGCCGGCGCCCCCGAGGCCTGGCAAATGCGCGAAGGTCAGGTCATGACCAGCGAAACCCTCATCATCCAAGACGAGCAGCGCGTGACGCCCGGTGAAGGCGAAGAGCCCGCCGACGTGCCGACTGCGGGTGCGGCTCCCGCTCCCGTCGACGCCGCGACCGGCGCTCCCACTGCGACACCCACACCGGTCGTCAACCCGACACCGGGCCAACCGCCCGTCGGCAACTCCACAGAGAACTGATGCTCGATCCGAACAAAGCCCTCGTCATCGATGAAGAGGGCTTTTTCATGATGGGCGAAAAGCGCATCGTCGACGAAGAGCTCGGCGCGAACCTTCTCGAATCCATCGTCCGCAAGGAGCGCGGCACCTTCACCTGCCTTTGGGAAAACGACGAACTTCCGCTCGAGCCTTTCGATGAGCCCCTCGTCGTCCAGCGCGTGGACACCCTCGCCGAACTCAAAAAATTGCCCGCCCCCGAACCGGGGACTTTCGCCGCCGAGCGCGGCCTGGTGCCCGTGAGCCTCGAAAGCGCGCGGGACGAAGTCCTTGTGGTCACCTTCCCCTACGGCGTGCGCTGCGCCCTCGATTTCACGCAGTTGAGCGTCGATCAGTGGGATCGCTTTCACGGGCGCACGCCTCAAGGCATTCCCTACGTTTTTTCGCGCAAGGCGCAGGTGCAGTTTTTCGATCTGCTCGACGGTTTCGACGATGACGGCGTGAAGTTCGGCGGCGTCGACTATCCCGTCAAACCCTGGATGAGCGCGGATCCCGACGTCCGCACCGGCGCCTTCTGGACCGAACTCTATCAACAGGCGAAAGACGGTTGGGAGCTGAACGCTCCCGCTCCGGCGCTCGTCGATATGATGCCACGACTGAAGTTGCCGAAATCACGGGTTCTGGTTTTGGGTGCGGGACGGGGCAATGATGCCGCCTTCTTCGCGGAAGCGGGTCACGTCGTGACCGCGGTCGACATTTCGCCCGAAGCGGTGAAGGCCGGTCGCGAACGTTACGCTCATCTGTCGAACATCACCTGGGTCGAGCACGATCTCTTCAAACTTCCGCAGGCGTGGGACGGTCAGTTCGACGTGATCTTCGAGCACACCTGTTACTGCGCCATCGATCCCGGCCAACGGGATCAGCTCGTGCGGATCTGGAATCGTCTACTGAGTCCCGGCGGTTATTTGATGGGTGTCTTTTTCGTGATGGACCGCCCCGTGGGCCCGCCCTTCGGCGGCACCGAGTGGGAGCTGCGCGAACGCCTGAAGAAGAATTACCAGTTCCAGTTCTGGGGCCGCTGGAAGAAATCCGAGCCGCGCCGCCAGGGCTCGGAACTTTTCGTGCTGGCGAATAAACGACGGACTTGATGTGAAACTCCGGCGAAGATGAAGGTGCCATTCATCTACACAGCTGTCTCGTGAAAGCCGACAACGCTCACGATCACAAAGAACTCCGAGCGCACCGCTCGATTTCTTCTCGAAATGGAACATGTACGCCGCTTGCAGGTCAAATGGACATGAGTCCACATCGTCGTCTTGGCATCTCATCGCTTCTTATTTGCTTCACAATTTCCGCTCAGGCCGTCGTTGACGGTCGCGTCGTGGGCGAAAAGCCAAAAAGACAAGAGCCCGACGCTTTCGAACGCGTTTACAATCGGGTGACCGCCCCCCTTCAAGGTCCCATGGTTCCGAAAGTGATTCCCCCATCGAAAGAGATGTCAAATTTCGATCGCTATATGTTGGCACGCACGGTTCAGGTCGGGTCTTTGGACCAAAACGGAAATTTTGTCGCGATCTGCACCGGCGTCATCCGTAAAAATGGCGAAGTCGCGACGGCGGGACATTGCGTGACCTCTTCTTCGGGTTCGCGGAGCAAGCCGATCAATGTGCGGATCGCTGAAAGCAATCTCGCGGTCCAAATTTACGATCCGAAAACGAGGAAGTACCGCACGGTCCCCGTCGACTCGGGCAACCTTCTTCACGATCAGCGCATGGATTTCATGAACTTGAAGGTCAACACGGGCCCCTACAACTACCCCGAAATACGGATGGCGACCGAATCTTGCGATCAGCGCCGACTGTACGCCGCGGGCTTCGGCGTGAATGAAGAAAATGACGGCGTCTCGGAGCGACTCCGCGTGGCGCAGTTCACGCAACCGAGAAAGAGCGAAAACTTCGTTAAAAATGTCGAATACGATGGACTCGATGAATTCTTCCGCTATGGGCGCCGACAACGCCAAGAGGACATTCGCCTCGGTGGAAACGCCCGCGAAAACAGTATCGTGGGCGTGTACGACAACGACTCCCGCGTCTGCCCGGGCGACTCGGGTGGACCGATCTATTGCAAGGTCAACGGCAAGTTCGCTCTGGCGGGCATTACGACCACCATTCGCGGGCGTCTTGACGAGCCCCAAATGATCGAAAAGCGGTCTTACGCATGCCGACAGTACTTTTGGATGTCCGGCATTTCGGCGAAAGGCATCTTGAACGTTGAAAAGGGCATTGAAGAGCGCGACGCCCGTATCCAAGCGGACAAAGACCGCAATATCATGGAGCGTATGTACGCCGGCGAAGAACCGCCAGGAGTGCAGTAGCACAGCGCACACTAGAATCCCCTCGCCTTTCCCCCGAAATCCGCTAGACGGGCCTCATTCCGGGAGGTCCCCATGTTGCGTTTTCTGCCTGTCGCTTTGCTGTTCGTATCGCTGAACTCCTTCGCGCAAGCGATCGAGTACAAAAGTGTCGCCGAAATTCAGAAAGCCGACTTCTACCGCCTGACTTGCTCGGACACTTCGAAGCCCATGCACATCCACACCTTTCTGACCGTCGAGAAAGACGTGATCACAAAGCTCCAGCTGATCTGGGCCACGCCCGCGCTTTCGTTGAACGTCATCGAGTATTCACAAAAAGATCTTCAAGGCTTGAAAGTCACCGAGGGCGCGGATCAGATTCAGTACGCGGGCGATCGCCCGGGCGCCTACTGGGCTGAGTCCTATTTGCTGACACTGAAAGAGGGCGTGGCTTCCTTCGAATACGACGATGGCGACGGCACGATGATTCGCCGTGAGCTCAACTGCGGCGCGGTCAATTACATCTTCAGCCCCCGCGAGTGGTAATCTCGCCCGGCCGCCTTCTTGCTCTTTCCTAGGGGCGGGAGGGCGTATGTCCCATGGCACACCGACACTGGCCCTTTTGGCCACACTCATGAGCGCCGCGACGGTCGAAGCCGCGACGCTCAATCTGCAGATCAACAGTATCCGTAACGACCGGGGCTCGGTCTTGGTCTCGCTTTACGACCGCGCGGACGGTTTCCCCGACGATCCCGAAGCCGCGCTCCACGTCCGTAAAGTCAAAGCCCGCGCGGGAGAGATGACGATCGTCTTCCGCGATCTCGCGCCCGGCACCTACGCGGTCGCCTTCATCCACGACGAAAACGACAACGGCAAACTCGACACGAATCTGATCGGCATTCCGAAAGAGGGCTTCGGCTTCTCCAACGATCCGCGCCTGCGCTTCGGGCCGCCGCCGTTTTCGGCGTCGGCCTTCGAGTTGCGCGTGCCTGGCGGCACCGCGAACGTGAAGATGAAGTACTTTTGAAGGCGCGCCGTTAAGCGCGCGCCTCAGGCACGTTCACGCAACTCTGACTCTCCATCCGACCGCGAAGCATCATCTTCAATTCCCCTTGACCTGATTTCGCGCGCCTTCAGAGCGGCGAGATCAGACTTCTTCTCGCAATTCACGGTCCCTCTTGTACTTTTGATTCGTGCCTCCTCTAGAGCCAACAGCAAGGCTTCGGTGGCATTTCGTCACGCTTCCGGAATCGCAACTTCATTCGCAAAACACGCCGAATTCGAGATTTCAAAACCCGTGTTAGCTTCTTGGACGGAACCATTCGAATGGGGGCATGTATGAAACTTGAATCCTTTCCCGACGCCCGCTTGGTCGAGCGACTGACGAAGCTCGTTCGAACCGAGCGGAAGATCACGCATCTTGTTTTGGAGTGCATCGCGGAAGTGGATCGACGCCGACTCTATCTGGAGAAAGCCTATCCCTCACTGTTTGAGTACCTCACTCAAGTTTACGGCTATTCCGCGGCGGCGGCGCAAAGACGCATCAGTGCGGCCCGACTTTTACGGGAAATTCCCGAAGTGGCGGCGAAGATCGAAGAGGGGAAATTGAACCTTTCTCAGATCGCGCTCATCACGCAAAACATCCAACGGGCAGAGAAAGAGTTCCGCACCAAAATGGACGCTACCGATAAACTAGAGCTGCTCGAAAAAATCGAGTCGCGCAGTTTCGCGGAAACCCAGCAGATCCTAGCGAAGGAACTGAAGGTCGAAGGCGCCGCAACCGAACGCACGCAACATCATGGCGACGGTTCGGTGACGCTCACCATGACTCTGACCAAAGAGGAGTACCACGACTGGTGCCGCGTGGGTGAACTCGTCTCTCATTCGATTCCGACTCGGAGGCACGCAGAATTGGCCATCTATCTTGCAAAAAAAGAAATCTCCCGTCGCATCGAGATCAAACGCGCCTCACCGCAAGGGAAGCGCTCAAGAAATCCCCGCCAGATCGCGCCGAGTCTACGAAAAAGACTCCTGGGCGGTGGCCCCACGCCATTCTCTGACCGAAAGAGATTTCCGATCCCCGGCCCTAGGAATGAAAATGAAGCTTCGAACTTAAAATCCACTTCCGAATCGGAAGTAGCGTCCAGCCCGCGCGGCTGTGTCTACACCGATCCAACCACCGGAAAACGCTGCGGTTCGCGACACCTCTTACAAATCGATCATATCCGCCCGGTGCACGCAGGTGGTGGAAACGAAGCCGAGAACTTACGCGCCCTCTGTTCGGCGCACAACCGTGGCAGAAATCGATCTCTCTGAAACACAAGTTTCAACTGAAACCAGGCAGCCTTCAGGCTGCTTCCCCTGGATGGAATCAAGCGCCCACTTCCGATTCGGAAGTGGGTCAAGGTTCACGTTTTGAACGGAGATGAGAACCCTAAACTCGCGCATCCGGCGCACTAAGCCGTACATTCGCCTCGCCCAAAAGCTGCTCGAAGCGCAGAACCTTTTTCTCAACCACGGCCAGCGGCTTCAGCCAGAACTCCACCGTGCGCAGATTCTGTCCGAGGTGTTTTTCGACCAAGTCTTCCGCCGTCATCCGACCCGTGTCGCGCAGGAGTGCCGTGTACTTCGGATAGAAGTCCGCGCCCCACTCTTCGCGGTAGCCGTAGACCGCCAGGCTGAACAGATAGCCGAAGCTGTAAGGGAAGTTGTAGAAGCTCACGCTCGGAATCGAGAAGTGCAACTTCGTCATCCAGAACTGGCTCTCGTAACCCGACAGCATATCGCCGTACCATTCGCGCCACGCCTCGTCCGTCAGCTGCGACAGCTCACGGGGTGACAGCGGGCCCTTCGTACGGCGCTCGTAGAAGTTCTTTTCGAATTCGAAACGCGCGGGGATGTTCGCCAGGAACGCGACCGCATCGCTGACGTCGGCCCAAGCGACCTCACCCAGAAGCGAAGCGCCGCCCGTACGCGCGAGTTCGTCGGCCAGCGCGGTTTCCGAGAAGATGCTCGCGGTCTCAGCCAACGTCATCGGGTAGCGGGTTTCGAAGAACGGAATATCGCGCATCACCCACGAGTGGAATGCGTGACCGAGCTCGTGCGCGAGCGTCGACACGTCCTGCAGCGAACCCATATAGGTCTGGAACACGCGCGGGGTGCGCGACTTCTGGAAGCCCGAGCAGAACGCGCCCGTGCGCTTGTTCGGCAGAACGCGGCCCTCGATCCAGTTGTTCTTCACCATGACGTCCAAGAACTCGGCCATGGCGGGATTCAACGAAGCGAAGGTCTGACGGATCAACGCGATGGCCTCTTCGAAGGTATAGAGCTTTCCCGCGCCAATGGAGGCCGGAGCCGGCGCGAGCAGATCCCACGCATCGACTTTTTCTTTCCCCAGCGCGCGCGCCATCAACGCCAAAGATTTCTGCGTCAGATCCTGACGCTGGCGGATCGCCTGCATCATGGCGTCCAAGGTGCGACGCTCGATGCGCGAATCCAGCAAGGGCTGGGTGAGGTAATCCATGGGCGCTTTCGCCGAACGCTTTTTGTACTCTTCATGGCGCCAGCCCGAAAGGCTGTTCAGGATTCCGGCGACGGGCTCCTCATAGGTCTTCCAAGCTTTCTGGATCCCTTCCCAAGCCTCGCGACGTTCATTTTCATTCACCGAGCGCAGATAACCGCCCGCCTGCGCGAGCCCCATTTTTCCCATGGAGGTTTCGGCCTGAAGGGTTCCCGCCAGCTGATTGTACAGACGCCCCCACGCCGTGGGTCCGTGACTGCGGAACTGGGTCAAGGTGATCTCGTCTTCTTCCGACAGCGAGTACGCAACGGCCTTGCGGCCCTCGTCGTGGAAGAAGGCTTCGCTCGCGGTCACGTCCGACGCGAGATACTTCTCGAGGAAATCCTCGGAGCACTTCTTCAGGAACAGATTCAGCGGCAGGATCGCCGCGCTCAGATCGGTCAGCAGATCCTGCATGCGCACGCTCTCTTTGCGGGCACGCTCGATCTTCGCGTCGATGGACGTTTCCAGATTACAATAAGCGTTCAAATTGTAGGCGAGGACGAGGGCCCGGTGACGAATCGCCGAGATCTCTTGCAGCGCGCTCACGAGCGCCGGGTTTTCTTCGCCGAACGAAAGGGCCGCCAACCGGGAGCGAATCTCGGTCGCCGCGGCTTTCACCGCCTCGACATCGGCCACGAATTCCGGAGCATCGAAGCCCGCGTATTCGGAGGAGTTATCCCAAGCAGGACCTTGAAACTTCGTTGCGGAATCTTGAGCTGTCGACATCGTCCCCCCAGACGGTTGTTTGCTGGCACCGGCGCGAAGGCGCCGGTCGCTTATAGGCGCCGGGTGCGTGGATTCACGCACCCGGCATAGAAGTAGAACGAGTTTTTCTGTAAGCCGGATCCTGTCCTGTCGGGGCCTCTCTGTTCAGCCTTCAACAAGGACCATCATTCCTCTAGGCGAGACATTACTGTTCCGCTCAAGCGATCTGACCCGGTGGCTCGACGCGGGCCGCGTTTTCTGTGCCACCCTATTTGATCTTGCTCCGCGCAGAGTTTGGCTGTTTTCACTCCAGCGGCTCCCCGATCGCCTCCCGTTCCCGGCGAAAGGATCAATGCCCTGGACCTTCTCTCTGTTCCACTGTTCCTACGGTCACCCGTGGGGGGCGTTACCCCCTGCGCTGCCCTGCGGAGTCCGGACTTTCCTCCCGCACTTCTGGTTGCCCAGAAACACCGGCGATGGCCCGAAAAACTCGTGCTGCCCAAATAGCACGCAATGGCCTTTCCCACAACCTGCAAAACCAGTTGATCCTCACGCCCGACCGGTTTTAATCTAGGCCCGATTTCACCGCTTAAAAGATCACCGGCTAAGGAGTTTTCGCCATGAAATGGATGCTTTCGGTCACAGTTTTTATGATGGTTCTGGCGGGAGTCTTCTCGGGCGCGCTGGCCGCCGGCGGCGAAGAGCACGGTGACGGACACCACAGCGTGGGCGTTCCCCAACCCGTCGCGGATCTGACCAAGTCGACCCTTCCCGGTCGCGTCTCGTTGACCGAGCCCAAAGCGCTGGCAAAAGTCGATGCCACCGTCACGCTGAAATGGACCGCCGCCACCGGCGCCGACGTTTACCACGTTCAAGTCGCGAAAGATCCCCGCTTCAAATGGCTCGTCGTCGACAACGCCAACGTGACCGGTGAGTCCTTCCAGACTCCCGCTCTCGAAGCCGGTCCTTACTTCTGGCGCGTCGCTGGCCGCAAACCCGCGAACGATGCCACTTACACCAAAGGCTACTTCACGAACTCTAGCTTCGAAGTAAAGTAAGCCGAGAAATCACTTCTTTCCGGCGATGACGAAATCCTTCTTTCTTCTCTTCGCCGGCGTCTTCCCGAGTCTTTCGGTTTTTTCGTATATGGTCTTGGCCCGGGATCCCGGGTCCGTCCCCGCGTTCTACGCCCTTTCGAAACTCGTCCAACTCGCGCTCCCCTTCATCTGGATCTACGCTTTTCGGGAACCCGCACCCCGCCTTTGGCGCTGGGACAAAGCCGACGTCCTTGAGGGCATCGCCACGGGCTTCGCGATGCTGGTGGGATTGTGGGCGCTGTACGCCTTCGTTCTGCATCAGCTCCCGGTCGTCCAAGCCGCAAAGCCATTGATCCAAGCCAAGGTCGACGCCTTCGGAGCCGGAACTCCGTTCCGCTTCCTGGCGCTTTGTCTCTTCATCTCGGTGGTGCATTCGCTGTTCGAGGAGTTCTACTGGCGGGCCTTCCTGCACCATGAACTCGAGAAGCGCATGCGTTTTCTGCCCGCGCTGATCCTGTCGTCGCTGGGATTCACCGGCCACCATATCGTGGTCATCGCCCAGTACGTGGATCCGGGCAGCTCAGCCGCATGGGTCGTCCTGCTGTCGGCTTTTGTGTTCGTGGCCGGCGCGATCTGGGCCTTTCAATACCGGCGCCGCCAGTCCCTGTGGGGAGTCTGGATCAGCCACTGCTACGCGGATATCGCCATCCTCAGTTTGGGTTACCTGCTCCTGTTCGCGAGCGTGTAACAATCCCACTTCATGCAGGGTTAACGGGCACGGATTCGGGGTTTCTGGTAAAAGCCGGGGCCCCTCACGAAAGGAATTCCATGCGCGCCCTGATTTTGATCGCCGCGATTTTGTCCCCGCTCTCGCTTTACGCCCGCGCGGCCACCCGCGGTGAAGTCCGCGCCTTCTGCGAAACGATCGAGGACGCGCTCGAAGGCAGCAACGGCGGTTACGAACTGAATATGCGCAAATGTATGAATGGCCACATCGTCGCGATCCCGGAAAACGGCGCAACCACCCTGGAGGGCGTCGTGCAGGTCAGCCAACCCTTGAGCGATACACCCGAGGATCAGCCTTGGCAGTGCAAACTGAGTTATATCGGCGAGGCCAAAGCCGACAACGTTCTGTCCAACAGTCTGGCTTGTGATTAAAAAATAAAAAAACCCGGCCGTAGCCGGGTTTTTCTTTTTCGCCGACTTACTTCTTACAGAAGGTCAGCTTTTTTGTGATCACCGCGATCTCATCGATCTTCTCGTAGCGGCCGCCTTCGCGGATCACCGCCCAGTACACTCCCGACGTCAGCAGAATCTCTTTCGTGCGGTTCACTTGCGCCGCCAGGATCTTGATTCCGCAGCGCAGGTTCTTATAAGGGTCGAAGATCGTTTTCTTCGGATCGGTCGATTTCAGGTTCTTGTCTTTCGACCAATCGAACTCGCAGTACTTCGCCCATTGCACGTCCTGATAGCTCAGCTGCAGCAGCCCTTCGCTGTACACGGGTTGCTTCGTGATCGGATCGGTTCCCATGGTCGACTCGTGGTAACGGGTCGTGGGATTGTAGCCCGATTCGAACTTCGTGATTCCCGAAATCAGCGCGCCCCAGAAGTTGATCCGCTGATCTTTCGAAAGGTTGTGGTAGTTCGGGCAGAAGACGTCGGCATCGATCGCCTTGTTTAAAGAGTCGTAAGCTTCCTCGCGAATCACTTTGAACGCGTAAGTCGACCAAGGCTTCGAATCGCTGCGCGCGGATTCCCAGCTCAGCGGTTCGTAAGCGAAGGCCGGCGTGTCGTCCGGAGTCGGATTCGGCGTGGGCGTGAGCACGTTTTCATTCGGATCTTCGCTCAGGTTATTGTTGTCCCCGTCCGTCGACGGCAGATTCAAAGACGCATCATATTCGGAGCTACATCCCGCGGTCAGCCCGAGCGCGAGAACTAAGCTCAACCCCATCCACAACTTCATCTTTACCCCTCGGCCACCAACCCCCGGCGGCCAGAAACACATTCACAGACTGTAAAAACACTTGTGATGTAGCTAAGGGCAATCGGGGTGCCAGCGCGCGGGCCCGCGAGAACGAAATGAAGCGACGGAAAGTTTTAGAAACCGACGCGGTCCTTGGTGTTGTCGAAAGCTTCGAAGAAAAAACTCAAATAGCGTGATTCATAATTGTGAACATCAGTGAAACTATGGTTACGCTGAGCCCACTTTCCCTTCTGAAAATCACCTAAAAACCGCATCCAGAGCGAATTTCACGCGCGTCCTGTTTCGATCTGGGACACGAGTCCAAAAAATTCGTAAAACAGTTCGACGGACTAAAGTCGGGCGCCCCACCAACCGTAAAGAAAGGTACGAGTCAAATAGCGGTACGTTGAAGGAGACTCATAGTGATCAAGAAATATCTGACCATGTCATTTGTCGCGGCTCTCTCACTCTTACTCATCGTTGAGAACGCGAGCGCTTTCTTCTAACAATCCAAAACAGTGAAGGTATGGGAGGGGTCCGTCGCCCGCATGGGAATTCGCGGTCGTCGGATCAGCATTCAACTGATCGCGCATTTGGGAATGCGTGATCGACAATCTGATAGATTGAATGGCGGGGCTTGAAGGAGCCCTCGCACGAAGGCCTCACAGATGGAGGCCTTTTTGCGTTTAGCCCGCGCGACGGCGCGACTCGAGGAAGTTCGGTCCACGGATGTCACCGAGCTTCGGTGGAGCGCGCCGCTCTTTCTCGGCAAGCAGACGCTGCCGCGCCCACTCGCGGTGGCGCAACCAGATCGCGGCCCAATCCAGCCACGCGCAGCTCACCGAAAAGCCCACGGTCAAAATCAGCGGGAAGAACATCCAACGGACTGACGTCGTCATGAACGACTGGGGCAGCAGCGTGAAGACCAGCGCGGCCGCGCCCCAGGCCAGGGTCACCTCAAAGGGGATCAGCGGCATTTTCGCGCGGGCCTCGCGCAGTTCTTTTTCGTGTTGTTCGAAGATTCGCGCGCCGTCTTCGGATTCGCCCTTCCAGGTGCGACCGACCAACTCCAAAGAGTAACGCGCTTCTTGCGCGAAGAACTTCCGCGACAGAGGACCCACGAAGGCGAAAAGCGACGTCCGCGCCAAGCGAGCCGTCACCATCAACTCACGCGGGCTCAGAAGCGAACGCAGTGAACGGCGCGGATCGGGCTTTTCCACCTTTTCGATTTGTTCAAGAAGACGCAGTTGCCACCGCGAAACGAAGGTCAGCAGAAATCCCAGGTAAAGAGCGGAAGCCACGGCCAGAACGGCGCCGTAAATCAGGCCACCGAAAGAACCGAGGCCCAAACGGACCGTGGTCGGAGGCAGAAAGATCGCGAGAACCGCGAAACTGAAAACGAGAAACGGAAGCGCAAGCACCGGGTCACGTGCGAAGCTATGCACGGCACGATCAAATCGCGCCGTACCAAATGCGTCGCCGTACTTGTCGGCTTTTCCCACGTCGTCCCCCTCCCCCACTGATCGGCAGGAGAGGGTCGTGACTTGCCGGACGTCCGTCCGTAGGACTAGCGATTACTTGCAGGTTGCCGAGACGATGGTCCACTCGCCCTTACGGACCGAGTTTTCCACGCAGCGAGTGCCTTCCGAGATGTCCGAGCAGTCGAAGTTTTGCACGACTTCACCGTCACGGTTTTCCGACATCACGCTGTCACCTTGGCACCACGAAACGTAGTCCACTTTCGCGCCCGGAGGCAGGTCTTGGTCCGCAGGACCACCGACTTGGAACGAAGTTTGAGCGAACAGACTGACCGACGCGAGAACAACAGCTGCGAAAACGAAATTCTTCATCTTGAATCCCCCTAATGGATAAGCCGTCGCTAACACGATGCTGACCGAGGAGCAAAAGAACCGCACGTCGAGCAGGCGCTCTATCCAAAAACTTCAGATGAATCAGAGTGTCAGAGCCCGCTTTTCGGGCGACCGAGGAGGACAGAGGAGTACAATCGAGGCTCCGACCCGGAGGTCCCCATGCCCATCTATTCCGACATCACGAAAACCATCGGCCGTACCCCCCTCGTCCAAATGCAACGACTGGGGAAAGGTCTGCCCGGAAAAATCCTGCTGAAACTCGAGTTCTTCAATCCGCTCAGCTCGGTGAAGGACCGCATCGGCCTCGCGATGATCGAAGGCGCCGAGAAGCGCGGCCAGCTGAAACCCGGCATGACCGTCCTTGAACCCACGAGCGGCAACACCGGCATCGCGCTGGCTTTCGCGTGCGCGGCGAAAGGTTATCCGCTCACGCTCGTCATGCCCGAAACGATGTCGCAAGAGCGTCGTACGCTGCTCCTCCTGCTCGGCGCGAAGCTGATCCTGACCCCGGGGCCGCTGGGCATGAAGGGCGCCATCGCCAAAGCACTCTCGCTGGCGGATAAACCCGAGGGCGGCGAGACCTATTATCTGACCCGTCAGTTCGAAAATCCCGACAACCCCGAAATCCATCGCACCACCACCGCGAACGAGATCTGGGACGACACCCAGGGCGCCGTCGACATCGTCGTCTCGGGCGTCGGCACCGGCGGCACCATCACCGGCGTGGGCCAAGTGCTGAAGGCGAAGAAGGCCTCCGTGAAAATGATCGCCGTCGAGCCGAGCGAAAGCCCCGTCTTGAGCGGCGCCGCCCCCGGCCCGCACAAAATCCAAGGCATCGGCGCGGGCTTCATTCCGCCCGTCATGGATAAAGGCATCGTGGACGGCATCGAGAAGGTCTCGTCCGACGAAGCACTGAAGACCGCGCGCGAGGTCATCAAGACCGAGGGCATTCCCGTCGGCATCAGCTCGGGCGCGGCGATCGCCGCCGCGTTGCGGGTCGCCGCCGATCCCGCGAATCAAGGAAAGACCATCGTCGCCATCGTGCCGAGCTCGACGGAGCGTTACCTTTCGACGCTGCTTGCGGAAAGCGAACGTCAGCAGGCGCAAGCGCTCACCGTCAGCGACGTGCCGGCGGAGTATCTGGCGAAGGTTCCTGTACAGAGCGGCATCTGACTAAACCCTGGGGGGCGGTGACCCAATTCGCTGCCCTCCCCCCATCCCCCGGGTGCGCACTTTCACAACTCCCGCGCAACTAGCTGAAAAGACGAGACTAAAAATGTCTCGCTTTGGCACACCGCTTGCTCATACCACTTCTGGAAGAACCGGAGTTGTTATGAACCTGCGCTACTCACAGTTGATTCGCACCACCGTCGGCGCCATCGTCATGATGAGCCTTCTCGCCGCGTGCGAAAAAGGTGTCTTCATGAAAGACACCAAGATCACGACTCCGGATTTCAAGATCACGACGCAACAGCCGGGCGGCGCGCCCGATGAAAAAGCTCAATTCGAAATCGATTTGAAATCGCTGATGGTCAGCGACAACGGCGTCGTCGAGAACGTTCCCTCGTGGACCGGCGTTCTGGAATTCACGCTGAACAACAAAACTAAAAAAGAAGAAAAGCGCATCCAGATCTCGGCCAACGCCGTGATGGACAAAGTGAAATCGGGAAAAGTGGAAACCAAGCCCGGCGAACCCGTCATCACTTACCGCGCGAAGTGCGCGGGTGCGGCTTGCTCGAAGTACTATCTCGTCGTCGCCTTTCACTTCTACGACGATCAAGGCAACTATTTGGATATGAAGTATCTGGTCATCGGCTGGTACCGCGACTTGAAACAAGTTCGCCGCGCCCTGCTCGAGAACGACCTGGATCACGTGACTCTGCAGAAACAGATCGAAAAGATGGAAGCCATGGACGCTTCGCTGACCGTCCCGCCCGTCGCGGGCGAGACCTCTCCTTCGGGAGTGACGGCGCCCTCGGGCGACGTGCTGACGGTCCCTGAACTGACAACACCCGCTCCCGACACCGAGATGGGACCCACCGCCCCCACGGGCACAGACGGCGGCGTTACGGCTCCGACCGGAACGGACGCGGACGAGCTCGAGACGAGCGGCGATCCCCTTCCGCCGACTCCGGAGCTGGCGGGCCAAGAGGGCGAATAAGCCCCCGCGCTTCGAGTTCCGTCCCCCGCGCCTTCGTGCCGGGGTCATCCCGCAGATACCTCACTTGCAGATCAAAACCCGTGAAGACTTCCGCCCACGTTCCCGCGCACATGCGGCAGGGCTTCAGCGAGACGTACAAAGTATAGCGCTCGTCCTTTTGCGGAGTGAATCCCGCGCGAAATAGTCCCTGAATCAGATCGATCTCGGCGTGACGGGTCTTGTTGATCGCTCCGGAGTGCAGCGCGTGGCCCACGACCTCGCCCTCACCGCGCGTGAGGATCGCGCCGATGGGTCGACTGTAGTCATGTAAAACGTCGCCGCGCGGGATCTGCGCTTCAAGCTCCGCCAGCGCCGCGACGATTTCCTCTTCGGTGCGTAAGCTACGTTGGGTCAGTTGCCCCGTGCTCGTGGGGAGCTGGGTTTCGTAGTACTCGTCCTCCAGGGGCACCACCTCGCGCCACTCCAGAGGGCCTTCGAGGCGTCCCACCGCTTCCCCCTCGACGACGCTGAAGCGCTTCGCCACGAGGTCGATGAAGCCCTTCTCCATAGGCCCGGGCGGATCGCTCAGATAGATCCGGGAACGCAACAGGAAGAACGAGTGGTCCCGATGACGATCGAAGATCCCCTGCAGAAGCTTCAGGACCGCCGAGGTCGGGCGCCCATCCGCCGGCCTATCGTCGGCAAAACAATCCGCCGGCCGATAGCCGGCAAAAAACACAACCCCCTGATGAATCAGGAAGGCCCAACGGGCCTGCGGTGACTTCCGCCGCAATTCGTGTAAGACCAGGGCCGCTTGCATACGCCTTTGCCTAACCCAGAAGGACCGCGACCTCAATGTCGATGATCGCCAACCGCCTTTCGAAAAACCTGAAGCAGCTGAAGCCCTGGGCCGACCGCTTGGGATTCGAGGCGTTCCGGTTATACGACTGGGACATCCCCGAATATCCGTTCTTCGTGGATCTCTATAAAGACGAGTTCCTGGTCTACGACAAAGGTTTCGAGTCTTCGCCCCGCGACCGCCAGCATCTGGACGAGATTCTGGCCGCGCTTCCCCTGATCGCGCCCGAGCTCGGCCTCCCGGCCGAGGCCCGCGTGCATCTGAAGCGCCGGATGACCCAAACCCGCACGGACAAATACGGAAAGACCGGCGACGCCCAAGAGTTCAAAGAGGTCCGCGAGGGCGCCGCGCGCTTCTGGGTGAACCTGACGGACTATCTGGACACCGGGCTTTTTCTGGATCACCGGCCTTTGCGCGAAACGATCCGCAAAGAAGCGAAGGACCGGCGCGTCCTGAATCTGTTCTGCTATACGGGCGCGATCTCGGTGGCGGCGGCGCTTGGGGGCGCCACCGTCACGAGCGTGGATCTGTCGGCGACCTATCTGGATTGGGCGAAGCGCAACTTCACTTTGAACGACATCGATCCCGCCCGGCACGAATTCTTGCGCGCGGATATTCTGAAATACCTGGAAGAGGACGGAGCGCGCGAGTTCGACCTCATCGTGATGGACCCGCCCATCTTTTCGAACTCGAAAAAGATGACCGACGTCCTGGACACGCAGCGCGATCACGCGTGGATGATCGAAAGTTGCCTGCTGCGGCTGAAGCCCGGCGGGAAGATGTACTTCTCGGCCAACAAGCAGGGATTCAAACTGGAGCCCGGACTGCACGAGATCGCCGAGATCCGGGACATCACCGCGCGCACGATCCCCAAGGATTTCCACCGCCAGAAACCCCACGTCTGCTTTGAACTCCGGCCCCTCGTCTCAATTTAGTCAACTCTATTGACTAAATTGGTCAAGCTCGTTGACCATGTGGGTGGAGGTGGACTTTGCCCCATTTTCAAGTCTCCGACGGACGGCTTTTCTACCGTGACGAAGGAGAAGGACCGGTCCTTGTCATCGCCCACGGCACCCCGACCCACTCGGGCGAATACGCGAAGCTCATCGAAAGCCTGAAGGATCGCTACCGCGTGCTCGCCCTCGATCACCTCGGCTTCGGCGCTTCGGACAAACCCGTGGACGCGGACTATTCCCTCGCGGCCCACCGGCGACGCTTTCGCGAATGGCTGACGATGCTCAAGATCGACGCCTGCCATTTGCTGGTCCACGACTTCGGTGCGGTGATCGCTCTGCCCGCCGTCCTCGAGCCCCGCCCCGTCGTGAGCGGCGTCATCCTTCTGAACACCTGGCTGTGGCCCTTGATCGAAACCGAACCCCAGATGAAGTCCCAGGCGCGACTCCTTCAATGGGGTGTGCTGCCCTGGCTTTACCGGAGCTTCAACTTCTCGCCCCGCGTGCTTTTGAAAATGGCCTGGGGTCGCAAAAATCCGCTCACGCGCGAACGTCACCGCCACTACATGGATCAGTTCCCCACCGCGCGTGATCGCGAAGGGGCCGTGGGTTTTATGCGCGCGCTTTTCGATTTCGGCGCGCCCGCGTGGCGGAACGACGACATCCTGAAACGTCTACGCGAACTTCCCGTGCTGATCGCCTGGGGCCTGGAGGATCGCCTGATCGGTCCCCGCAACCTGGCGCGCTGGCGCTCCGAACTTCCCTACGCCCGCGTGATGACCTTCGATCAAGTGGGGCACTTCGTCGCCGAAGAGAACACGGCGGAGCTTTCCGCGCTTCTCGGCGAATGGCTCGAAAGGAAATCCCCGTGACCCGGTCCCGCCTTCCCGATATTCGCATCGAAGCCGACGAACTCAACTCCGCCCAGCCCTTGGGTCGCTACTTGGTCGTGCTGTTCCGGCAGTTCGAAGACGAACTCGTCGCCGAGCTTCACGCCCGGGGGCACCGGGATCTACTGGTCACAGATTTCAATATCTTGAGATTCATCTCGCCGGAAGGTTCCAGCGCGCAAACGCTCGCGCGCCTGGCGGGCGTGACGAAGCAGGCCATCAGCCAACAGCTCGCCCACCTCGAGAAGCGGGGCCTCTGCCGCCGCGAAGCCGATCCGAACGATCTGCGCGCGAAACGGATTCGCTTCACAGCGAAGGGCCGACGTGTGATCGAAGACGCGATCCGCGTGACCGAAAAGATTGAAGCCCGTCAGGCGGCCGTCCTGGGACAAACCTCATTCGAAAAATTGAAGGAGCAGCTGGGCCGTTTGATCGAAGCCGACCTGAAATGAAGGGAGCTGGCCCCTTTGTGTGCGCTTTTCAGATTCGGGGAGTTTCTGAAAGATCTTTTCTTCCGGTCAGTTGGGGTCGCGGGCGGCCAGCCTCCGCAGCGCCTGGATGGCGTAAGACCCTGCGGCGAGGCCAGGAGGGCCGTGCCCCAAGTGAGCGGAAGAAAAGATCTTTCAGAAACGCTCCGGAAATCGGAAAGCGCACACAAAGGGGCCAGTTCAGAAATGAAGAGGGCTCCTTGCGGAGCCCTCGGGAAGGGGTCGAACGCTCAGAGGCGCCGACCGGTTGGGGATGGACTCGCCATCCGTTAAATTATCCCACTTGCGGAAGAACGGTTTGCCAACGGCGCTGCGAATGGCGGCGTTGATCCCGTTTTTTCTCTAAGCTGCGGTGAAGGACTTCGAAAAGTCGATCCGACAAAATCGCCGCGGCTTGATAGAGGTTGGGGCCTTCCTTCTGTAGTACGAGTGGTTTGAAGCGACGATTCGTCACGACAAGTTTCACCCGGAAGTCATCTTTCCCCGCATGAATTGGGGAATTTTCCATTTCCACTGAGACCGTGGCGTTCGCGCCCTCGAGCTCGGGAAATTTCGCCAGGACGTGCGAGACTTTCTCCTGGACGATCTCAGAAACCATTTCGGATTTCTCGAGATTTTTGAAGATGACCTTCACCATTTGAACCTCCTTGCCGGAGAGCACCCGGGATTGAGTGCCCCTGGATGAGATCAATCTACTCCCGCATTTCGGATCTTCCCAATTCTTAATCTCGATAGTGCATATCAATCGAATCGAACTTGATTTCGCGTGGAAACGAAACCAGCCGGGGTACAAATCAAATGGAACGATAACGTCGATGTTTTCGGCGTGTCATCGCAAGGATCACTATTAGAAATTAAAATGGGTTGGGGACCTTGACCAAACGCAGGTCGTGTAAAAGGGCCCGTCTAAAGTTCTAACAGTCGCGTCAGAGGAGCGAATTCATTAAGGGACCTTTGTTTAGGGAGCTTAATCATCATGAAGAAGATCTGTATTCTAGCGCTGATCGCCGTCACGCAAATCGTCGCCTGCGCGCCCGCCGCGAAGGACGAACTCGAAGCCAAAGACAAACGCATCGCCGATCTGGAGCGCCAGCTTCAGGGCGAACAACGTAAACGCGGCGAAGAAGAAACCCTGCGCGCGGAAGTTACGGTCGCCTGATTCAGAAAAGCGTGCATCTGGTGCGCGGCACCGCGCGGACCTTACGTTATGACTGCCAAGGGGCTCTGCAAAAAGACGCGATCGAAACGATCAGCCCGCCCCGCGAAACCATCGATCTTCCCGAATTGAAAGATATGGTCGCCAGCGGTGCGACCGTGATGGTCATGAATCGTCAAACCTGCCAAGGCGGCGGTTTCAGTAAAGGACTCACCCGCTGGAGCACCCCCACCCTGTAGGTGGACCGCGCCAACGCCGTGCTGACCCACGAGGTCTTCGCCGGGTTGAACCAAATCGACTTCGGCCTTTGCGACGCCAGCGGAAAAACCAATGGCGTTTCAAAAGACTGCGCCCATCCCACGTGGGTCGCGACATTGGAGCTGAAAGTCACCGAAGAAGAGAAGCTCGATGCGAAAAACCACGAGCTCCGTCCGAAGACGGAAGACTGCGTAAAACCGGGCGTGCGGTAACGTCTCGCTCCGAGACATTTCTCCGCCCCGCTGTCGCGTCGGCCCCCTCCTACGTTAGAATAACGTTTCGGGGGAACGTTGACGGTTAAGGTTCAAGATCTCTTGCAAAACTGCGAGGACGCCGTGCGCGCGGGACAAATGTCCACGGCCTCGCTGATTTTAAGCTCCATCCCCGCCAAAGACATTCCCCGAAAGCTGATCGGCCGTGCCGCGAACCTCTGTCGCCGCACGGGTAAAGTGACCTTGGGCTTGCGTCTGTTGACCCGGATCATCCACCCCGAAAAAGTGGGCGCGGCCCCCGCCACCGCCGTCGAGATCGCCGAGTACGCCGTGCTCTTGCAACGGGCGGGCGGCATCGCCGAAGCCTTGGAACTTCTAGAGTCTCCGCGCTCCCAAGGCCCCTGGGAAACGCGCCTTTACCGCGCCTATTGTTTCTTCGCGCGCTGGGATTACGCCCGCGCGGTGCCGGAGCTCGAATCCTACCTGGACGGCGAGCTTGCGCCCTACGCGCGCGTCGTCGGCGAAGTGAACTTGGCCTCGGCGCTGATCGGCGCCCAAGAAGATGAACGCGCCCTGCCCCTGGTCGAGAGCCTCATCGCCAAAACCGGAAACGCCCTGCGCCTGCACGGGAACTGCCTCGAGATGGCCGCGCAGCTGCGCATTCGCTCCGGTCAATTCGAGCGCGCCGCCGAAGACCTCGACGCCGCCGCGAAGATCCTGACGGGCGGACTGGATCGTCTTTTCATTCAGAAGTGGCGCGGCTATCTGGTCGCCCTTCGCGAAGGGCGGCTCACGCCCCTTCTCGAAACGCGCGCGCTGGCCGCCGAGCTTCGCCACTTCGAAACCCTAAGGGACATCGACCATTTGATTTTACGCACGGGCTTTGATGAAACGCGCTTCGAACGACTTTACTTCGGTACCCCGTCCCCCGCGTACCGCGAAAAACTCGTCGCCTCGTTGGGGCGGGCGCCGACGCACGGGCACTACGTGGACGGCGCAGCGGGAAGCGCACCGATCGAGTTCGCGGGAACCGACAAAGTCAGTCGCGTCCTGCATCTGGTGTCGCGCGATCTGTATCGCCCCATTCAGCTCGGAACCCTCTTCGCGGAACTGTTTCCCCGTGAACACTTCGACATCTTCCACTCTCCGGATCGGGTGCACCAACTGATCCGCCGCGCGCGACGGCAGCTCAAAGCTCAGGGCCTGGACATGAAGATCGAAGGGCGCGGTGGCAGCTTTCAACTTTTCCGTGGCCCCGAAGCGGCGCTGCTTTTGCGGGCCGCCCCCGACGTTGCCGATCCCCACGAACGTTGGTGGAACACGCTTTTGCAATCGTTCCGACCGGGTATGGAGTTTTCCGCACGTGAGGCCCGTGGTCGACTGGGGCTGAGCACGGGTCAGTTCCGCCGCTTCGCCCGGTGGGCGCAGGAGCGTCGGTCACTGCACGTCTACGGCGCCGGTCCCGCGACGACTTACGAAATCGCCAGCCTCGCGAGGCCCGCATGATGCGGTGGCGGGTCCTCCTCATTTCGATTTTGGCGTTCTCGCTTCCGCTGATTTTTCAGAACTGCACGGGCTTCGACGGTCTCGATGCGAATTTGTCCTCATTGTCGTTGGCCGAATCGCAGTCCCCCGGCGGTAACGGCGAAGGTTACGACGGGAAGATCTATAACTTGATCCTGGTCGGCGGGGTCTGCGCGGACGGCGATCCCGTCCGCGCGCGCATCCTCGTGCGCAACGGCGTTGGGATCATGATCCGCCAGAACTGCCGGGATCTTTCGGCCGACGAAAGATTCGAAGTGCCGCTGGTATTCAATGATGCCGAGAAGCGGATCCTCGTCTACGAAGGCGAAGAGTACCTCTTGCAGTACGTGCAGTTTCAGGAAATGAAGGCCGCCGCGGCGGGCGCGGATTTCACCGCGATCGGTACCGTGTGGAACGCGGCGCCGGGTCACCTGCCCGTCGTGGCCCGCCTCAACGACGCCGGCAAACCGAGCTGGGTCAGAACTTACGACCACGACTTCGCGGGACGTTCCTTGATCGTCACTTCCCTCACGTCGTCCTCCGACGGCCTTCTGCTGAGCGCGAGTCCCGCGGACCTCAACCTCGCCACCGCTTTTCAAAGTCGTGAACCGGCCCTGCTCGTCAAACTCGACGATGGGGGCCTTCCCCTCTCGGCACTTGTGTACGGCGCCGACTTACCCGAGCGCCATAAGCTCCGCTTCGCTCGCGTGATGCCTTTGGGCGCCGGTCGACTGCTCGTGGGCGCCTCGCTCACCGTGTTCGCCGAATCCACCACCAGCGCCTTAAGTACCGCTCCCGAGCGACGGGCGGCGGGCCTCGTGTGGTTGCGTGCGGACGGACGGATCGAAGCGCAGCGGTGGTTCGAAGACATGGTGCTTACGGATCTGCTTCCGCTCAGTGACGGTACGCTCCTGCTGTCGGGTCTCGGTAACGGCCAACCGATTTACGTCAAAGTGAACTCGTCCGGCGAGGTTTTATGGACACGCCAAATCGCGATGCAAAGTGAATCCGTCCTCGCGACCGACGATGGCGGGTTCATCGTGGCCGGCTCCACCGAGTTTTCCTCTACCGGACGCAGTCAGGCCCTCGTGCTACGTCTGGATAGCGCCGGGGATCTTTCGTGGTCGCGCAGCTACGGCACGGCGAACGAATCCGGCCTTGCCGTCATCGCCTCGCTTGTCGCCCGACCCGGTGGTGGATTCTACGCGCTCGGGTTCGCGGATCGTTCGGGACGGACCGCAACCTACTACCGCCTTGGCTCGGACGGTTCTTTGCTCGATCATGCCAAGTTCAAACCGGGTTTCTCGGCACGCTGGAAGAAAGCGCTGCTGACGAACGACGGCGCGCTCTGGGGCTCGCTCGTCAATTCGGATTTCACGCGTGTCGAAAACTCATTGAACGAAGTCTTGGTCCGCCTGCACCCCGAGAGTCCGTCGCTCTGCACGGGTTGCGTGCGCAACGATGACGACGTTTCGATCACGCTGTCCCCCACGCTCACGACCCCCGCCTTGACGGTGGGAGCCGAAGTCCTGAGCCCCGCCTTCAAGGAAACTCCGCTACGGGCGCGCTCGTTGGGTTATCCCCTGTTCATTTCGCCCTGACATCCCAAACTGAGGCGATCGCTTCACGGATGTCAGTCGCGACTCCACCTTCCCCGAGGCATTCTGGAAAAGAACAAGGGGGAAAAATGAACAACTTGAAAACCATGATCGGTGCGACGCTGATTCTTCTGACCACCGGTTGCGCGGCCACCGAATTCCGCGTCCTCGACGGCGAAATCGTCCAAGCCCAAGAGAGCGCGGAACTGGGGCAAGGGAACGTCACGGTCGCCAATTCGGAAACCACATTGACCCGCGCGCCCAATGTTGTGACGCCGCCGTCGAACCCGAAGACACCGGGCTCATCGAACGGCGGCTCCAGCACGAATCCGAACTCCGAGTCGAACTCCGGAAACTCGAATGCCCCCTACGAAACTCCGCAGACCCCGCCGCCCGTCGTGGTGACCGAATCCTCCACCACGCCGTCGGGTGGTAGCTGCACGGCCGATTTCGAAGCGGGCCATATGTGCGCGGGCGGTACAGGGATCGTGTTGAATTCGGGCGCCGCCGCCGAAGCGCAATGCCGCGCCTACTGCGAAAGTAAGAACGCGGGCTGCTGCGCGATCGGCAAAACCAATTTCAATTCGCAAAAGTCGTACTGCCACGCCGGAGCGCAGGCGCGCGTTCGCTACGTCAACAACTACGCGCAGCTGTTTCCGCAGCTCGTGGCGGCCGGACGCAAAACCGAAATCAAGGCACTCAATTGCCGTGGCGTCCAACCGCGCACTTTCACCTGGGGAACGGCCGAAACCGTTTCGAAAGAGTGTTTGAAGAACTTCGATTTCCGTTTGTACGGAGAAGTGCCCGGTAACGCCGACGTCCTCGCCTACACGCGCGGCAATGTCGCGCAGCTCGAAGCGCACTGGCATCAATTCGGAAACGTGGAAGGTCGCGATCTGAATCGCAACTGGGCCGCGATCCGGAGGATCTTCAACATCGACCAGTACCTGGCGGAGCAACCGGATGTCCTGCTCGCCGGAGTTCACCCCTGGTCGCACTACCAAAGCTGCGGTTCCTACGAGAGGCGTCGCTTCGTCCAATAATTGAATGCCGTAAGTCTAAGGGCGGCGGCTCTCCCCGGGGTCGCCGCCTTTTTTACGTCTCGGGCGCAGTCCGCATGAAGTGACAGGTGTAGCCGCCCGGGTTCTTGCGCAGATAATCCTGATGATAATCTTCGGCGGGCGTGAAGCCTCTGTACTCGCGTACTTCAGTCACGATGGGCTTCTTCCAGAATTTTTCCGCGTTGATCTGGGCGATGACCTCTTCCGCCGTTTGGCGTTGTTCGCCGTCGTGATAAAAAATCACCGAGCGGTACTGCGAGCCGCGATCGTTCCCCTGTTGATTGGGCGTCGTCGGATTGTGCATCTTGAAAAACCAATTCGTCAGGAAATCACGGAAGTCGAATTGCGCGGTCTCGACTTTCATTTGGATACTTTCCGCGTGGCCGGTCGTTCCTTGCGAAACTTCCTTGTACGTCGGATTTTCCGTCGTGCCGCCGGCGTAGCCCACCGTCGTCTCGACGACTCCGGGCAAAGTCCGGATGATCTCTTCCATGCCCCAGAAACAACCGCCCGCGATCGTCACCAATTTGATGCTCATGATTCGCCTTTCTTCCGCAGCCGTACGTCGAAACAGGTCTCGCCCCGCTGCAGATACTTCATCTCAAAATGTGTGCGGGGTTCCCGCTTCGTCAAGACGACGTCCGGCAAAGTGAACGCGCGGAACTCGACGACGTCCAGATTCCAGGCGCGCGTGGCGTGGTCGCGGATCTCCTCGGCATAATCCCGCAGATTCGTGGCGAAAATCACCTCGCCCCCGGGCTTCAACGTCTCCAGCAGACGTCCGAAGAACGGCATGCGGATCCAACGTTTCGCCGGGTTCTTCACCTCGGGATTCGGGTACAAAAGATGGATGCGCTCGAAGAGGTGATTCGAGGCGAACTGATGGACCCAGCTGACGGCGTTCGCATGCACGGGCAAAAGTTGCGCGGGTTCGCCGTTATTCTGATAACGACGCGCGAACTTCTCGAATTTCTCGCGCGTATGTTCGATGGCGACGAGTTTGCGCTCGGGGTTCGCGAGGGCGTAGCGGATGGGGTGCAGACCGACGCCGCAGCCGATCTCGAGATCGAAGGGTCCCGCGCCCTCGAGGAAGGCGGCGGCGCGCGGATCCGGTGGCAGCAGTTGGGGCTGATGAAAGGCGCGATGGACTAGCGGCTCCACAGAAATTTCCAACGATCGAGTTGGCAGAACACCAAGAGCGCGTAGGGGAAGAAGGTCGCGGCCGCGATCCGCCAGCCTCGCATGAAGTTGAGGAAGAAGTGCGCGCTCACGATCACGAAAACGATCGGCGCGAGAATCGCGGTGGCGATCAAAGGGGTCCAATCCAGAATCAAAAGTAGGCCCGCCACGAGTTCGAGAAACTTCACGACCGGCATCAGAAAGCCCGTGGCGTGAAGCGACTGAATAAACTTCTCGAAACGTGGGGACTGCGGGGGGATCTTCTGCCAGCCGAAAAAGCCGTTCAAAGCGTAATAAACGAAGAACAGGCCGACGCCCCACTCGAGCAGTCGCTCCACATTTCCCCAGCTCAAAATAAACCCGTCGGGAAGCCAAAACCCCATGACTCTTGGTAGGCCCCGAAAGCGCCTGTGGCAACGGGTTTACGCGGGCGGCAATGAGGCCCTTGCCGGAACCCTAACCCAGTGTTAACTCTCGCCCGCTTTTTCACACCAAATCGGAGCCTTGAGATGTTTTCCCGGTCCCTGGATTCAAACCGCGTTTTGCTTGTGTTCTTCATCCTTCTGGTTTTGGTTGTCGCTCAGTTCTCGACAATCTAAAAAACCACGAGGTTTCGATGAAAATCCTGTCCCTGCTGTTCGCCCTGATTACGGCTCCCACCGCGGCTTTCGCCCTTCCCGTCGTCGGTGAGCAAGTCGTCTATGTGGGCCAAGCGCTCATGGCTGACGGCCTTTACGACATCAAAAAAACCATCCGCGTGGAGGCTTACGACTCCGTAAAACGCGAATACACCGTGCTGCAGATTTTCGAGCAAAGCGCGGAGGGCGCGCCCCTCGGCTCGCTCCACGAAACCACGCAGGTCCCCGAGGCCTACTACGCGGCGATCGAGAACCAACTCATCCCGACTCTCGCCACCCGTTGCGGCGAAAGCTTCCCCTCGCACGTCCCCACCATCATGACGACCACGGCCAAAGACTCCGTGGAAACACCCATGGGCACCATCGAAGCCTGCCGCATGAACTTCCCCGCCAAAGGCGGCCTGCTGACCAGCTCCTGGTTCGCGGCGGCAACAGCCCCCTGGGCCGTCAAAGGCCACGACCAGAGCCTGAACGGCACCTACATGACCATCATCCTGCAATCCCACACCCGCCCGTAAGGTACCACGTACCGCGTGCGGTACCATCTACCGCACGCGGTACGTGGTACCTCCCGAAGTAGATGCTAGCTTTGGAATGAAAAACCCGCCGGGAGGCGGGTTTTTTTTGGCTTACTTTTTCTTGGAGGCGCCTTTTTCGAGGGCTAGCTTGAATTGGTCGGCCAGCGTGCCCATGGAGGCTTTGGAGGTCGGCATGACCACGTCCTTCCAGGCTTCGGCGTCGGGATCGGCGGGAGGGGCCAGAGACATCTTGCGATCTTCGATGTTGAGTTCGGCGACTTGGACCGTGGTCGCATCGCCGATCTTGAGTTTTTCGAAGGGATAGTCCGGGACGTCCGAAGCACGGGCGCGAGGCATCAGGCCCACGACGCCGGGAGCGACTTCCACGAAGATGCCGTAAGGTTCACGACGCGTGACCTTGCCGTTCAGGATCGCGCCCACGGGCATCTTCATCGGCACGAGCGACCACGGATCGCCGCCCGCATCTTTCAGTGAGAGCAGGATCTTCTGATCCTCTTCGTTGATCTCTTTGATCATGACGGTGACGGTTTCGCCTTCCTTCATGAGCTCGTCGGACTTCGTGACACGTTTGGTGTAGGACATCTCGCCCAGCGGGACCAAACCCTCGATACCGGGCTTCACTTCCACGAAGCAGCCGAACTTCATACAACGAGTCACGCGGCCCGAGACGACCTCACCCACGCGCAAAGTATTGATCGAGTCCCAGGGCTGCTCGCCCGCTTGTTTGATCGAAAGCGAGATCCGCATGCGGCCGTCATTCTCTTCGATGCGCAGAACTTTCGCCTGCACCGACTGACCCGGCTTCAGAGCGTCCGCGGGATTCGAAACGCGGCTCCACGCGATTTCCGAGACGTGCACCAAACCGTCCAGACCGGGGCTCAGTTCGACGAACGCGCCGAAGGCCTCCAGGCGCGTGACCGTGCCCTTCACGATGTCGCCGACTTTGACGTCCTCTTTGAAGGCCGCGGCGCTGGCGCCCTGCTCTTCTTCCAGGAGCTTCCGGCGCGACACGGTGATATTGCGACCGCCGCCTTCGAACTTCGTGATCAGGAACGAATACTTTTTGTTGAGGTGCGCCTCGGGCGAATCGGTTTTACGCAGATCGATTTGGCTGAAGGGGCAGAACGCGGTCTTCCCCATCAAAACGACGCGGTAACCGCCGTTGATGACCTCCGAGACTTTCCCCTCGACCGGCAACATCATGTCGAACGCGTCTTCCAGATCGTCGGCCAGATTTTTCGCCGTGGGTTTGGTCGAAACGCGGACTTCCGAGCCCTTCACCTGCACGACGAAGAGATCCAAGGTGTCGCCGACTTTCACGGTCAGATGGCCGTTGTCGTCCTTCGGCAGATCCGCGCGCGCCATCACACCGTCGTTCACGGTGCCCGTCGACACGAAAGCTTCTTCTTTGCCGATGGAAAGGATCTCGCCTTTGATTTTGTCGCCCGCCTTCAAAACGGCGCCGACGCCTTTGAGGGAGCTTTCGAACATCTTGCCGAAATCCGCGGAACCGGACTGGCCGTTATCGTCTTCTTCAAACAGGTTTTTCATGGCCTAGGATTTAGGCCTTCGGCCCGCGCTTGTCTACTGTAGGCATTTGCAGCGCTCGACCGAGCACAGCATGCTTTTCGTCCCGCGCCGCCATTGGAATTCAGAGATTTTCCCGTCCTTCTTTTCGACCATCAGGATTTCGCCGGGACTGAGCGCCAATTGATAAGCCTCCGAGGAGCCACGGACCTCGCCCATGCTTAAAAGGCGGGCCAAATCCTGGGGGCCTTCAACGTTTTCGGGGAGCTCCTCCACGACGGGAAGGTCCTCCTCGTCCACGCTGAAGAGTTTGACCTCCCAGGCGTATTTCGTGTTCGCCCCGTCCTTCGGGGTGACCATCACCCGACGCTCGCTGCCGTCGCTCCAGGTGAGCGTATAGGTCCGCCATTCGGTCGCCTTGCGGCCTTCACTTTCGGATTCGAGAGAGGTCAGCAGACTCGGAAGACTCGAAGATTCGCGCTCGGGCGCGCAGGTCTTCAGCGATTCTTGAAAAGCTTGCGGCAAATCCAAAGCCGCCGCCGGGGTAGCCGCGACGAGCGTGGGCAGGTTTTCATCGTCCACGCCGTCGTCGGAAGTATCGTGCGAGTCCTTGGCCATGACCAAGCTGGTGTCTTGGGGAAGGTCTGGGTTTTGGGGTGGGTTCGTTTTCACGTTCTTATAAATGAAGAACGCCAGCCCACAGAAAAAGATCAGACCAAGGATCGCACGCGAGAGTTTCATTAAAGATTCGGAGCCCACTCGCCCCACGACTGGCACGAATTCGAGCCACGGCGTTCACCCCAGCGCGCTTGGATGTCGTCGTTCGGGTTATTCGAGACCGCGCCCGCGAACAGACGGCGCTTCATCTCGGAGAGGTCCATGCTGACGCCGCGACGGTACTCAACCACGCAGAACGAATCCGCGGTCACGCCTTGAGCGCGCATCGCCTGGTTTTCCGCGCGGGCACCACTTTGGACGGCCGGGAAGATCTTGCGCAGACGGCGCAGAGTCTTCTGATCCATCTTCGAGGCGCTCTTGAATCCTGAGCGCAAAGCCATCAGATCGTCGAACAAACGCTCGTCACGGGAAGGTGTCGAGTAGGTGTCGTACTCCGCGTAGGTCATGCAACGACCGATGCTCGCGCGAGCCTGCACGCCTTCGTTGACCGAACTCACGCGCTGTTTGAAGGCGTCGCACGCGGCCTTCATCAGACGATCCATCTTCGCTTGGTCGCCCTCTTTTTGCGTCGCGAGTTTGCCGGTCGCGCGCGAGGTCCATTGGCTCAAGGGAATGCGGTACTGCTCTTCGCTGTAACCGGGAACGTCCCACACAGGGCGACCCAGGTAAGCCAGCGGACGGAACGCGCGGAAGCCCGCATGTCCGGACGGCGTCTGATCGCCTTCAAAGACCCAGCCCGGATTCGGCCACGAGGTCCGCTCTTGCAGCTTCGAGCCCGAAGTCGCGCCGATCGTCGAGTTGAAGACGAGGTGGGGCACGCCGATGGACAGCATGTTCTGCAGCGTCCACGAGTGGTGGTTCTTCTGCGTCGCCAGCAGCATGATGCCGGGTTTGACGTAAGAGCGGCTGAGCGCCACGGGGAAGGAGTCGTTCGGCAGCGAACGGGTCGAACCGACATTATAGATGAGGTTCAAAAACGCGCGCGCTTTCGCGGGCTCGCTTTGACCGTCCCAGCGGGACATGGCGTTCGAAAGCACGCCGCTACCGGTGGGATCTTTGATCGCGAAAGGGAGTTTGTTCATGTACGCGAAAACGAAGCGCATGGTGTAGACGGTGTCCGCGCAATCCGCGCGCATGCCTTTGAAGGGATTCGCCTCGCCGTTCGACAGTGTCGATTGGGTCAGGGCATTCACGGTCCATGAGCTACGCACCCAGCTCACGTAACGCTCTTCCCAGGACGAGTTCCAGTTGTTGCGGTTATTCCAGACGGCGGCTTGAGCCGAAGTGGAAGCGAGCAGGAGCAAAGTTGCTAACACATGAATTCGCATTCGGTTTCCCTTCGTCAGTGATTGATGACGCAGGCACCCATAACGAAAATTGACGCATAAGGCAAACCGCCTTGAAAACTGTTCATTTCATAGGCATTACCGAATTAGCGAAAGCGCAGTGAACGGAGGAAGGTCATGACCGCAATCCCCGCCACCAGCATCCAAAAGCGGTTACTCCCCACCGCCTCGATGGTCTGCTGGAAGAAGGCCACCGAGGCCGCGCCCGAGCCGCGGACATCGAAGGCCCGCTGAACCCAGGGTCCCAGCGCCGCCATGGCCGTCACGAAAGCCGTGAAAAGCAAGACCCGCACGGCTTTCGGCCACGCCTGGGTCAGGATCATCTGCCCCAGAAAAACGCCGCACAGAACGAGCGAGCTCGTCGCGGGCGAATAGTGCTTCCACAAATTCCAATTGAGATCGCCGCTTCCGAAAGGGTTCAGAAAAGCGGCTTGGACGATGGCGAGGTTCAACAGCAGCAGCATGCTCCCAGCTTACGGAGGGCCTACCGCGCAGTCAAAGTCCGCCGACTTAGGCTTGGATATCGGGGCGCTTCGGCGCGTGACGCGACTTTTCGAAACGGAAGTTCGAAAGCAGCTCGTCGCGAACCTTCAGAAGTTGCGCCGGCAGACGCGACATCAACTTGTCGAAGAAACCGATGTGCCCGCGCACCTCGTTCTCCCACTCGTCGGCGTCGATCGTCATGACCTGGTCGTACTTCGTTTTCGAGAACTCTTCGAGGCCGCGCCAGTCGAGGTCTTTGTACTCGGGCACGCGACCGATGGGCGTGGTGATCGCGGGCGCTTTGTCCTGCACGCGCTCCATCATCCAGCGCAAGACGCGCATGTTTTCGCCGTAGCCCGGCCACATGAATTTGCCGTCCGCGCCTTTGCGGAACCAGTTCACGCCGAAGATTTTCGGAGGATTCGTCAAACCCGCGCCGACCTTCATCCAATGCGCGAAGTACTCGCCCATGTGGTAGCCCGCGAAGGGTAGCATCGCCATGGGATCGTTGCGGACGACGCCGACTTGGCCGACGGCCGCGGCGGTCGTTTCCGAACCGACGGTCGCGCCCAGATAAACGCCGAAATTCCAGTCGAAGGCTTCGTAGACGAGCGGAATCACCGAACCGCGACGGCCGCCGAAGATGACCGCGCTGATCGGAACACCTGCGGTCGATTCCCATTCGGGGTCGAGCGAAGGGCACTGGCTAGCGGGAGCGGTGAAGCGCGCGTTCGGGTGCGCGGCTTTACGACCGCAATCCGGAGTCCACGCTTGCCCCGTCCAATCGGTCAGGGTCGCGGGAACTTCGTCCGTCATGCCTTCCCACCAGACATCGAGGTCTTCGGTGAGGGCCACGTTCGTGAAGATGGTGTTCTTCTCGACCGATGCCATCGCGTTGGGGTTCGTTTTATAAGAGGTGCCTGGAGCCACGCCGAAATAACCGGCCTCGGGGTTGATCGCGTGCAGACGTCCGTCCGCGCCCGGCTTCAGCCAAGCGATGTCGTCGCCGACGGTCGTGACCTTCCAGCCATCCATCGCCTTCGGCGGGACCAGCATCGCGAAGTTCGTTTTGCCGCAGGCGCTGGGGAAGGCCGCCGTGACGTAGATCTTTTCGCCTTGGGGGTTTTCCACGCCCAGGATCAGCATGTGCTCGGCGAGCCAACCTTCGTCGCGGGCCATGGTGCTCGCGATCCGCAGTGCGAAGCACTTCTTACCCAGAAGCGCATTGCCGCCGTAACCCGAACCGAAGGACCAGATGGCGCGCTCTTCGGGGAAGTGGACGATGTACTTTTCGTTTTTATTGCAAGGCCACTTCACGTCGGCCTGTCCCTCTTCGAGTGGCGCGCCCACGCTGTGCAGGCAAGGCACGAAGTCGCCGTTGCCGAGAGTCTCGACCACTTTGCGCCCCATACGGGTCATGATCTTCATGTTCACCGCAACGTAGGGCGAATCACTGAGCTCGACGCCGATCTGTGCGAGCGGCGATCCCACAGGCCCCATGCTGAACGGCACGACGTAAAGCGTCCGGCCGCGCATCGCGCCTTTGAACAGACCCCGCAAAGTCTCTTTCATCGCGAGAGGTTCGGACCAGTTGTTGGTGGGGCCCGCGTCGTCGGGATTTTTCGAGCAGATGAACGTGCGCTCTTCAACGCGCGCGACGTCCGACGGATCCGACAGCGCCAGGAACGAATTCGGGCGCTTCTCGGGGTTCAGGCGGATGAACGTGCCGGTGCCAACCATCATCTCGCACAGCTGGACGTACTCTTCTTCCGAGCCGTCACAGAAATGGATCGCGGAAGGCTCCGTCAGGGCGACGACCTCTTCGATCCAGGATTTCAGTTTTGCGTTGGCATAATAGGACGGAAACTCGATCGACGATTTTTGAAGTAGAGTCATGGCTCGGCTTTTTAGCCGCCCGATCAAAGGGGTGGCAAACAAAAATTCCCCACCGGACACCTCCCCGGCCTTGGCTATCCTAAGCTCCGGTAAAGACTCCAAGCGGAGCGTTTACAATGGGTTACGCCCGGAGCCCGCAGGCCCGGACGTCGTTCACCGTGAAAGGATTCCCGAGTTAGATCGTTTGGAAAACGAGCGAGCAGTTCGTGCCGCCGAAGCCGAAGCTGTTCGACAGCGCGGCTTCGATGCGTTTCTGCTCGGTTTGACGGAGCAGCGGCATGTCCTTCACTTCGTCCTCGGGATCGTTCAGGTTCAGCGTTCCGGTCAGGAAGCCTTCCTTCATCATCAGCAGCGTGTAGATCGCTTCGTTCGCGCCTGCCGCGCCGAGCGCGTGGCCGGTCATCGACTTGGTGGAGCTCACGAACGGAAGTTCACGACCGAAGACCTCGCGGATCGCTTTCAGCTCTTGGATGTCGCCGACCGGAGTCGCCGTGCCGTGCGCGTTCAGATACTGAACGGGCTTCGTCGCCGTCGCGATCGCCATCTTCATGCAGCGAATCGCGCCTTCCCCCGACGGTGCGACCATGTCGTAACCGTCCGACGTCGCGCCGTAACCGGCGAGCTCGGCGTAGATCGTGGCGCCCCGCTTTTTCGCGTGCTCGTACTCTTCCAGAATGACCATCCCGCCGCCGCCCGAAATGACG
The DNA here is from genome assembly GCA_019637875.1 of Pseudobdellovibrionaceae bacterium. Lineage (NCBI taxonomy): Bacteria > Pseudomonadati > Bdellovibrionota > Bdellovibrionia > Bdellovibrionales > Pseudobdellovibrionaceae > Pseudobdellovibrionaceae bacterium. Next base: position 213,802 of record JAHBUW010000001.1, on the reverse strand, counting down.
AAACCGTCACGGGTGCGGTCGAACGGACGCGACGCGGTCGCCGGCGCGTCGTTGTACTTCGAGGACATCGCGCCCATCGCATCGAACAGCGAGGACATCGTCCAGTGCTCTTCCTCCGAGCCGCCGGCGATCATGATGTCCTGTTTTCCCAGCTGAATGATTTCGGCCGCGTTGCCGATACAGTGCGCGCTCGTCGAACACGCCGACGAGATCGAGTAGTTGTAGCCTTTGATCTCGAACGCGGTCGCGAGGTTCGCGGAAATTCCGCTGGACATCGCTTTCGGCACCGCGAAGGGGCCGATCTTTTTCACGCTCTGTTGGCGAGCCGTGTCCCAAGCCTCGACGAGATTCGAAGTCGAAGGACCGCCCGAGCCGACGATCACGCCGGTGCGGGGATTCGAGATCATTTCCGGAGTGAGTCCCGCATCCTCGATCGCCTCTTTCGCCGCGAGATAGCCGTAAGCGATCCCGGGGCCCATGAAGCGGCGGAGTTTACGGTCGATCAGGTTTTCCCAGTCGACGTGGATCGGCGCGTGGATCTGCGAACGCATACCCATCTGCGCGTAGGTTTCGGATTTCACGACTCCCGACTTCATCGCTTTGAGCGATTCGGTCACATCTTTTTTACCATTGCCGATCGGCGAGATGATGCCGATCCCGGTGACGACGACGCGTCTCACGCTTGGCCTCCTTGAAGTTCTTCAAGTTTGAACAGTCCGACTTTCAAATCGTTACAGACGTACGCGGGTTTGCCATCGATGTGCATGGTGCCGTCGCCGATTCCCATCGTGAGCGCGCCCGAACGGATGCGTTTAAAGTCGATACGGTAAGTGATCTTTTTGTTGTGCGGCAACGCCTGGTTCGTGAACTTGATTTCGCCCGCGCCGAGCGCGCGACCGACACCGGGATGTCCCAGCCAGCCCATGTAGAAGCCGACCATCTGCCAAAGGGCATCGAGGCCCAAGCAACCGGGCATGACGGGATCGCCTTCGAAGTGACATTTGAAGAACCAAAGGTCGGGATGCAGATCCATTTCGGCTTCGAGGTAGCCCTTGCCGTGCGCGCCGCCCTCTTTCGAAATCTTGGTGATGCGGTCGACCATCAACATCGGGGGCAGCGGCAGCTTCGCGTTTCCGGGGCCGAACATCCGTCCGTGCCCGCACTCCAAAAGATCTTCTTTCGAAAAATGGTCCTTCATCATCGGGGTCATTTCCATCGATTGGCGTCCTTTCGGGAGCAGAAAAATTGAGCCCCTAACTTGGGGATCAGGCGGCGAAATGTCACGACAATTTGGGCAAAAATTGACGTCTTGCTCGAGTTGAAAATGGAGGAGTTTCCGCGCCGATTCCGTTACGCTTGAAAGCGAATATGCGCCGCCTGTTTTACGCCGGAGTTTCGGCTTCGCTTTTCTTCTTCGCGCTTTCTGCCGCGCTGCAAGCGCCGGGGCTTTGGGGCTCGGGCGGGCTGTCTCCATTACGTTACCCGGAGATCTTCGGACTCACGCCCGGGGCGGGAGTCGGGGCTTTGTCGTGGACTCTCGTGGGTTTAAGTCTAGCGTCCTTCCTGCCCCGAGTTCGTTTCTTCGCCTGGCTGCTTTTTTATCCACTCGCGTTGATCCTGATGAACGGAGGCGGGCCCTTTCTGTCTTTCCAATGGGACACGCTGCTTCTGGAAGTGCTCGTTCTCGCCGCGCTGCTTGATCGGTGGGGCCTGGATTCCGCGTTTCCCGTTTGGGCCGGACGCGTCGCGCTTTTCAAACTCATGTTCCTTTCGGGCTGCGTGAAATTGCAAAGCGGCGATCCGACCTGGGCGGACCTGACGGCCCTGCACTATCACTTTTGGACGCAACCTTTGCCGACCCCGCTCGCGCCTTTCTTCGAGATGCTTCCGGACATCGTGAAGAAGTTCATGACCGTATCGACCCTCGCGCTCGAGATCGGCGGAGGCTTCATGCTGTTCCTGGGTCGACGCGCCCGTCAGACCGCCGCCGGCTCCTTCATCCTTCTGCAAGTCGTGATCGCGCTGACCGGCAACTACGCTTTCTTCAATCTGCTGAGCGCCACGCTCGCCCTTTTCGCTTTCATGGAAACCGGTCGTGAACGCCCCCGCGGCGAGATCGCACCGCTCTTCGCACGCACTGCCGGCGGAGTTTTGATCGTCGTATCGCTGCTGTGGTGCCTACGTCCTTTCGCGAGCGACGCCTTCACGCGCTTGGACCCGGTGCTGATGACGTTCATCGAAACGCGGGTGAACTCGAGCTACGGATTGTTCGCCGTCATGACGACCGAACGGGTTGAAGTTTCTATCGAGGGCACCCGCGACGGCATCCACTGGCAACCTTACCGCTTCAAATGGAAGCCCGATCGCACTGAAGACTGCGGATCTTGGATCGCGCCCCACCAACCGCGACTCGACTGGCAGATGTGGTTTCTTTCGCTCTCGGTACGGAGCGCGGATTGGTTGAACTACAGTCCTTGGTTCATGCACCTTCTGGACGGCATCGGCGAAGGGCGGCCCGCCGTGATGGCGCTGCTGCGTGAATCTCCGTTCGGGGAGGAACCGCCGCGGCTTCTCCGCGTTCACGCGCGCGAGTTCACTCCGGGGAGCGACGCCTGCTGGAACACGGGCGAACCTCGCGTGCTGCTGGCCCCGTTCACGCCCGACAGCCTGAAGAAATTTATCCGCTGATTTTAGGGGCGCTCCGCTCGGTCAGCGCAAGTCCCAGCATCGCGAGCATCAGCACCACGCAACCCAAGCTTTGCAAGGGCGCCAGGGATTCACGCAAAAACCACGCGCCCAGCACGATGGTCGTCAGCGGCTCGAGCGTCGACACGATCGAGACCTCCCAGCTTTTCAACTTCTGCAAGCCCGAGATGAAAAGCGACATCGCCAGCACGGTCGGAAACACGATGGTCAGCGCGAGCGGCCACGCCGAAACGGTCATCACCTCCACGACCCGCTCTTCCGAGCGAAAGTGAATGGCGAACAGCACCAGGCCCGCGAAAAGCTGGATCCACGCGACCGCCGACAAAGCCGGAACGCTTTTCAGCGAGAAACGCGCGAGCAAAATGTAGACGGAATAAAAAACCGCCGCCCCGAACCCGTAAAGCAGTCCCACGGGTGACCGCATCTCGTAATCAAAACCGATCACCAGCCCCAAACCCACAACAAGAAGCGGAAACAGCAGCCATTGCCGCGGTTGAATCTTTTCACCGAGAAAAAGCGAGGCCGCGACCGCGACGATCCACGGATACTGGTACAGCAGAAGCACCGACAACGCCGACGACAAATCCACCAGCGAACGGAAGAAAAGAAACGAAAAAAGCGCGTAGCCGACGATGCCGAGGCCCGCGCAGATCGCGATGTGTTTGGCGCTCAAACGCAGTTTTCCGCCGGTCAGCAGGATCCACAAAAACAACAAAATCCCCGCGCCCAGAAACCGCAGCGCGAGGAACTCGCCCGGCAGGACGCCCGCCTCGAACGCGGTCTTTCCGAAAAGCGAAAGGCTGCCGAAGAACACGCCGGACAGCGCGACTTGCAGAAAACCGAGACGACGGGTGCTCGTGATCACTCCGTGACCTCTTCAACCGAAGGAGGAAGCGGATCCACGTCATCCCCCGCGGACGGAGCCTCGGGCACGGGCGCGTCCTCGGTCTCGGTCTCGGTCGAAGGCGGAGGCGGAGGCGGCGCGGGCGGCTCGGCCAAGCCGGGGAGCGAAACGGCGGGCGCCTGATCGCCCGTTCCCGGCGCGGAACGCGAGTGCGTGGCCGGCGCTTCGCCCGCAGGTGGCGCGGGAACTTTCGTCACTTCGAAAGACAGCCGCCCGATCTCGCGATCGTCGGAGGTTTCGACCTGCACGCGCCATTTCCCCTCTTGATAGTTCTTCTTGAAAGCGAAGCCGCGGTAACCGTCGCCGCGACCGCCACGGATCGCGATGTTCTGCGCATCCATCGACGTCCAACCCGCGCGCGGATCCTTGAACATCCAGCGCAGCTTGATCTGGTCTTGAATGCGTCCCGGACTCGCGATCGCGAAGTAGGCGTAGATCAGATCGCCGGGTTTCGCCTGAAAGTCCTGGTCGCCGCGATGCCAGAATTTCCACCATGGACGCTCTTCCGTCAGGATGTAGGCGTCGCCCACTTTTTCGACTTTATGGAAGATCCCGATGTCCTTCAGCACGATCGGCACCGGCGGCACGGCCTTGAAGATGTACAAAACCAAGAAAACCACGAGCGCCGCGGCCGAGGGCCACAACAGCGAACGCGTTTCACGCAACTGCGAGGTGAACGCGCGGGTCAACAGCCAAGCGACGCAAGCAAGCACCAGTCCCGAAATCGTCCATGCGAACAAGAACGGGATCAAACCGACGTAGGTGAACAGAATCGGCATCAGGATTTGCAGGAAACACATCAAACACAAGGTCCAGAGGGCCCACCGGATGATCGGTCCCCGCCGTTGCAGCTGCGGGAACTCGTTCGCGACGAGCAGCGCGGCCATGGCGATCATGAAAATCAGCGCGGTCGCGAGCGATGCGGACTTGAAGAAGAACAGCGAATACAGACTTAGCAAACTTCCGAGCAGGAAATGCATCCCGATTTCGCGCAGGACCCACGCCTTTTGCGCCCACGGCGGCAGCGTCAGGGACTGTCGGTTATCGAGCGTCTCGAGATAGATGAAGAGCCCGATCAATACGAGATACACGCTCTGCTGAATCAGCGCGAAGGGATCATCGTAATCGGAGAGCGTGAAAATATCGAAAACGAAACCGCCGATGAAGATCAACGAGCCGAACAGGGCTTCGTTCGCGGCGTAGTACTGCGCCCAGCTTTGGGCAGAGGTTTTCGGACGATGCGCGAGTTTGTCTTTTAGAAATTGGATCATCGAGTCCAGCTTAAGGCGCGGTCCCCGTCCCGTACAGCGTTGGCACGGTGGACCGAGCCCCTCACTTTATTCGAACTAGTTGTACTTCACGGCGCAACCGTAAGCCGCGGTCGCCTTCGTTTCGACGGGTTTGCCCGCCATGCCGGCTTCCAGTGCCGCCGCGACGAAGTTCTTCGACGTGGGGATGACCTTGGGGTTCGCCGAGTTGTTGTCGTCGATCGCGCCCGCGTAGACGACTTTGCCTTCGGGGTTGATCACGTACATGTGGGGCGTGGTTTTCGCGCCGTACGCCTTACCCATCGCGCCGTCGGTGTCGATCAGGACCGCGGTCGGCTTCGCGCCTTCTTTAGTGAAGTTCGGCGCGACTTCCGCATTCGCCAGGAAACCCTGCTTGCCGGTCGCCGACGAAATCACCGTGTACCAAGTCACGCCTTGAGCCATGTATTTGGTCTGCAGGCCCTGCATGTTTTTAGAATCGTAGTGCTTGCGGACGTAGGGGCAATCTTTGTTGTACCACTCCAGAACGACCCACTTGCCTTTCGCGTCGGCCAAGCTGTGGGCTTTGCCGCTCGCATCCTTCACCGAGAACGCGGGAGCGGGGCTATCGACTTTGATTTCCGTTTGGGCGAAGGCGGGAATCGCGAGCGTCAGGGCCAACAAGGTAACGAGTGTCTTCATGTGTCCTCCTTAGGGGGCGAAAAGTTCGTTGATCATGTCGTGGGTCAGAATCTCAGGCAAGACTTTCACTTCACCCGAGGTTGAATAATAGACGTACAGCGGGACGGAGTTCCGTCCGAACGCGGCAAGGGCCTTCGTGATTTCGGGATCGCGGTCGGTCCAGTCCGCTTTCAGCAGTTTGACATTATGAGTGTGGAAAAGTTGTTGAATCGAGTCGGTATTCAAAACGTTGAGCTTGTTGACCTGGCAGGTGATGCACCACGAAGCGGTGAAGTCGACGAAGACGGGAGTTTTTCCCTTCGCCTCGGTCACGGCTTGGGCCGAGTACTTCGCCCGTGCGTCCGTCGCGGAACTTGCCGATCTCACGGGACGTGCCGTGCGCACGCCCGCGCCGACCCAGACGACGGCGCCCAACGCCACGATCGTCGCGGCCAGCTTCACCCCGGTGCGCGGCGCGCGCCCCGCCCACCAGATCGCGAAGGTGATCAAGATCAGCGCGAAAAGAACCTGCAACATGAAGTTCGGGCCCGTTTGGAACTGCAGCACCCACAGCAGCCACGCGGCGGTCGCGAGCATCGGGAAAGCCATGAACTGTTTGAAGGTCTCCATCCACGCGCCCGCCCTCGGTAAACGTCGACCCAACGCCGGGACTTCACCGAACAACAGCACCGGGAAGGCGAGGCCCAATCCCAAAGTTAAAAAAACCGAAAGCGCGGCCGGCACGGGCAAAAGCAAAGTCGCGCCGAGCGCCGACCCCATGAAAGGCGCCGTGCAGGGTGACGCCACGAAGACGGCCAGCACGCCGGTGCCGAACGAACCCGTGCCCCCCGCGAACCGGCCCGCGAAATTCATGACGCCGGTCCCGAGTTCGAATAGCCCCGCGAAGTTCAAGGCCATCAACACGAAAAGAATCAGCATCGCGAGCACGAAGCCCGGGAACTGCAGTTGAAAACCCCAGCCCAGGGCCTCGCCCCCCGCGCGCAGGATCATCAACCCTCCGCCAAGCGCGAGGAACGACAGCAAGACGCCCGCCGTGTACTGCCAACCTGAGCGTCGAACCGCCGCGCGATCCGGCTCGCGCACGATGCTGAACACCTTCAGCGCCAACACGGGGAACACGCACGGCATCAGGTTCAAAATCAAGCCGCCCAAAAACGCGAACAGCAGAATGCGCGCGAGCGCGAGTGGCGGAGACCTCAGCGACACCTCGGTCTCGTAGGCGCGGGACGCGGTCCCGTCCTGCAAAACGACCGTGAGCTTCGTCCGCTCAAGACCCGCGTCCCGGTTCATCGCGAACGGCAGCGCGATTTCGAAACCTCCGTCGGCGGCCGTGACCTGAGGCGCGCGGGTCGTGAAAATTTGCGGCGCGTTCGGGAAGACGAAGATCTCGCGCGCGCCCTCGATGCCGGTGACGCGATAGACGATTTCCGATTCATTCGCGCGGACGACCGTGAACGCGGGGCCGCCGCTCGCGGCGGGAACGCGCGCCGCGAACTCGTTCCAAAGTCGGCGGTCCGGATGATCCGCGGCCATCTCTGCGCGCGCGGTGCCGACGTTCAACGGCCAGCGAATCGTGCCGAAGACCGGAATGCATTCGACCTTGCAGACGAGCCACTCCAGCTCCAGGACGATCTCGCGTGCCCCCGCCGCGGGCTTCACTTTCAGCGGGAACAGCACGCGCTCGTTGTAACCGTAGTTGGTCAGCGGTGGGATCGGGATCCGCTCCGGAGCGGGCCAAGCCCAACTGCGGATTTCGGCGCCGACGGCATTCACTTTCGGCGACGCGCCCGAGTCCCCCGGGTTTTGCCAGTAGATGTGCCACTCGGGATCCAATTTAAAATCCAGCGCAAGGTCGACCTCATCGCCGTCGAGAATTTGCGACTGCAAAGCGAACACGCGCAGGGCCGAGTGCTCGCCTTTGATTTCGGTTTGCGCGTGGATCGTGAGACTCCAAAGAATCGCCAGACCGAAAATCAAACGCCTCATGCCTTTTCCTTTCCCGTGCGCATCCGGTAGTTCAAGGTCAAATAAGGCCAGCCGAAGAACCACATGCGATGCTCCGCCAACAAGATTTCACCTTCGCGCCAAACGTCGATCGTCTCGTTCAACGGCAAACGCAACCCGTGACCGCGGACGACCGCGAAGACGCCTTGATCGCCCGAAGGCCGCGCCCCGCTCAGCGTGGTCAGCCGCAAACCGCCGGATCTCACCGGATGATGAACCGGTAACAGGATGCTCGTCATATTTCCGAAAGGCAAAGGGAAGGCGATATTCATATAGCTCGCGCCCTCGCGCGCGTGAACGGCGTAGGCCGCGACGTAAACCGCTTTTCCCGTCGCCACGTCGGTCCGGATCCAACCGCGCGGACGCGCGCGTCCGTCACGGGATTCGTCCAGCGTCACGATACGTCCCGCGATTTTTTTGTCACGGTCAGGCAAGTGCAACTGCTCGCGCCGTCCGAACCAAGGCCCCACCATTTTGCGCCAGAGCCACGCGAAGGCCGGCGCCGAGGTCGCCGTGACGTCCAGCTCGAAGTCCGCGGTCCGCTCGTAAAAGTCGCGAACGCCGGGATCGACTTGAGCGGGATCGAACTCCGCGCGCGCGAGCTCCGCGAAACGATCCGTCAATCCGCGCGCGTGTCCCGCGATCACGTGGGGATCGAAAAACGCCGCGCCGACTTTGCGACCGGCGGACCAGCGCGCGAAAGGCAGACGTTCGCGAGGTTCCGACAGACTCCAACCGTTCCAAACCGCCAAAAAAAGAAGCGCGGGCGGCCACACGAAAGCGTTCAGCACCCCGTGAGTCTTCGCCATGGCGGAAAACTCGGCGAGCTTCCCCGTGCGAAAGGCGTAAAGCACCGCGAGCGTCAACGCGACGGCTCCCGCAAGAACCGAGGTTCCTAAAAGAAGTTTGGAAATCACTCCCCGTGCGAGTTCGCGGTGAACTCGAAGGCTCGTCACCAGCAAGATCGCGCCCGCGCACGCCATCAGCACGGCGCCGATCTTTTCGAGCGTGGGAGAGCCGTTGATGCCGCGAGCGACGGCCGCAAAACCAACGAACCAAACAAAAAGCGCGAGGGCCCCCGCCCGCGCCGGGCCCGCTCGCCCCAAGTCCTCGATCCGCGCGACCATCAAGGCGTAGCCCAGCGGAAGGATCGCCGCCGCGTAATGAAAATGAATCGCGGTCAGGGTTTTCCAAGGCTCATCGAATCCCAGAAAGGCGGCTTCGGTGCGCGCGGCCCCGAACCACACGACGCCCCCGGCAAGTCCGAGCAGTCCGTAACCCACCGCCGTGCGCGCGCCACCGATCACGCCCCAGAAAAGAAGGCGGCGTACCCCCGCAAATGCCGCGTAAAGACCGAGAAGTCCCCAACCGAGCGCGAGCGCTCCCGAAATCGCCGAGCCCGCCGGGAAGAGGAGACTCAGGATCGCCGTCAGTGACGCCACCCGCAAAAGCCAAAATCGCAGTCCGCCTCCGGGACGCAGTGACGCGTCGATCTGCGCGAGCACAAGCGGCACCCACACCATCAACGCGCAGCCCAGCACCAACAGAAAGAAGAGCGGTAAATCCATCGACCTTCTTTTTGCTGCGTCCTGGCCCAGCGATCAAGACCTTTGACCGCGTGAAAGCGGGGCGCCTAGCTTATCCCGCATGAATAACGAAATCCCCTATGCCATTCCGCCGCGCACCGCCCACGTCGGCGGACCGCAGATCAAACGCGTTCTTCCGTGGTCGCAAAAGCGCACCGTCGGCCCCTTCATTTTTTTGGATCATTTTCCGTCGACGCCCTTCGCGGCCGGTGACGGCTTCAACGTGCGCTCGCATCCGCACATCGGGCTTTCGACTTTGAGCTATCTGCTCGAAGGCGCGGTCCTGCACCACGACTCGCTCGGTTACAAACAAGTGCTGCGCCCCGGGGATGTGAACTGGATGACCGCCGGACGCGGCATCGCCCACTCCGAGAAGACTCCCGAAGAACTCCGCGACCGCGCCTACCATCTGCATCTTTTGCAGTTCTGGGTTGCGCTGCCCGTCGCGCACGAAAAGGTCGAACCTTCCTTCACCCACCATCCGGCGAACACCATTCCCGAAATGAAAATTCCCGGCGCGCACCTGCGGGTCGTGGCGGGTGAATTTCAAGGGACGCGTTCGCCCGTCAAAGCGTACTCGCCCCTGCATTTCGTGGACGTGAAAATCGAAGCGGGCGGCAGCGCCCCCGCGCAAGTGCCCGGGCACGAAAGCGCCTTCTACGTCTTGGACGGAGAAGTGTCCTTCGAAAGCCCGCGCGGCACGATCACCGCCACCGCGGGAGAGTGTTACTTTTTAGGTGAGACCGGCTCGACGACATTGAAAGCCCAAGCCCCCGCGCACGTGGTGCTCTTCGGCGGTGAAGCGTTCCCGGAAGAACGATTCATCGAGTGGAACTTCGTCGCCTCCAGCCGCGCGCTCATCGATGCCGCCAAAGCCGCGTGGGCGGACGGCAGCTTCCCGCAAGTTCCCGGTGAAACCGATATCATCCCGCTGCCCCGCTAGCCCTTCACGGACAAAGGAGTTTCCGTGCTTTTCTCGTTTTTGCTGTCCACCGCCCTCGCCGCCCCCGTGCCCGCCACCAATCCGCTGCCGACCGTCACGGCTTCGAGCTTCCGCATCGGGCAAGAATGGATCTGGGATTACAGCGAAGCTTCGGGCGCGCCCTATTCTTCCGAGCGCTACCGCGTAATCGCCATTCGTGGAAACATCGTGGAATTTGAAATGGCCTCGACCTACGGAAACGCCGCGGGGGAGCCCATTCCCGAAACGCCGCACCACCGATTGATCGCGGATCTCGCGCGCTGCCTGAAAGCGCACGCGAATCCCGCGTCACCGCAGCCGTGGTCCATCGAACTTCTTTACTGGGATCAGAAACAAGCGAAGTGGATCTCCGGGGGAATTCAGCACCCGCTCGCGTTCGAGGAAAAATTCAACTGCGATCCGCACGCCCGCTCGACGCCCTATCGTGATCCCGTGCAGCTGGACCAAAAACAAGGGGTCGACGCCTTCCATTCGCGCTCACGCAACGGCCAAGATCGCTCGTGGTACGAACTGGACGGGACAAATGCGGCGGTCGCTGTGGAAAAAGAGTTTCACCAGCAAGGCCGCCTCACCTACCGCTTCATTCGTCGTCGCTGACCGTCGGATTTTGCGGCGTCAATTGGGGAGTTTTGGCTGCCAATTCGAGGACCCGCCTTTGCTTCGTTGATGTGCGGAGAGAAGGAGGTGTCAAGTGAGTAACCTAAGTCGCAAACAACTGATGATCGCTGGCTCCCTCTGCCTGGGAATGGCCGCGATCGGCACAACCGCCATGTCGGCGGTGGGAACCATCGATTCCAATCGATCGATTCCGATGAACGATTTCAACTCGGGAATGGGCTTGCCTCTGTCGAATCCGACCGGAAGCGTGACCACGCCGATCGACGCCGCCACGTTGGCCGCGTTGAACAGCGAGTGGACCGCCGTACGCGAAAACTACATCCGTTTGGGACAACAGATCACCGAACCCGAGATGAATATGAACTCGGAAGGCCTGATCCGCGACATGTCCATGCGATTGCAGATTTTGAATCGGCAAACGCCCCCCGCGGCGGCGGGATTGACCGGCAGCGACCGCACCATGGTCGTGAATGAATTCCGCGGCGAACTCGCCACCATGGAGGACCAGCTCGATCGCGTGATCGCGGCCCTGCAGATGGACGACAACGAAGCCGCCTGGGAGGAGTTCAGTCAGATCCGCCTCATGCACGGCGAACGTTACGGCCTGCAATAGGCGCGAGAAAGATCGATCGTGCCGAAAAGAAAAAGGAGGGTTTCCCCTCCTTTTTTCTTTCGCGAATGTCGTCCGAATTTAGTTATCGAAGAACGAATAACCCGCCGACGGAGCCAGGTCGTGAATGCGACCGTCGAAAGCCGTCGAAATCGCGGTCGATTGACCGTTCGCCACCCGGTACAGCTTACCGTCGTCGCCCAGCCCCAGGGTCTCGGCGCCCGAGCGGTACAGACGTTTGAACACACGGTCCAGAGTCACGGTCGAAGCCCGCACGACGCCCGAGCCACGCTCGCAGGTCAGGTCGTAAACTTTGCCGCTTTCCATCTGCAGTTGAACGCTGGTCGCGCCGCGGTCGTAACCGTTCGGGTAGACCAGAGTTTTCGGACGTTCGCCGTTGATCGTCACGTCGCGAGTTGCGTCGCTACGGGGATCGCACTGGAAGCGCACGCGATCCGCGAACACGCGCGCCGTCCACTGCGCCGACATATGAACGTCGACCCACTTCGCGCGGTCGGCGGGCGACTGCGAGTTGTAATCGGCGGCGATATCGCCGGCCTGTTGCGCGATTTCACCTTCGCCGCGCGCGAAGACGTAACGGGCTTGGCCCGATTTGTCTTCGGGAAAAAGGATCATGTGCTGCGCGCGCATGATCAAACGGCCCAGCTCGGGAGCCTGGCCCAGCGCCGTGGTCGCGTAACCTTGAGTCGCGTCCAAAGAAACGAACTCTTTGTTCTTCGTCATGAGAACGAATTTGGGATCGCGGCCCACGCGCACGGTCGTGTCGAAAGCCTCGTCCGCGTAGGTGATAGCCGACGACTTCGCGTAAGCCCGCAGCGCGGGGTGGACGTCGGGAGCGTAACGTGCGATCTGCGCGTAAGTCTCGACCGAGACCGCGTAAGATCCGCCGTCGCTGATGCGCGTGTCGCAGGCGCCCTGGATGCCCGAACGGGGTCCTTTGCGGCAAGTGACGTGCGGATAGCCGTCGATGTGACGGGCCTCATGCATCATGACGCTCGCGCGATCCAGCGAAGTGAAATTCGCCGACAACATCATCGGGCAGACGTACATCGTCGAACCCCACATATAAACGAAAGCGCCGACGCCCTTGGGGCAGGAGCCTTGGATATTGATGTCGGTGATCCGCTGTTCGAAGTAACCGTACCAGTCCTTCGCGAAACGGCCCGAGAAGAGCTCATCCGAACTCACGGGCATATTGTTTTCGAAGCGCGTTTTGCGCATGAACATCAAACTGTCGATCAGGTTCGCGGTTTCCGAGCCGTCCAGACAGTAGTCGCCGCCCGCCAGATTGCGAAACTGCGGGAAATCGCGGACGATCGCCGCCATTTCACTCTGCGGAATGCACTCTTTCGCCGGGTTCGGATTGATTGAGATTTGCGCCTGGGCTTGAGCCGTGAAACCGACCACCAGCACGAACAATAAAGATACGAAACGACCATCCCTGATCATGAATTCCCCCTCATAAGATCAAGCGTTACGTGAAGCACGGAGATACGAACACCGTGCGCACGCGCCGCCAAGATCTTTCTGTTAGAAAATTCAGCTTTCCGAGCGAGAGCTCACTTATTCGAGCCCTTCAGCCCGGGCGCGTTGATTTGCCAAGTCGCGCAAATAAGGATCGTCAATACGGCGAATCGCTTGCGCTAATAAGTCCCGCTTCGAGGGATCTTTTTTCGCCTCGCTGATGAGTCCGTCGATGACCATCAACCGCAGGCTGCGCTCGCGCATCAGGCGCACTTCCTCTTCGCTGTGCGGACGAGCGGGGCCTTCCGGCAGCTTTTCGTCGAGCACCCGTTCCACCGCGGCGAGATCGAAGAAGCCTCCCAACCCCATCATGAAGGCGGACAGCACCCGCTCGTTCGCGGGACCTTCGGTATCCAAGATTTGCCGGGCGACCTCGCCCCACTCGGTCGGCGTGAACTTGCGCAGTTTGTTTTGAATCTCGCGCAGGCGCGCGTTTTCATCGACGCCGGTCCGATTGACCGCGCGGGCCTCTTCCCGAAGCCAGCCGCGCAGCTCAACCAAGCGCTGCGTTTCTTCCGGCGTGAGAGGAGCGCCGCCCGTGGGCGCGGCCGCAACGTCCGCGAGTTCTTCCGTTTCGCTTACCGCGGGTGTGCCGTCCGGAGTTTCAATGACGACATGGTTGATCCCGGCCGACCGCTGCGCCCACCAGGCGCCTGCGGCCAACCCGCACAGTCCCACGAGCGCGAGTCCGAACAGCAGCCGGGGCTTCATCGAGGACCTCCTTGGGGGGCCGCTTCCACCGCGCGGGTCAGAAAGGGCAACAGACCGAGATCAAACGTCGTATCGATCAGAACCAGGACAAGATAGAGCACGAAAAGGACGACGACCGCCACCAAGGTCGAATGGAGCCAAGGCCCCATCCGGGGACCCACGAGGCGCAGGCTGTGGCGTTTCGCTTCTTCGGATTTCCGGTGCAGGAATTGCGCGAAGGCGTCGAATGTGCTATGGATCATGCGCCCGCATTCAAACAAAAGCCCGCGCGGTGGTCACGGCTGTATTTCCTTCATCAAATCTGAATTGTTAGCACGACGCAGCATAATCTGCTAAACCAGCCTGACTCTTCGAAGAAACGAGAATCCTTTTGAATTCATTTGCTGACTTCAACCTGAACGAACGCCTTCTTGCGACCTTGTCCAAGCTCGGGTTCGAAAAGCCCTCTCCCATCCAAGCGGAGTCCATTCCGCTGCTGAAGGATTTCGACCGTGATTTCATCGGCTTGGCGCCGACCGGGACAGGCAAAACCGCGGCCTTTTCGCTGCCGCTTCTGAACAATCTCGATCCGAAAATGAAGGCCCTCCAAGCCTTGATCCTTTGCCCCACGCGCGAACTCGCCCTACAGGTCGCGACTCAGATCAACAAATTGGGCGAGGACATGGGTCTGCGCGCGGCCGCCGTTTACGGAGGTTCGGGCTATTCGGACCAGCTGCGCGCGCTGCGCTCGGGCGTGCCGATCATCGTCGGGACTCCCGGCCGTTTGCTGGATCATTTGCGCAGCGGCAACCTGCGTTTGGACTCGTTGAAGGCCCTCGTCCTCGACGAAGCGGACGAGATGATCTCGATGGGTTTCCAGGAAGACATCGAAACGATTCTGGAAGCGATCCCCGAAGGTCAGTCGCGTTTGTGGCTGTTCTCGGCGACCATGTCGCCCGAAATCCGTCGCATCGCCGACAACTACCTGACCACGCCCGCGCGCGTGGAGCTGACTCAGAAAAACAAAGTTCCCGATGCGCTTCAACAGATCTACTACGTCACCCGCGAGTCGAATAAACCCGACGTCCTCGGCAAACTGATCGAAGACGCGGGCGACTTCTACGGTTTGATTTTCTGTCAGACGAAAGTGCAAGTTTCGGATTTGACCCAACGCCTGGTCGACAGCGGTTACAAAGTCGATTGTCTGCACGGGGATAAAACGCAAGAAGCGCGCGAGCGCACGCTGCGTTCGTTCCGTGAGCGTAAGCTTCAGATCCTGGTCTGCACGGACGTCGCCGCGCGCGGTATCGACGTGCAAGACATCACTCACGTCGTGAACTACTCGATCCCCCGCGAGACCGAAAACTACGTCCACCGTATCGGACGGACCGCGCGGAACGGGAAGCCCGGGATCGCGATGAGCCTCGTCTCGCCGGCGCAGCGCCAGCTGATCAGCCGCTGCGAAAAGCGCACGGGCGTGAAGATGAAAGAGGGTGTGATTCCCTCGAACCGTATCCTCAAAGAAAAGAAACTCGCGCAGTTGTTCTTGAAATTCCAAACCGCGGAAACTCATCCCGAAGGTTTGGAGCGCGTCAGCTCCGTTTGGGGCGAAGCGATCAAAGAGATGACCCGCGAAGAGATCGCGGCGCGCTTGCTCGCGCTGATCTCGCCCGACCTGATGCAGGCCACGCCCGTCGCCACTCCGGAGGCGGCTTCGGATCGTCCCTTCGGTAAGCGCAAATTCTCGCGTGACGATTCGTCGGATCGCGACGAACGTCGCCCGTCGGCCGGTCGCTACAGTCGCGGAAGCGGCGGCAGTGGCGGCGGATACGCTCGCCGCGACCGTGGTGACAACGCTCCCGCGGAACGCACGTCGCCCTGGCGCCGTCGCGAAGGTGCCGCTGGTGAACGCTCGGAGCGTCCCGCATCCAAGCCCTACTTCCGCCGCGATGAAGGCGAAAGCCGTCCCCCGCGCCGCTTTGACGATGACGGTGACAGCCGTCCCCGCAAGCCCGGCGCTTGGAACGCGAACGCGCCCAAACCCGCCGGCCCCCGCAAAGCCTTCCGTAAAAACGATGGCGCCCGGACCGAAGGCGATGGTCCCGTGAAACGTGGCGGTGCAGGGCCCAGCCTTCGTGAAGAGTCCCAGCAACGCCGCAAGTTCCCCCGCCGTAGCGCGGAGTAGTGGGGAATTTCTCCTGAAAAAGGGGGCGGAACTCTTGGTTCTGCCCTTGCAATAGCCTCCAGTCGGCGTTCTTGAAAACGAACAAACACTGGAGGAAATCATGGTACGCGCAGCACTCGCATTCTTTATCTTGGCATTGGTCGCTTACGTTCTGGGAGCCACAGGCCTGGCCGGTCTGTCCGTTGATATCGGACAAACTTTGCTGGTCGTCTTCCTGGTCCTGGCGATCATCAGCTTCGGTATCGGTCTGATCTCGGGCCGTTCGCCGAAATCTCTACCGTAACGGTCAGCTTAAATCAGAACTTCCATTAACGCGCCGGTAACGGCGGACCGATGGAACCGAAAGCCCCGTGTCGTACGACACGGGGCTTTTGCATTCGTGGCCCGACGTACGTCGAGAGGAAGTCCGTGGTCAGGTTGAAAATGAAAGCCGAATCGTTTCTGCTGGAGATGAGAGGTTCAACTTTGCCTGATCAACAGATCTCACCCGCAGACGGTTTCTGGAGTTTGTTCCAGGGCCCCGATCAGATCCGTATCGACGGACTGCGCTTGGTGCAGTTGAACGCGCTCGTCCGCAGCTTTTCACTCGCCGGCCTTGAAGATTGGTTCGTGTGGTACGAAGGCGCGAAGGACTGGTCACCGCTACCCGATCTGGTGGAGTTCATCAACAACGCCGGCCAACTGCAAAACCTGCCGCCCATCCCCGTGAAACCGATGACCGAGGCTTACGAGGAAGACACGCAGCCCGCAATCCCGATCGCGAAAGCCGCCCCCCACGGCGAAAAAACGCAGACCCAAACGAAAACGATCACCCGTTCGCTCACCCGCGACGGACGGATCTTGCCGCGTTTCCAGATGAGGATTCCCGCGACCGTCGATTTCAAAGGCAAAGTCATCCGGACCGAAACGATCGACATCTCGCTGGCGGGAATGAAGATCAAAGATCCCGTGCCGTTCCCGACGGACGCGATCGTCATCGTGACGCTCAACCATAATCAAACGGAGTTGGTCATGCGGTGCCGCGTGGTCGATTCTCCGAACGGCGTCGCGAAACAACGCCTGATCATCGAAACCTGTCACCGCATGGATCTTTTGCGGAAGTGGGTTCTGGGGAAGAACCCCGGATAAGTCGCGCGGGCTATTTGCCCGCGGTCTTCAGCGCGTCGACTTGTCCCGCGCCCTGCAAACTGGAAGAGAATCCCAAATCGTTCACGCCCAATGACTTCGTTCCTTTCGCCAAACGCATCGCGATCATGCCCGCCGCGAACGGTGCCGCCATGCTGGTGCCGCTCATATTGACGGTGCCTCCGCCCGCCCGCGCGCCCTGGATCGACTGTCCCGGCGCCACGTAACCCAGACCCGCGCCGCGATTCGAGAAGCTCGCGATCTGTTTCGAACTTGTGGTCGCGCCGACCGAGACGACGCCGGGATAAGCGGCCGGATAACTGATCGAGCCGCCCTCGTTACCCGAAGCGGCGACGACGATCACGCCCGCCGAACGCGCGTCACGAACCGCGCGGCGCATGACCTCCGAAGGAAAGTCCGAACCTAGGCTCATGTTGATGACGTGCGCGCCTTGTTTCACGCAAGACTCCACCGCTTGCGCGATCCAATCCGAGTCGCCGACGCCGTCATCACCCAAAGCTTTGACCGAAATGATTTTCGCCGAGGTCGCACTCGCACCGATATCGGTCGAACCCGCGATCAGGCTGGCCACGTGGGTGCCGTGCCCTTGGCGATCGTACTCGTTCGAACCGGGCACCTTGCTGGTCGCGCTGTGCACTTTGCCTTTGAGCAAACTGTGATTGCGGTCGATGCCGGTATCCACGACGCAGACTTTTTTGCCGGCGCCTTTCGTGTTCGAAAGCTTGTGCGCTTCGGGAACTTTCATCGCGCCCGACGCCCACGTCGCGTCCGCGTGGGGCGTTTCGTCGACCCAGCCGGTGACTTTGAATTGCACGACGCGCTCGATGACCATCCCTTCGGCGCGCATCTCGTCCGCTTCTTCCGCGGTGAGATCCATCGTCAGGATGCGCGATTCACCTTGCAGGTACGCGTGCAGCTCTTCGCTCAAGGGTTGTTCGGGATCGTCGTAGATCACGTATTTGTCGGCTTGGGCGAACCAAGGTAATGCCAGCAACGTAAGAATGACGGCGAAGCGCATACGAACCTCCGGGGTGATGAAGTTTTATCTTCACCACCGGGCGAAGGCCTGGGCAGGGAAACCCGCGCGCCGGGGCCGAATCTCGACTTTTGCCTATGCGAGAAAATTGTAGCGAATGGAAGCGCCACTACCGTAGCGGCCCAGCAAATTCTTTTCAACGGCGCGTGACAGCCAGCTACGCGCACTCGACGCCGATTTCGCCATGACGGTGGCGGCTTCGGCGGTGGCGAAATCGCGGCCCTCGAAATGCTTCCGTAAAAAAGCGACCTGCACGGCGTCCGCATCCAGATTCAGCTCTTGATTGCGCACCCACAAGCGACCCGGCGCCGTCCAACGTAAGGAATAGCGGCCGCCGTCCTCGTCGATACGGAAAGGCCACTTCAGTTCCGTGATCAGCTGGCGGGCTTCGCCGATCTGCTGATGCACGCGGTTCATGGAGGTTTGCGGATTGAAACGCTCGTCGGCGAAGATGCGCGCGAAGATCTCGCCGCCACGGAAGGGACGGTAGTAATCGCTCGCCAGCAGCAAGATCAAGCGGTGCGCGAGCCCCGCGCGACCGTCGCCGATGTCCTCCAGCACGATGTCCAAGCCCTCGGCCGCCGGCCGCGACATGATGACATCGGTCGTGACCCAGGTTTCCGCGGGCGGCGTCCACTGTAAGTTGCGCTCCAGATTGCGGCGGTAACTGGCGAACGGCGTGCCGAAATAAACCCAGCACGCGAGCTCTTGCGTGGGCGCGATTCGCAGCGCTTGCGAATCGAGATCGCGCAAAGTTTCCCAGTGGCCAAGTTGTAAAGCTTCGGACCGGGCCTCTTGGATATTCTCGATCGAGTGATCCCGACGCGCGCGCGCGATCGCCTGCCACTTCGAGATAAACAACGAGTCCGCCGAGTTGGATTCGGGAATCAGCTCACGCGCCGAGGCCAAGGACTCGAGCGCTTCGTTGAATTGTCCTTTCGCCACCCGACTCTGCGCCTGGATCTCGTATGCGTTACCTAGAAGTAACGTGTGCCCCTGCGCGCGCAGCTCCGCTTCGAGCGCAGTCGCCGAGGCCTCCAGATGATCGTGCTGTCCCGTGATCAACAAACACTCCAGGCGATTCAGGCGCGCGACCAAGCGACGGTAAGGATCGCCGGGATTTTCTTCCGTGCGCGCGAGAAAAGAATCGATCCACCCCAAAGCGGCATCGTAATCCCAAGAGACGATCGCCCCGAAGGCGAGATACAAATCCGCTTCGGGATACGCCTTCGCGTCGATACCGCCCAAAATGCCCATCGCTTCACGCACGGCGCCCACGCGCTGAAGCCCGACGCCGTATTCGATCAGATCTTGCGCAAGCGCATCGCGACGAAGCTCCCCGTCCAGCAGCACGTTCTCGGAAAGGATCCGTAATCCGAGCGGCGCAAGCCCCACGCGGCGGCACAAGTTGGCGAACCGGTGTCGCAGAACTTCGGGAACCGTGGGCGCTTCGATGTCGCGCAAGGCATTTTGCACGTCGGCGATCCGGCCGCCCTTAATTTGGGCGTCGAGTTCTTCCAGCTCGGTGGACCAGTCCCGCGTCTTCGACATTCCTCAAGGCTAACGCTCAGCTCGAAGCTACGGTAGACAAAATTTCGACGTCAAAAAGTTCGCGTCTCAGGGCGGGACGAATCCCCGCTAACCTCGCGGAAAATTGGAAATATTCGGCTTCGTCTGCCAGACTTTGTAGACCGGGGGATTTCGGATGAAGCGTCTACTTGTCATCGCATCCATTCTATTTTCGGTGACCGCATTTCAGAACTGCTCGCAGCAATTCTCGAACGCCTTGAAGACGGCGGTCGGCAATGGCGATCCCCACCAAGGCATCGACGTTCCCGTCGAGCCGCCTCCGCCCTCGGATGATTCCGATGTTGATCGCGCCGCCGGAGCGAAGGGACCCGCGGATACATCTTTCGGCGTCTACGCCTTGGCCGATGAGACCAACGGTTGTGGTGGCGCGACGAGGTCCTCCGTAAAAATTCAGGCGATGGTGCGCATCACGACGGCCGGTCTGTCTTGGGAACGTCACGACTGTTCTCCCGCACGCGGGAAAAGCGCGAACGGCGTCGCCTACTTCGAAGCTCGGACCTACAATGCGGCCGTCGTGCAATCCAGACTCTTGCAGGGTTCGGATCTGAAATCGTCGAACGTCAATCGGTCGGGAATGTACGACGTCCTGTGCACGAACGCGCCCGGTGACCAAGCCCCTCCGGCGAGTCAACCCATCGTCGAGATCCTCGTGCAAAAACACGCGGACAGCTTGGCGGCCGAAGCGCCCGGCAAGGCGTTTGTGTACGGCGACAAGCTGAACTTGAAACGCAAAGTGCACGTGCGGATCATGCGCAATCGCATGGGCCCCATCGGCAAGTACGTCATCACCACGGCGGTCGAGAACCGCCCGAAGCCCAAGCTCGAAATCACGGCGGGCAATCCGTCGAAGACGACCGGCAATTACATCGTGCTGAAGGGCGACCAAGCCCTGTTCCGCAGTAATACCGCGGCGACCGTTTCGGTGCGCGTGGGGACCGAGCACTTCAAGAACATGGGCCTGCGTTGCTACCGGAACCGCAACAATCTGCCGTAGGCCCCCTCACGCTTGATCGCATCAAGTCCTTGAAAATGGGGTTGAATTCAATATTTTTCCCCTCAATAATTAATTTATTTAACTTCAATATTGAATTATTTAATATCTGACCGCAGTTTGGGGGCATGAAAAGCATCCCGCTTCTGTCCGATTGCCCCCACTGCCGAACACCACTGACCGTCCGCCGCCTGGAGTGCGGCGACTGCGGCCTCAGCGTCGAAGCCCACTTCCAAACCGATCCTCTGCAGCTTCTGAACGGCGACGAGCTTCACTTCGTGCGTCTGTTCCTGCACTGCGAAGGCAGTATCCGCGACATGGAGAAGGCCCTGGGCATCAGCTACCCGACCGTGAAAGCGCGGCTTTCCGCGATCAATATGAAGCTCGCGGCCACACCGACCACCGCACCGCCCTCGACACCGCCGCGTGAACGCACCGTCCTCGATCAACTGGCCGAGGGCGAAGTCGATTTCGAAACCGCATTAAAATCTCTTAAGAAAGGAAAGTCCGATGCGCGCTGAAATTCAGAAAATTCTTGAAATGCAGGCGAGCGGAAAGATCTCGCAAGAGCAAGCCGCCGAGCTTTTGAGCGCGCTGATCGAACCCCTCGCGGAAAAGACGGACGCGAAAGATACCCACAATCCCCAAGACTTATCCCCCGAGTTTTCCACCGAGAAGCTTGGCGAGTTCATCGAACACCTCGTTCAAGGCGCCCTGAAAGGGAAAATCGGAACGATGGCCGGGAAGTTTGGTGCGGCAAAAATCAAAATCAGCGACGATGGCGCCGCAGGAAACCGCGTGAACGCCTCGAAGTTCACGATGCCCGAAGGGGAAGATTTTGAATTCACCGACAATGACATCAATCTATCGGAGATCTCGGAACTCAAAATGAGCGAAGGCTCCGAGTTCAGCGACAACCGCCTACAAGCTTCGACCCTTGCCCATGTCGGACTGCGCGCCTCGATGATGACCGATACGACGTTGAATGGCAGCTCGTGGGATGGGGTCACCTTGGACGACACCGAGTTTTCCGATCTGAAATTTCAAGGCTGCAAACTTTTGAAAAGCGAGTTCGCTTCGACGCAGCTGAACGATGCCCAGCTGCACGGCTGCCACTTGCGCAACGCGAACTTCAAAAGCTGCGAAATTTCGGACCTGCAGTTCCATGGCTGCCAGTGGACGCGCGCCGAATGGCGGAACTGCGTTCTTTCCGATATGCAGATCCACGGCGGTCAGTTCCAGGACGCGACTTGGGCCGACGTCGAATTGAGCGACGGTCAGATCCGCGGTTGCGATTTCACGAACTGTGAGCTGCGGAACATCGAAGTTTCCGACTTCAAGTGGCAGGACGTCGACTTCTCGAATCAGAAGATCGACGGCAACAAAGCGCTCTCGGAATTTTTGGCAAAAAAAAGCCCTCCCCGTTAAGGGAGGGCTTACGCTTCGTTCGGGGAGGTTGTCGATGCATTATGTTTTAACTAACTTGGTCCTTCTTTCAGTTTAAGAACACGATCACTAGAACTCGAGCCACCGGCATTTTGTTTCTTCATCGTTGAGTCAAAGTTGTGAAAACAAAGCTGTCGTATAAGTGGGTCGTCAGGGTGGGTGGTCCGAATCCTAGTGCTCGTCTCCTTCTTTATTTCCAGTTCGCTGCCTATGAATACATTCTGCCCGGGTCCCACCCAAACCTCGACTGATCAGAACTGGCGGCCGTTCCCACGATGAGACACAAATTGACTCGCCTTGAATCACCGGCGAGCCTATCCCACATCCATGAAGCGTTGGCTGGCCCCCGTCCTTATTCCGTCCTGGCGTTTTTTCGACCGCATCGGCACCGGCATCCGTTTGGAGTACGCGTGGGTGCCCCACCCCCTCGCGGATCATCTGGGCGCTTGGCGCGAGTATCGCCCCCGCCCCGCGCGCGTGCCGGGGCTGCGGGCGCTGGGCCACATCTTCCTCAATGCCGCCGGTAACGAACGCCTATACGTGTACGGTCGCGCCGAAAAGGTGCTGACCGAAGAGTCCGCCCGTGCGGTCAACGACATTCAAGAGCGGATCCATGACTACGACCCACCCCCGCCGAAGCGGCCCTTCCTGATTTTTCGTCTGACCGATCGTGAAGATGACGACCTGCTTTTCGTCTCGGAAGCCCGACGCTTCGACAAGGAAACGTCATGACCTTCGAATCGGCGCTACGCCTGTGCGGAATTTTGGTGGGCTTCGCGTTCTTCCTGCAAAGCCTGGAGCATCTGCACCGTCCGCGCGATGGTCGCGCTTTTTTCGCCGCGCGCGCGTTCACGAGCCTCTGGCTGATGAGCGGAATCTTCGCGCCGGTCGCGGCCGCGGTGCTGTTCATCTTCGGCATCGAGAGTTTGCGCAAATTTGACGGCCCCTACAACGGCGGCAGCGATCGTATGGGACTGCTCGTGCTGTGGACGGTGCTGATCGGCGAGCTCGCGACTTGGCCCCTCGTGCGCGAGGTCGCTTTCGGTTACCTGGCCCTGCAACTGGTTTTGTCGTACTTCATGGCGGGGCTCGTGAAAATCCGCGATCCCCAATGGCGAAACGGTGAGGCCATGGCCCGCATCTTTCGCGCTTCGATCTATCCGGTCAGCGACTCGCGGCGCGCCTGGGGCGACCGGCCGGGACTGATGTTCGCGTTGGGCTGGGGAACCTTGGCTTTCGAGCTGCTGTTTCCGTTGGCGCTGATACGCCCCGAATCCCTACTGGTGGCGCTGGGACTGGCCTTCACGTTCCATATCGCGAACGCGTTCATCTTGGGACTCAACCGCTTCGTCTGGACGTGGCTCGCGGCTTTTCCCGCGCTGATCTGGTTTCAAGCGAAAATGATGGGGCTCGTTTAGGCCGCAGATTGCTGCGAGCCCGCGCCCAGGAACTTCAAAAGATCGTCGAGCGCCTGCGGACGTGCGTACAGATAACCCTGCGCGTACTGGCAGCCCATCTCACGCATCGCTTTCGCCATCTCTTCGGTTTCGATGCCTTCCGCGACGGATTCGATCCGCATGTCCTTACACAGCTGCACCATACACTTCACCAGCGCGTGCGAACGCGGATCCGAGTTCGCGCCCCGGGTGAAGCTTTGATCGATCTTCAGATTGCTGACTTTCAGATTTTTCAAGTACGACAGCGAAGAATAGCCGGTGCCGAAATCGTCCAACGAGATCCCGTAACCCAGCTGACGGCACTGCTCGACCATTTCGATCGCGCGCGCTCCGTCGATGAAGATCCGCTCGGTGATCTCGAGTTTGAGCTGCTCCGTGGTCGCACCGTAGCGCTGGCGGATTTCTTCCAGATTCTTCAAGTAGGCGGGATCCATGAATTGACGACCCGACACGTTCACGCTCATGAAAAAGGAGCGTCCGGTCGCCGCTTCGATTTTCTTCAAATCGGCGATGGCGGTCTCTTGAATCCAACGACCCAAAGGCACGATCAAGGACGACTCTTCCGCCACTTTCATGAAAAGATCGGGACGCATCGGCCCCAGGGTCGGCGAGTTCCAACGGATCAACGCCTCGAAACCCAGGATCTCGGAATTTTTCATGTCGACGATGGGCTGATAATGCAAACGGAACTCACGCTCTTGGAAGGCTTTGTGCAGCTCGATCTCGAAGCGCACTTCATTGATCGCGCTTTTGCCTTCGCCGGGCTGACCACCCTCGTCGCTGCCGGTATCCGAACCCGCCGACTGTAGCGACGAAACGAGCTTCGCGTTCATCGAACGCGTGCGTTTGATCAAAAGCAGAACGAGCAAACGCACCACCGAGTCGGACTGGTGGATGCGGTTGTAAAGCTGATCGCTGGAGACCACGCACAAACGCGTGTCTTCCATGCAACGCGCGGTGCCCGCGCGCGGAAGGCCGTCCAAGATCGCCATCTCTCCGAAAATCTCGCCGACGCCCATGATCGAAACGGGGAAGCTGTCGCCGTTTTTCTCGAGCGAAATCTGCACGCGCCCTTCCTCGATGATGTAGGCGCAGTTGCCGTCCTCACCCTGGCGGAAGATCACGTCACCGGCTTTGAAATCACGGAATAGGATATTGCTCTGTTGCATGTTGAAGTTTTCGGATTCCGTGAAGAATTCCCTAAGTCCGGATCCCACCTGGACCTCTTTACAAAGATGACTAAGAGCTACGCAGAGGGCCCTTCGGCCGGTGCGAATGGGTTCCAACCCAAGGCCAAAGTCCTGGCGCCGATCTTGCTCAAGGGAGTCCGTCACTCCCAAGGAGGACAAAATGAACCACTCGCTTCTGCGCGCCGCCGCCTTCTCGTTGATGGCCGCCGCCAGTGCCTCGGCGAAAGCCGCCTTCTTCACCGCCGACGTGCCGAATCCGAACGCCGGGGCCGGTCGCGGCACCCACCTGATCGTGGTCGGTAAAGGCCTCGAGGTCGGGGACCAGTGGCTGCGCGCCGCCCACACCCAAGCGATGATCTTCAAGGATCGTCGCGGCCTGGGCCAGATCAAGATCATCTCGGCGATCGAAAACGCCAACTACTCCACCCTGGTTAAAAATTGGGGCTACACCAACGTGAAGGCCTTCAACCGCACGATGACCGGGAACGAAGTCCTGGGACAGATCTTCGCGGTCGCGAACACCTCCATGATCGAGTCGATCGACTTCGTCGGGCACAACGGCGCGTTCTTCGGCTTCGCGCTCGAGGACTACAACAACCGGTTCTACCTGACGCACGCGAAAGAGCTCGCGAAGATCCGTCACCGCATGTCCGCGGACGCGATCGTGCGTCTGATGGGCTGCAATACCGGCTGGTACCTGGCGCCCGCGGTGGCGAACGCGCTGAACGTACCGACCGCCGGCACCTTCACTTACTCCGACATCCAAGAGCTGCACAGCTCGGGCGAGTGGTTTTACCATGACGCCGGTCGCTTCCCGACGGGCGGCAGCTGGGTGAAAACGAACCCGATCTCGTTCAGCGAAACGAAGACCTGCATCGCCAAAGGCGGCTGTATGCGCCTGAAGGTCGTGAACTCCAACTACCAAGGTCGCCACGGCAGCTACGGCGGCACCCTGCCGTTCATGAAATACTTCTGCGGCGGTTTGGGCACGAACGACTGTCACCGTCGTATGGCGAAGGGCTTGATCCACGCCATCGGTGTGAAGGGCGTGACCGGCAAACCCTCGCTGAATGACTTCAGCGAAATGGTCGCCGACGAGTTCTGTCCCGCGTTTATCGACGATCTGAAACGTCAGTCCTGCCGCAAAAAAGTCGTCGAGCACATGCTGGGCATCAACGTCTTGCCCGCGACGTTCTCGACGGTGACCGGCACTTCGATGACGTGCGATTTCCAATCGTGCCAGATGAAGAAGGACTGCTCGAGCGGTTCGTGCGTCGTGACCTCGTCCACGCAAGGCCCTTCGCGCACCTACGTCAACGAATTGAACGCGTTCCGCCGCGGTTACGATTTGATGTAAACGACGGGGCGCTCGCGATCAGCGGGTGCCCTCTTCGACCGCGCTCCGCGAACCGGCAGGTTCGGCAGAGGGCGCGGGCGCGGGCGCAGACGAGTATTTGGCGTTGATCGCCGAAAGCCTCTCTCGGAAAGCCTGACTTCCGATCCGGAAGCACGGCCGCGCGGCCCCGATCGGTTGCCGCACTTGTTTCGACATATCCTCGAATTGATCCGCGATCAGTTTTTCGATCTCGGTCGTGCTCAAAGGTTTCATTTTCGCGGCGTCGAGTTCGGTTTCGTTCGGACCGATCTTCGTGGTCTGCGTTCCGCCCGAGGACGATCCGAACCCCTGAAGCATCAAACCAAAGGCCGACGAACGCGAAAAGCGCAGACTCACGCGCTGATCGAAGTCTTCCTGCTGCGGCTGATTGCGCAACACGATCTCATGCGAGACGTTCGATCCCAGCTTCGCCCCCGCCGTCCCGCCGGTTTTCATGTCCCGCGTGGTGGGAAAACGAAGCTCGGTCTTCACACCCGTGATGGGGCGCTTCTTCCAGTCAACGAGATAGAAATCGACGACGTCTTCGCGACCTTCCGTACGGACGGGACTCAGTATTCCCATCTGCCCCGAAGCGTGAAGATTCGTACGAAACCGGCGAGAAGGCTTTTCCCCGTCGGCGCTACGAAGCGTGTCCAACGACCTTTCCAGAGAGCCGAAGCAATCCGCGTAGGCGGAGTGTTCCATATTTTGGGCCGGAGCCGAAACGACGAAGGCGAAAAGAAGTTCGATCATTCTTTTATCATGTCCGACCTTCCATGAATTCGGCGCGAAGTTTCAAAAAGACCCGCAAATCCTGGACTTAGCGGAGGGGTATGAA
The DNA here is from genome assembly GCA_019637875.1 of Pseudobdellovibrionaceae bacterium. Taxonomy (NCBI): domain Bacteria; kingdom Pseudomonadati; phylum Bdellovibrionota; class Bdellovibrionia; order Bdellovibrionales; family Pseudobdellovibrionaceae; species Pseudobdellovibrionaceae bacterium. The sequence continues at coordinate 186,954 of JAHBUW010000001.1, read as the reverse complement.
ATTCCACCAAGATCGTTGATTATTACATGATTATCATGTAATTATAGCGGCGAATCGTTGAAACCAAAGGGAGGGACTTCATGTCACAAAACACCTTACTCAAAAGCCTGGAGCGCCTGTTCGTCGCGATCGGTGCCTTCGCCGTGGCGGTCGCCCTCGTGGGCGTGGTCGTCACCGTTTACCAATACCACTCATTGACCAGCGCGACCGGAATCGCGGGCGCGGCGGCACGCGCGATGCTCGAACAGATGTCGCCGCTGCCCCAATTCAAAACTTTGGTCAGCACGCTGAGCGAGGCCTTTCTGGCGTTTCTGGTGGCGGGCATCTTCTCGATGATCCGCACGAAAAACGCCGCGAACCGCGAACGCAACGACCGCCTGATGCACATGACTTGCTTCGGCTACGTCTTGACCGGACTGATCGGCTTCGCCTCGTGGATCCACTGGATCTTTTCGGCGAACTTTTCGTTCATGGACAACGAGCTGATCGGCGACGCCTTGCAAGTCAGCGGTTTGGGACTCATGGGTCTGAACACGCTGACGCCGTTCATCTACGCCATCACGGTCTACGTGCTTTACACGCAGATGGCGCGCCTGGTGAACTTCGAATCCGAGGTGATTTGATGATCAAGGTGAAACTCGCGGTGCTCCTCGCGCAGAAGGAGATGAAACTCAAAGACCTCGAAGAAAAAACCGGCATCGCCCTGAACAACCTTTCGGTTTTGAAGACCGGTAAAGCCAAGGCGATCCGTTTTTCAACGCTGGAAGAAATCTGCCGGGCGCTCGACTGCCAACCCGGCGACCTGTTGGAGTACGTGCCCGGCGCGACTCCGGACGACGACGACGAAACCGAAGACTAAAAGGAGAAAAGAAATGACGAGCGTTATCGCGATCACCCTGATGCTGGCCTGCGGATCCACCACCGATTGCATCGAGTTCCCCACCGCCGAAGGCGGAATCACGCGCCTGCAGCCCGACGTCAAAATGACGTTGCAAGAGTCCGACATGGCCGAGTTCTACCTTTCCATGAATCAGTACGATCAGCCGAATCTGTCGATGAACCTGCACGACGAAGCGGCTTCCCGACTGGCGGAGCTCACGACGAATCACGTCGGCGAAGACCTCGCGATGGTGGTCGAAGGCAAAGTCGTCACCGAGGCGCGCATCGTTTCGCCCATCACGCAAGGCCGCGTGCAGATGAATCCCGGTGCGGGCAAACAGCCCTTCTGGGAAAAGGTGCCGTGGATGATGGAAAAGCTCGGCCAAGTGAAAGCCGACGACCATGCGGCCACCCGTCGAAACTACGGGCTTTACATCGGGGCCGCGACGGCGCTGTTGGTGGGCGCCGCCGCGTACTTGTTAATGGGACGTCGGCGTAAAAAACGGGCCTAGTCCAAAACTTCGGGGCGGCCCAAAATCATGACGGCCGCCGTGAGTTTCGCGAGGTAGCGCACGTCGCCCTCGTAACCCCGGTCGATCAAGGTCCACGCGTCACGCGAACCGGTCTTTTCGATCCCTTGCTGAACGCGGCTTTCCCCAATGTTGTACGCGAGCAGCGCGAGTTCCCAATCCTGAAAGCGCTGATGATTCGCGGTCAGGTAGCGAAAAGCGGCATCGGTCAGTTTGCGTTCATCCAGTCGCTCGTCGACCGCGGCGTCCACCCGCAGACCGAAGTTCCGCGCCGTTTGCGGAATGAACTGCCAAAGCCCCGCCCCTAAGCCGACGCCGGGAGCGCGCGGCGCTTGTTTCAGATTGCGGTACCCGCTTTCCACGACGGGAACGGCCATCAGCTCGGGCGGCAAGCGCCGGGCGACCACTTCTTTTTCGATCATCGCTTGATAGGTGCGCATCCGTTCAAGGGTCTCGCGCATTTTCGTGCGTTGCCGTGAATCGCCGAGCACCCGGTTGAGCTCCTCGACGACCGCGGCGTTCACGTTCACGCGAAAGCCCGGCGTCAGCTCCAGCGACGAGGCCCAGGCCCGCGCTTCGGCATGTGAAACGCGGCGGTCCTTCAGTCCCGCGCGCGCCACCAATGAGGTCGCACCCAAAGTGACCGCGAGCGCCACGCCCATCGCGACAAAAATCCATTTTTTCGTTCTTTGTGGTTGAAACATCCTGTTCATCCTTTGTTTGAGTTGTGGTTCCCGCGCCCCGCCCAGAAAGCCGGGTGCGCACTCCGGTTTCCGTTCAAGACCCAAGGCCCGTTCCGCCGCCTGTAGGAGGCAGCGTCCATAATTGACGACATCAATTCTTTCGCGATCGAGGAGCGCCTCATCGCACGCGAACTCTTGCGCGGCGATCACCTCGGCGCGCCAGAGCCGGTAAGCGGGATTCAGCGCGAACACGCCGTCCAGAAGCGCGATCCCCCACTGCCACCATGGATCGCGATGACGGGCGTGTTGCAGTTCATGGGCAAGGCTTAAACGCAGTTCCCGCGGCCGCGCGGCCAGCTCTTGCGGCAATACGATCCGTACGCCGCGCAAGCTTTCGGCGTAAATGAAAGGGATGTCCGCGCTGTCCGAGAAGACGACGTGCACGTGCCCCATCCGCTTGAAGCCGTAATGATCCTTCGCCTGTTGGCGTAACCGCGAAGCTTCGCCGACCAGTCGCCAAAGGCGCATCATGAAACCGAACGCGCTGACCGCGATCAACCCCCACAACAAAGGCCGCCACGGATCAAACGCGAGCAATGCGCGCGGTGGAGGTGACGTCGGCGTCACCGGAGTCAAATTGATGACCGGCGCGCTCACCGCGGCGGCGTCACGCACAAAGCGCGGCGCCTCGACGACCGCGAAGTCCTGCGGCGCGAAGACGGCGAAACAAGTCAGCAGCAAAGTCGCGACGACGGAATAAAGTCCGAAACGACGAAGCGCCCCGCCCGCCCCGTTTCCCGCACGCAGTCCGCGCAAAGCGAACGCGACCGGCACGAAAGCGACGTGCATCAACAAAAGCCAAAGCCCGAAGTCGTTCACGTTTTGCCTCCGCGCAAAAGCTCGCGCATCTCTTCGATCTCTTGGGCCGAAAGTCCCCCGCGATCGATCAACGCCTTCACGAGTTCCAACGGAGTTCCATCGAAGACTTTGTCGACGACGTGGCGTACGGCTTCGGTTTCGTAGTCGGATTTTTTCAGCGCGGGGGTGTAAACGTGCCCCCGCCCTTCTTTGCGCGTTCGCACCGCGCCCTTTTGCTCCAAAATCCGCAAGATGGTCGAAACGGAGGTGTAGGCCAGGTCCCGCCCCGCCGGCAGTGCCGCGAGGACGTCGTTCACGCTCCCTTCGCCCCGGCGCCAGAGAATCGTCATGAGTTCGAGTTCGGTTTCGGTCAGCAGACGTTCGTTTTTAGCCATGCAAGGATCATCAACTAAGAACTTAGTTGATTGCAACTAAAAACTTAGTTGAACTGGATCCGGGTGAGCTTACGGCTCGGCCCGGGCCCCGTCATACCATTCGCGCAGAGCCTGATGGTTCAAAATGCGGGCGGCGTATGCGCTCAAGGCTTCGTCGAGCGGAACCGCATAGGTGTCAAAGCGGCAAACCACCGGCGCGTACATCGCGTCGACGATGGAAAAGTCCTCCATCAAAAACGGTCCCCCCGATTGGGCCAAAGCGTCCCGCCAGATTTCTTGCACACGCTCGATATCCGCCCGCGCGGATTCTAGATCATGACCGGGAATTTTCATCTTGGCCTGAAACGGCAGCTGCTCGCGCAAGGCGCTGAATCCACTGTGCATCTCGGCCGTCAGCGAACGCGCGACGGCGCGACGTTGGGGATCGGCAGGATACATCCGCTTTTCGGGGAAACGTTCGTTCAAATACTCCATGATCGCCAAGGAATCCCAAATCGCTAGCCCTTCGGTCAAAAGCACGGGAACGCGCGCGGCCGACGAGTACCGCAAGATCTCGTCGCGGGTGCCGGGTTGATCCAACCGGATGCGGACTTCCTGGAACGCAACCCCGAAGTGCTTCATCAGCAACCAGGGCCGCAAAGACCAACTGGAAAGGGCTTTATCGCCAATCACGAGTTTCATGTCCGCATGTTGACCAAACCCGGACGGGGTGGCAGTCTCCGTCGCCATGTCCAATCGTAAAGTCGATGTCTTGCTGATCGGTGGCGGTATCATTGGAACCAGTCTGGCGCGCCAGCTTCAATCCGAAGGCCGCAAGGTCCTTTTGATCGAACGCGGAGGCATCGCGGCCGGCAGCTCTTACGGCAACGCGGGTTGGGTCACGCCCTGCTTCGCGATGCCGCTTCCCCAACCCGGAATGATGATGAAAGCGATGGGCTGGCTGCTCGACAAAGAGAGCCCCTTCTACATCAAACCCGAGTTCAGCTGGGGCCTGTTCAAATGGCTGATGACCTTCGGCCTGAACGCGAATCAAAAGAAGATGGAGTCTTCGATCAAAGTGCTGGCCGAGATTTCAAAAATCTCGATCCGCAATTACGAAGAGCTCGCGAAACGTCGGCCCAACATGGCGTTCGAGCGCCGCGGTCTTTTGATGGTCAGCGGGACCGAGTCGGGTCTGCACCACGCCGAGATGGAACTCGAACAGATGCAGCAGAACGGCATCACCGGCCGCAAGATGGGACAAGAGGAAGTGCTCGCGTTCGAGCCTTCTTTGCGTTCACTCGTGAAAGGCGGCGTCTACTTCGACCAAGAGGCGCAAGTCGAACCCTTCGCGACGACCAAAGAAATGCATGAAGAGTTCCTCGCCCTCGGCGGCGAAAGCATGCTGCACACCGAGGTTTTCGATTTCGTACGCACCGGCGACCGCATCACCCAGGTCATCACCACGCAAGGAAACTTCGAACCCGAACTCGTCGTCATGGCGGCGGGCAGCTGGTCCCCCGCATTGGCGAAGCAACTGGGCCTGAATGTCCCGATCCTCGGCGGCAAAGGCTATTCGATGATCCTCGAAGACCAGTCACTTCACGACGGCGACGTGAAACCCAAGTACCCGATCATGATCGTCGAGCGCAAAATCGCGGTCACGCCCCGCGCGGGCTCGACCCGTCTGGCGGGAACGCTGGAGCTCGTGAATCAAGACTTCGGCATCTCGCCCCACCGCGTGCGCGCGATCCAAAAAGGCTCGGAAGAGTATTTGAAGATCCACAGCCGCGACAACGTCAGCGACATCTGGCGCGGTCTGCGTCCCTGCACGCCCGACGGCGTACCCGTCATCGGCAAATCATCGAAGACGTCGAACCTGTTCTACAACATGGGTCACCAGATGCTGGGACTGCAAAGCGCGCCCGGTTCGGCGCAGCTCGCGGCCGAGCTGATCCAGGGCCGCACGCCCTGCGTGGACCCGGTCCCGTTCCGCGCCGAACGCTTCGAATAAGCGTCGGCGCCGATCGCTCAATTTTTCGGTTTTTTAGGTGAGGTCGGCTCGAAGATGTCGCCCTCGGAAGCGAGCCCCCGCGCGGCGGGCGCCGCCGGTGAATCCGCGCGTACCCGGCGCGCGATTTCGAGAATACTTTCCGCGTAGTCACGGCTTTGATTGTAGCGCATCAGCGCTTTCACGTGCGTGTCTTCCTTTTCGGTCTTCCAACCGTGAACGTGCAGATAGTTACCCACGCTCAAAATCGCATCCTCGACGTCGAAAAGATTGGGCGCGGCTTCCGCCCGGTTCGTGGCCGCCCAGATCTTGTAACTCGACGGAATGAACTGCGGCATCCCGAAGGCTCCGGCGAACGAACCTTTCAGCTCGGCCAGGTCTTTCATCTTCCGCGTGCGGATGTGATTCAGCGCCTGCAACTGCTCCATCGCCCAGTCGGAGCGGCTTTTCGAACGACGTTTGATCTGCGCGATCAATTCCTTGCGCGTATACTTCTTTTCGGTGTTCCGCTCCAGGGCGATCTTCAGAAGCTCCGCGCGGTTCTCCGGACGGTGCGCTTGCAGCAGATGCAAATACACGCTCGGAACGTGGAACGAACCGGTCAACGAACCGTGCCGGGTCTCGATCCACAGAAGTCCCGAGATCACCTCGCGCGGTACGCCGTAGCGCTCTTCCACGGCGTCGAAAGCCGTCGCGTTTTTCGCGATGAAGGCCGTGCTGTTCGCGACCGCATCGTCGGTCACGAGCTTCATGTGCGCCGGGGGGCGCATGAACGTCAGCAAATTCAGCGTCAGCACGCGCTCGAACGACTTTTTGTCGTAAGACGTCTTCAGCATTTGCACGAACGCCGGCGGCAACCCCTTCTTCTTCATTTGCCCCTCGGCCCACGAAAAATCGGGTTTCATTTGTTTTTTGGCGGCCTGCGCTTGCGAGAAGAAAACGCCGGACAACACCGCGAGGAGGAGAAGACGAGTGATTAGACGCATTTCGATATTTTATATCCGATCGACCGGAGCGCCAAACCGGCGGCTCATTTCCGGACTTCGGGCGGTGAAAAAGAATTTGGCAGTCCGGAGCCCCGGGGCTAGAAATAGGTATGGAGCTTCTAACGAACGATCTCGCCTACTTTAGTTCAAATTATTTTGAGGGACGCCGCCGTTTCCTGGAAAGTACGCGCGGCTTGCCCCTGGATACGCAGCGGGCGCGCTGGAGCGTCCCCAGTCGAACCGAGACCGATCTGAGCGTCGACTCCGTTTATCTTCCGGCGACCGCGCCGGGCGCGAACCTGCTCGTGATGCTTTCCGGAGTGCACGGTCTGGAGGGTTACGCCGGCAGCGCGATCCAGTCGATGTTCATTAACGAAATCTTACCACGTCTGGACCGGCGAAAGTTCGGGGTCCTGCTCGTGCATTCGCTGAATCCTTTCGGTTTCAAAAACCATCTTCGCAATACCGAAAATCATGTGAATTTGAACCGCAACTGCTCGACCCGCCCGGATCTTTACCGCGAGCGCAATGCGGACTCTCTCAAAATGAGCGAACGTTTCATTCCGCGCACGGCGGTCGACTCGATGACCTGCAGCCTGGTGCAAAAACGCAATCAACGGGACGGGCGCATCCACTTCGACGACGTCTCCATGGACAACTTCATCAAGGCCGTGGGCATCGGCCAATGGGAAAACGCCGCGGGACTCGAATTCGGCGGATTTCAAAACGAGCCCCAGATCGCGGACCTCATCGCGGAGCTGCGCGTACGGATGCCGGAATACCGGGACGTCCTGCTGTTCGATTTGCACACCGGCCTCGGCGAACGCGGACGCCTGCATCTTTTGACCGGCGACGTGGAAGGTTCGGTCGATCCCACGTTCTTCAATGAGCTCTTCAAGCCGAGTGAAGACGCCGCAATCTACGATTACACGTCCGCCGACACCGAGGGTTTCTACAAGACCCTGGGCGCGACCAACAACATCTTCCCCGAACTGGCGCGTCCCGGTCAGCGCGTTTGCGCATTGACCATGGAGTTCGGCACCTTGGGGCACGGACTGGACGATCAAGTGCGCAGCCTGAACCAGTGGCTGCTCGAACACCAAGGCACGCATTACGGCTACGCGAACGACGAACTCGGCACGAAGATCCGCGCCGACTACCTCGAGAAGTTCTTCCCCGCGGCGGCCGACTGGCGCATGATGGTGATTGCGACGTCGCGCGCGCTTTTCCAGAAAGTTTTCGGACGGGCGGGCGCGCTCAACTGAGATCGAACCAGGAGCGGCCATGGATACACGTAAAGTCTACGATAAGATGATTCGCTGGCCGGGTGGTCGGTGGTTGTTTTCGAAAATCGTGTGCCAGACCGCCCCCTACTTCCACAGCATCCGGCCTTCGGTGCTGGAGCTTTCGGACCACCGCTGCGTGATCGGCGTGAAGAAGCGTCGTCGTGTTTACAATCACATCGGCACCGTTCACGCGATCGCGAACTGCAACGCGGCTGAACTCGCGATGGGACTCTTGATGCAAGCGAGCCTCCCCGCGCACCTCCGCTGGATTCCGAAAGGGATGACCGTCGGCTACTTGAAAAAGGCCGACACCGACATCCGCGCGGTATGCGATTACCCCCAAATCTTGACCGCCGAACCCGGCGATCACCGCGTTCCGGTCAAAATTCTGAGCACCCGCGACGAGGTCGTCGTCGAGGCCGAAATTTTGGTCTACGTCAGCCTCAAGAAGGGCTGAGCAGGGGACTTTTACCCCATCCTCGGCGGGCATGGCCTATGCTCAATCTCCCGCCAGGTGAGGTGAACATGGCCTGGAACGAAAAATCCGCAAAATCTCTTAAAGGAAAACGCATCGCGATCGTCGCCACGAACGGTTTCGAGGAATCCGAGCTCTTCGAGCCGTTGAAAGCCCTGCGCGACGCCGATGCGGACGTGGAAATTATCTCGCCCAAGGCGGGAAAAATCCGCGCCTGGAAAGACAACGATTGGGGTTCTTCCATCGCCGTCGATCGCGTCGTGCAAGAGGCGACTCCCGAAGACTATGACGGACTCGTCCTCCCCGGCGGCGTGATCAACTCCGACAAACTGCGCGGCGAAGCCGACGTGGTGAGCTTCGTGAAAAGCATCGCCGAAAACGGCACGCCCATCGCGGCGATCTGTCATGCGGCGTGGACCTTGATCGAAACCGGTTGCGTGAGCGGTCACGAGATGACCTCTTGGCCGTCCCTGAAAACCGATTTGCAAAATGCCGGCGCCAATTGGGTCGACCGCGAAGTGGTCACCGATCACGGCTGGGTGACCAGCCGTAAACCCGACGACCTGCCCGCCTTCAATCAAAAGATGATCGAAGAATTCGGCGAGGGAAAACATCCGCCGCAACGCTCAACCTCGATCGGCGAGTCGCTCAACGTCGGCCGTCTTTAGGTATGGAGCTCGTATCCCCCCAACCGTTCTGGCGATTGAAGAACGGACTCGGTGCGAGCCTGCCGCGATTCGAGGCCGATACCGAATGTGAAGTTTTGATCGTGGGCGGCGGCATCTCGGGCCTCTTGACCGCGCACGCTCTCACACGGGTGGGCGTCGACACGATGTTGATCGACGCCTGGGATTTCGCCGCGGCTTCAACCTCGGCCAGCACGGCGCTTTTGATGTACGAGCTGGACACTCCTCTGGTGGAACTTGCGCGTCTGCGTGGCGAAGACGTCGCCCGCGCCGTCTACCGGGAATCCGCTCGTTCCGTGGACGCCTTCGCGCGTTTGGCCGCGGACGTGGGACATCGCGATTTCCGCTGGCGTGAGAGCGTCTTTTTAGCTTCGACCCCGGACGACGTCGACCTGCTGGAACGCGAATACCTCGCCCGTAAATCCATCGGCCTCGAGATCGAGCGGCTCGAAACCGCCACCTTACGCGAGCGGTATGGCTTCACGAATCCCCTCGCGCTGAAATCCGCCAAGGCCGCCGAGATCGATCCCTACGTCTTTTGCTATCAGCTGTTGGATGCCGCGCTCATTCAAGGCCTCAAGGCCTACGACCGCGCCGAAATGACGGGTTTGAATCTACCCAAGGACGGCGGGCGGATCACCGCGAAAATCAATGGAGAGCACCAAATCCACGCCCGACACTTGATCTTGGCGACCGGTTACGCGGCCGCCGCTTATTTGCCGGACGATTTCCTGACGCTGAAGTCGACTTTCGCCATGGCGACCAAGCCGCTCGCCGACGCCGAAAAATTTCTGCGGGGCTCCCTGATCTGGGAGTCTTCCCACCCTTACTGCTACGTGCGTGGAACGATGGACGGCCGATTGGTGATCGGTGGGCTCGATGAGGACTTCAAAAATTCCGAACTCCGCGATCGCCTTCTACCCATGAAGCAAAAAGCGTTGGCGAAAAAACTCCAAGACTTTTTCCCCGATCTCGAACTTGAACCCGGCTACGGTTGGGCGGGTACCTTCTGCGAAACGCCCGACGGTATGCCGCTGATCGGAACGCCGCCCGGTCTTCGCAACGTCCACTTCGCTTTAGGTTATGGCGGAAACGGGGTGACGTTCAGCCTGCTCGCGGCCGAAATTCTGACCGATCTCGTGCGTGGAAAAACCCATCCCACGGCGGAGCTCTTCTCGTTCGCGCGTCTTGAGACTCCGCGCACGCAACCGCGTTTTCAACTACCAGCGGAGCGATAGCGTTGCCGCCAGTACGGGTTTCGTCATGCCGACACCCTCCGGGACATCCGCAAACGCAGCTCGTCCTGCACCGCCTGGGTGCCGTACTTCTTTTCCATCGCGCGGATGGCGAAATGGAATTTTCCGGCCGTGACGAAATACTGCGCGAACGCGTAGTTCAGGGCGCCGCCGCCGACCGCGCCGATGACCGGTATCGCCTCGCTGACGGCCTTTTGCGTAATGCGAATCTGGAACGTTTCGGCGACCTTGGCGATCAAACGCACCAAGACCGGCATGGAGCCTTTGTCCAAGGCCGTGAGCAGATCCTTCGCCGAAAGCCCCACGGCCGCCGCGCCCGCTTGCTGAATCAACTGCGAAAATGCCAAGCGACTGGCGAAGTAGGAAGAGTTCAAGGCATCGTCTTTTTCGCTGGGCGAACCCATCGCGAAGACCATGATGCACTCGAGTTGAATTTCCGGATCGCGGAGGTCCAATCCCGCCAACCGAGCTTGATCGGCGATGCCACGTAAAAGAAGAACCGTCGTCATCGGCAGCTCCACCGGAATCGCGGCCAGCCCGAACGCTCCGCCCGCCGCGCCGGTCACCGTGGCAAGACCGCGATGCAGCCAATCCGAAGTTCGCGCACGCTCCGTGGTCAGCGGTCCCGTCTCTTTCGGAAGGGTCGTCAGCGCCACGCCGAGCGCCTTACGGATCGCCGCCTCGCTCGCCTTCTGAATCATCCCTTGCGCCTTCGGCGGCAGCTTCTTTTGCAGAGCCTCGATCGGATGTCCGATGAAGTTCAGCCCCTGAATCACGAGTCCCGGATCCTGAAAGAAAACGGCGGCCTCGTCCAAAGTTTTCGATTCGATGGCGCTCAGGGCGGGTTCGATCATCGTTCATCTCCAGGAATCTCGAAGGTTCCGCCTTTCGCGAGCGCGCGCTGGTACGCGGGACGCGCTTCAAATCGGCGAACGAAATCGACCAACCGCGGGCACACGGATTTGATATTGCCGCGCGCGAGCAGAGCCTGCACCGGGAAACTCATCTGGATATCGGCGGCCGAAAATTCGCCGGCGAACCAATCACGTCCTTCAAGCTCGCTCTCAAGATACTCGGCATGCGCTTTGATCTGCGGCGTGATCAAAAAACTGAAGACCTTCTGACTGAGTTGCCTCACGATCGGCCGCACGAAAAACGGCATCGGCTCTTTCGGCATCTTCCCGAAGATCAAAGCCAACAGGAGTGGCGACATTAAGGATCCTTCAGCGTAATGCATGAAGTAAGTGAAGCGACGACGATCCGCGCTCCCCACGGCCGGCCGGAAACGCCCTTGGCCATAGGTTTCCAGCAGATACTCGAGAATCGCGCCGGACTCGGCCACGATGACGCCTTCGTCTTCCAGTACGGGCGATTTCCCCAGGGGGTGGATCCGCTTCAGTTCCGCCGGCGCCAGCATCGTACGCGGATGACGCTCATAGAAAACGATCTCGTAGGGAAGATCCAGCTCTTCCAAAAGCCAAAGAACGCGCTGAGATCGGGAATTGTTCAGATGGTGCAAGCGGATCATGGGAACAATATGAAGTTGCCGGGCGCCTTCATGCAAGGTGAAATGCGGAATGCTCAAGTCGTGGCGCAATCTCTCGGTCTCAAAGAAGCTGTACGCCGTTTTCGGCGTCATGGCCCTTTTGATTCTGTTAGAGCTTATGGCTTTGAACTTCGCGATGAACACGCTTTCGGCCGTGCGCGCCTTCGTCGAAGGCGAGGCCCTTTGGTCCAAGGCGCAAAAGAACGCGATCCATTCGCTGCACCAGTACGCGTTGACCCAGGACCCCAAGTACTATCAGGAATTTCGGGACAATCTCGCGGTCCCGATGGGCGATCACCAAGCAAGGATGGAGTTGCAAAATCCCCGTCCCGACCGTCAGCGCATGTTCGACGGCTTCGTCCAAGGCGGCATCCACCCGCACGACATCGACAAAGTCATCAACCTGCTGACGCGTTTTCATAACGTCAGCTACATCTCGCGCGCGGTCGAAGTCTGGACGGCCGGCGACGATCTCGTGCAGGAGCTGATCGTCGCCGCCGAAGAGCTGCGGCAAGCCGTCGAATCCACGGACGACCCACACCGCCTGAGCGCCGCGCTCGCCCGGATCGGGGTCATCAACGTCGAACTCACTAAACTCGAAATCGAATTCTCAAAAACCCTCGGTGAAGGTTCGCGCTGGCTGGAAAACCTTCTTTTTTTGATCCTGCTGGCCGCCGTCCTGACCGTGGAAAGCACGGGTTTGATCCTGACCTTCTCTTTCAGTCGCAACCTGAACCGCTCGCTGGTCGATCTGACCGAAGCCGCGCAGGCCGTTGGCCGTGGGGATTTTTCGCGGACCGTGCCCGTCCGCGCGCAAGACGAGCTCGGGCAACTGGCCGCGGCGCTGAACCGCATGACGGCCGACCTCCAACGCAACATCGGTCAACGCCGTGAAGCCGAAATGGCCAGCGAGACGAAATCGAAATTCCTTGCGAACGTCAGTCATGAATTGCGCACTCCCTTGGGCGTCATCATGGGTTACGTCGAGCTGCTCAAAGACCCTAAGCTCAACGAAACCGATCGGCGCAAATACCTCGAAACCGTCGATCACACGGGTAAAACCCTTCACCGTATCGTGAACGACATTCTGGACATCTCGAAAGTCGAAGCGGGCCACCTCGATATCCGAATCACGAGCTTCGACTTTCAAGAGCTCGTCGACGAAATCCAGCGACTGATGATTTTGAAAGCCGAAAGTCGTCAAACCGAACTTCAATTCCAACAGACCGGCGAAATTCCCCGCACGATCGCGACCGACCGCGATCGGTTGCTGCAGATTTTGGTGAACCTGATCAACAACGCCCTCAAATTCACCGAAAACGGCAAGGTCACGATTCGCTACTGGGTCGCGCAGGGAAGTTTACATTTCGAAGTTCAGGATACGGGCGTTGGGATCGCCCCGGAATTTCAAGATCGTCTTTTCCAACGCTTCCAGCACGCGGGCGAACGTATGCCCGGTCAGGAAGGCGCCGGTTTGGGCCTCGCCCTTTCGCTCGGCATCGCGCGCGAGCTGGGCGGCGACGTTCATCTCAAGGATAGCCGACCCGGTTTCGGCTCGACCTTCGCGCTGTACGTTCACCTTCATCCCACGGGCGAAACGGTGTCGCCCCCGCCCGCATCGGGTCCCGACCACTTCGAGCGTCTGCGCGGACGCCGCGTGCTGGTCGTCGACGATGCTCCCGACAATCAGATGATCATCCAGCTTTTCTTGGTGAAGGAAGGCGTCGAAGTCACGACCGCGAACGACGGCCGCGACGGAGTGGCGGCCGCCATGAGCCGCGAGGTCGACCTGATTCTGATGGACATGCAGATGCCGGTGATGAACGGCTTCGACGCGACCCGGGAGCTGCGCCGACGCGGTTTTGATCGCCCCATCGTCGCCTTCACCGCCAACGCGATGAAAGGTGACGAGGCCCGCTGCCTGGACGCCGGCTGCAACGCCATCATCACGAAGCCGATCGATCCCCCGCACCTCTTGCGGACGATCGCGCGGCTTTTGCCGCCCCCCGCCCTGCGCGACGATCAGTCGCCGAACTGAAATTTCGCGAACGGATCGAGCGCCTCTTCGATGCGTTTTTTCATCGAAGCCGATTTGAATTTTTTAAGCCACGTCCACTGCTGGATTTTCAGTTCACCGAGCACGCGGTCCGCTTTGAGGTCGATCACGGCCACGATTTGATCGTCGGCTAGGACGGGCAGACCGAAATAACCGAATTTGCGTTTCGCCTCGGTCACGTAGGCCTCAAAAATGTGTTCGTAATCGAAAATGGCGTGCAGGCGTTTGCGCGGAACGATCAAGGGATCGTAAGGCGAAAGCAAGTGCACCAGATGCGGCTCGGTGATTTTGCGCTCAAGATCCGCCGGGCGAACGAAAAATTCGGGTTTCACGACGCCATCGATTTTGATGGGGACCAGCTCTTTGCGTGCGACCCGTTTCGCCAGTTCCTTGGCGACATCGGGTTTCGCTTTCGCCCGCATATAACAAATCGAATCCAGGCTCACGAAGCCCTGCGCGGTGAGCGCGCGATCGATCCGGTAATTGGCGACTTCCGTTTCGGTCGCCGAGTCGGGCCGTCGTTCCCAACCGAAATGACGGTCCGTCAATTCGTAACGCTTGAGCATGCCGATCCGCTCGCTGACCGTGAACTCGCCGGCGTAAAAGCCCCACTCCAACGCCTTTTTGGACGGCTTCCGGCTGCCCCACGGATGCGCCTTTTCCAGCAGGATATCGTCATCAATATCCCGAATGGAAGTCGCGCCGGTTTCTTTGATCAAGCAGTGGACTTTACGGTACTCGGCCGAGCCCTTCACTTTCGCGAAGTAGCGGGACGGCGTCAGCTTCGTACGTTTCATCGCGGGCATGAAGTAACGAAAGTTTTCGGTCGGCAGATAACCCAGGGCGTGGGTGAAATATTCGAAGACGGTTTTTTCACGCGACTGCGCGGCCCGTAGATCCAAGCGCTGGTAACCGGGAATGCGACTGTACAGAACGTGATGGTGACAGCGCTCGATCACGTTGATGGTGTCGATCTGGACGAAGCCAAGATGGCGGATGGCCTTGGCGACGGCCGCCGAGCCCTCCCCGAAGGGCGACGGCACGTTCAGTTTCTGCGCATCGATCCAAAGCCGTCTTGCGTCCCGCACTTTCATGGGATGGGTCTACGCTTCGCCTCCGCTCACGGCAAGTCCGGATGCGGGCGAATTAAAGCCGATCCAGAAGCCGTGCGACCTCGAAGTCCCACGGGGGAATTTCGCGACCGTCCTCGGCACTCCAAGCCACGGACATCAGCGTGTAGGCGAAGGCCCAATCCAGGATTTCGTCACGTGTGAACGGCAGCTCCGACGTCATGATGTCGACCCGCCGGGCAAGCGCCGAAGACAAGTTCGCCGGTCGCCAGCCCACGGGGTTGTGGAACAGACATCCGACCTCGAATGCGCGCGGTCCACGGTAACCATGGGGGTCGATCACGCGGAATGAACCCTCACTCGCAAGAAGGACGTTGTGATGATGAAGGTCCCCGTGCAGAACGTGATCGCCCTCGCCACGGCCGCGGAAAATTTCACACGCACGGGTCAGCAACGTTTCGGGCACGCGCCCGTCCAACGTATTGAGGGCCGAAGCGAGTTCAGTTACGGGTTTGAAAGGAAAGTCCGACTCACGTGCCTGGCCCAGCGCGCGAATCGCCGCCGCCATGGTGAAGTTCGCGACATCGTCCGCAAGTTCGGCGACTTCCGTTCCCGGTCGCACGCACTCTAGAAGAATCGCTCCGCGGGCTTCATCCACGCCCCAGACCTCGGGGACGCCCGCCGCTTGCGCCCGGTACCAGGCGACTTCGGCCGCAAAGGGCATTCCCGGCGCGAAAATCTTCAGGATGGCCGGGCGACCACGATGCTCGGCGTACAAAATCAAACCGTAAGTCAGGCCCGGACGGACCGCCAAAGACGAAAGCCCCCAGTTTTCACGGAGGGCTTCCAGCAAATTCGGTAAAGAGGCGAACCAAGCTTCGGTCCCGCGGCCCGCGACGTCACGAACGTTGCGGACCCAGGTCGGTTGCGCGAGCGCCGAGGCGATCAGTTGCAATTGCGAACCAGTTCACGAATACGGCGCTCGTGATCGAAGCGGCGGAAACTATCGGTTTCCGACAAAGCCTGATTGAGCGTCAGTTTCAACTCGGTCGAGCGCTGCGCGAAAGCCGCATTATCGCAACGCGACCACATCGGCTCGAAGCTGCCGAAGAATTCGCGCAGCAGTTCGCCTTTGATCGACACCCATTTGAAATCCGACATCTGCGAAATCGCGCCGCGCAGATCCGCCGCCAATCCGGTGTAGCGGTTCTGGAAGGCGGGATCGAAGAATTTCTTCGACTCTTTGCTGAAGAGCGATCCGCCCGCGCAGTCCACTTGCGACGCGACGTCTTTATGACGTTCGCACATCGTTTTATAGATCGCGACCTGAGCGATCGCTTCCAAGCCGTTGAATTCAAGTTCGGTCCAAGTTTCCTTGATCGCGCGCTCGATGATCGCTTTACGGCGCCACTCGGCACCGATCGCCGATTCGCCCGCCAGACGCTGGGTCTCGCGCGCGACGAACGCGTTGATGCTCGACCACATCGACGACCACGCGCGGATCTGCGCGGGAGCGGGACGACGTTGCAGGATCGAGTTCAGGAATTCCGCGCCCCACTGAGCGTGGCCAGCGGCTTTCGCGTCTTCGGCGATCTTCAAGGATTGCGCCTTCAACTCGGCGTTCAGCTCGCGTGCGTAGGCCAAGGCCGAGCGCGCCTCGCTGCCACCGGCATCGAAGCTCTTCAGCATTTCGGCCGTGCTGGCCGGGAAAGCGTCGATCACGTTGCTGACCGCTTGGTATACCGACGGGATTTCGCCCGCGGTGAACGCGCCATTTTTCAACCAGGTCGTCGTCAACGAAGCCAACTGCGACTTCAGGGGCGCCAGGTTCGGATACTTCGCAAGCTCGGTCTTCGCCACATTGAGGGCGCGGGTATAACTTTGCAGATCCGTCAGCGCGATGCGCTTTTGGATCACCTGGTTGAAGATCTCGCGTTCGAAATGTTTTTCGTCGAGTTCTTTCGCCAGCGCGAGGGCCTGGGTGCCTTCCGCCTTGTACTCGGGAGCCATGGTCAACGCGAACTGCAGCTCGGCGTCGCGCGCATAGGGTTCGCGCGACAAATCACCCAGCATCCGCTGCGTCGAAACCAGGTACGGATTCGCCGAGATATCCGCCGAATAGATGATGTGACCGATGCGGCTCATTTCGACCTGCTGGCCGATGAGGGCCCAGCCGATCGCCATGTCGTCGAGCGAGGTCTTCAAGGCCGCGCCGTTTTGCAGGCGACCCAGCTCGCCACGAATGACGCTGGTGGAAGACTGCAGAAGCGGAATCACGCGCGTGAGGTTCTGGGGATCCAGGGCGCGGACCAGGTCTTGACCCGCATCGAGGTTCTCTTTCACCAGACGCGAAAGCACCGACTCCCAACCGTTGTGACGGAAGACCGGCGAAGGCTGCACGCCCGCATAGACGGTGGCCAGCAGATCCTTCATCAAACCCGAAGTGTACATCGTTTCTTCCAGGTCCGCGTTCAGCAGACGGCAAGGGCCGACGGCTTCACCCAGCGAGGGCGAAATTTCGTTCTTCCCTTGCGGCGGCGCCAAGATCGCCGACAGACGTTCGTTCAAGCAGGCGTGGGCCTCCTCGGCGTTGAAGGCCTTGCGACCACCGAGGGTCATTTGTTCCAGACGCAGCGTCGTGCCCGCACCGTTGCGTTCTTGCAGCAGATGCGCGTTCGCATTGAAGCTCGACTTGTCCGCGACGTTTTCAACGTCCGCGAACTTCATGACGGGAAGTTTCACCAGTAAGTTCACCGAAACCGTGCGGTTCTGACCGGCGAACAGGCTGCCCAGGACCGCACGGCTCGCCACCAGCGAGCGCGAATCGCCGAGCGTCCACACCGACGAGACCTCACCTTGCAGTTTGGTCGCGAAAGTCACTTGCGGATAGGGACTCAGTTGCAGCAAACGCGGACCGAGATCCTCCGTCAAACCGAGGGCGCGAGCAAAAGCGTCGCGCAAGGGTGCGGTGGGCTTCATCGCTTCGGTCAGCGCTTCGCTGACGCCGGTCTCGTACGCGATCGCCGAACCGATGGAGCCGACGTTCTCGACGCGCGCGCGGGTGTTCACCGCCGCGGTTTTTTTGTCGGCGCGAAGCTCGGCGCCCACGACAAAGCTGCGGGCCAGGGTCGTCTCGTAAACTTTTTGACCGTAAATATAGACTTCGCAATACGAACCCGAACGTTTGGTGCTGCCCTTCACGACGGTCGACACGCCGTCGACTTCCGAGCTGGCTTCCGTTTCGGTGGTCGCTTGCCCGTTCAGGCTATTGAAGCCGGTCAGGAACAACGTGCCTTCGGCGTTGGTGAACGCAAGCGAGCCCGCGTTGCGCGCCAGGATCGCTTTCGCGTCGATGCCGATCTCCATGGAGCCGCCGCCATTCGAAAGACCGAGGGCGTCCGCGGCCCCGCAGGACTTCGCGACTTGATTCTTCCAGTTTTCAAAAGCGGTGCGGTGGTATTCCGGCAGGCTTTGCAGGGCCTCTTCCGGAGTTTGGGGTTGAGCTTTTTTGTCGCCGTCCCCTTTATCGTTTGAACACGCGGCCAAAGCCAAAACCATCAAGCCGGACATCATCAGTTGCGGTGCGCGCAAAGAAGCCTCCCTTATGAAGTGCAAACCCCGGGTTTGTACCATTGGCTTCGGGCGCGAAACAACCGCGCCCCCCTTTAACGTTTGGTAAAGCTCGGGGGTCGCCGGGAACGAATAAATTCGAGATCACGTCGATTTTTCGAGGTGAGCGCGTCGGGAATATAGACAAGAGGGATGTCTTTTCAAAAGGGTACCGGCCCCGGAGGCTCCCCTAGCGGCGGCGACCGGCCAGCTCCGCCTTGGCGGCCTGGAACTTCTGAGAGATTTTGCGTTCCACCCGCGTCTGGTGAAAATCGAGAAGCAGACGATAGGCTTCGTCAGGGCTCACACCATAAAGCTTCACCAAGCGGAGAAGTGTCGAGGCCGGAATGCCGGATCCTTTGCCATTTTCCCAGTCCCAGACCGATTGACCGCTTTTCAGTCCAATGGCCTCGGCCACCTCAGCAAGGGTTAACCCTTTTTTTCCCCGGGATTTCGCCAGAAACTCTCCCAAAGGATTGAGAGAGGATTCTGAACGAACACGGATCGATTTTCTTTTGGTTTTCATGCGCGGATTCACCCCCTGAATCTACATACAATCTAAAGAAAAGAACAGTCGAGTTCGCGGGATAACCTGTCGCCTCACACATTTGAAATCGTCACCTTCACTGCCACGAATTCGTGATTTGCTGAATTCATCCGCAAGACGCGGCCCTCCCACCGAGGAAAAAAGTCACAAAGTGGAACCAGATAAAAATTTCAATCTGAAGGAAGGCTTTGCGAGACCTGAAGCGGAGCTCCAGTGCACGGGCGACATCTTCCGATTCTTGATTGCTAAACTAATTCAAGACGTTGAGCTGCTCGCCGTCGGGAAAAAAGGCGCTGCCTGGAGATCCGCGCTGCGCCTGTCTTTCCGGCAAAAAGAGGTCTGAACTTCGGGAGTTATGAGCGAGATAAAAAGCTTCGATTTGTGTTTCCGCGCTCGACAGAACAGAAGCCCCCTCAGACGAACCAGTGAAAGCCGGGGGGCAATTTGAAAACACAGACAACTCTCAAACAAAAATCAGTCCGTGGTCTGCAATTGACACTGGGGACTCTTGCGACGATCTCGCTGATCGCTTGCGGTCAGGCTCCGAACCTCAGTTCCGTGAACTCGGAACTCATGGACGGACAGGGAATCGTCAACGGGAGCGCCGTCGAAGAGAGCGACGTCGTTTCCCGTTCCACCGCCGCTCTTTACTTGAAGTTCCCTCAAGGTGATCGCGTCGTGCAGTTCTGTACCGCGACCCTGATCGAGAAACGGATCCTGACCACGGCGGGTCACTGCCTGCTGGCCGTCGCGCAAAGCACCGGCATGGAAGTTTCGGACATGATTCCCCACCTTCGCGTGGCCTTCGGTCTGAAAAAGACCGTCGTTTCGACCGAAGAGAGCGTGAAATTCGTCGCGTTGAAGAACGCGCTGGTTCACCCCGAGTTCCGTCTGGACGCGCTGATCGGCGCCAACGAACAAACCGCCATCCCCGATATCGCCGTGCTGCAATTGTCGGAAGATGCTCCGGAAGGTTACGTTCCCGCGACCATGCTCCGTGATGAAGCCCAGCTGCAAGAAGGCACCGAGCTGATCCTGGCGGGTTACGGCCTGACCCAGGCTCCCCCCGTCGCGAAACAAGCGGAAGAGCTGCGCCGGATCGACGTCAAAATCCTGAAGTCGAAGTACAACCCCGCCCAATTCTCGTACGAAGTCAGCGAAGGCCGCTCGGCTTGCTCGGGTGACTCGGGCGGACCTGCTTATCTCGCGAACAGCGCCGGCACCGGCCTGATCCTCGCGGGCGTGACCAGCTTCGGCGACCGTCAGTGCTCGAACCTGGGCGTTTATACCTCGGTTCCCGCCATGGCCACTTGGATCGACGAAACCGTGAAAGGCTTCGACGCTCAAGAGAACCAACAGCCGACTCTCGTCGCTCACGGTCAGATTCTCTAAACACACTCCTGCGATGACTTCGGTAGGTTCGTCGAATAGCGTTTTCGGCGAATCCAACCGCAACGAGGTCATCCATGAGATTCGTTTCCCTGATCGCCGCCCTGATTGTTCATAACACGGCGGCCTTCGCGCAGACTCCTAACGTTCAAAGCTTCAATCCCACCGGCTCGGTCAAATCCGCGCAGCAGGTGACCGTTCGTTTCAGCACCGACATGGTGCCCATGGGCGATCCGAAGTTCAAACTCACGCCGTTCGCCATGGAATGCAAAGGCCCCGCGCCCAAATCCACCACCCGCTGGGCGGATTCGCGCAACTGGGTCGTGGACTTCGACAAGACCGTCCCCGCGGGCGTGAGCTGCGAATTCAAGGCCACCGCCAACCTCAAAGATCTGAAAGGCCAGGCGGTCGCCGCCGGCGTCTACAACTTTTCGACCTCGGGTCCCGCGATCAAAGCGTTCTACCCCCGCTACGGCGAGATCGAGCCCACGCAGTACTTCGTGATTCAAATGGACGGTGAAATCGATCCCGCAAGCCTCGCGAAAGGCGCTTATTTCGAAATCGACGGCACCGCGAACCGCGTGCCCGTGAAACTCATCACCGGCAAGGATCGCGACATCGTTCTGCAAGCGGCGATCGAAAATGAATGGGAGTGGAACGCGTTCGAGCGCTTGATCAAGGCGACGAAAAAGCCCCTCGCTTCGATTCCCGAACTCAAAAGCTTTCTGGTCATCGGTTCGCAGCGCAAATTCCCCGACGGCGGTAAAGTCGCACTCCATTGGACGAAGGGCATTCGCAGCCGCTCGGGCCTGGCCGTGCAGGAAGAGCAGACCCACCGTTTTGAGGTGATCGACAGCTTCAAGGCGACGTTTTCGTGCGAACGCACGGAACCCAGCCGTCCCTGTAACCCGATCCTGAACATGAGCGTGGACCTGTCGCGCAGTCTGCCCATCGATCAGCTGAAGGCGATCAAGCTGGTCGCAAGCGGCGGCCGCACTTGGACTCCCGAAGAGTTCAACAAAAGCCGCGAGCGTCGCGACACCCGCTACATCACTTTCAAAGGTCCCTTTCCCGAAAAGACCAAATTCCAAGTCTTCTTGCCCCGCAATCTGAAAGACGATCTGGGGCGTCCGCTGACGAATCAGAACAAATTCCCGCTTGATGTCGCCACCGACGAATACTCGCCGCTCATCAAGTTCGCCGCGCCCTTCGGGATTCTCGAGATGAAGGCCGACCCGATCCTTCCCGTCAGCGTCCGCAACGTCGAAAAGAATCTTTCGGCCTCGCAGACCTTCACCGATGGACGCAGCCTGAATCTGACGAAGGCCACCGAAATCATCGAGTGGTACAATCGCGTCCAAACCAAATCCGGCGAGGACGACAAACGCGGCGTTTCGATCTTCGAAGGCAAAAAAGGCCAAGCCTTCCAGCTACCGAAGCCTTTGGGTGAACGCGAGTTCGAGCTGATCGGCATTCCGCTCAAGAAACCCGGACTGCACGTCGTGGAATTGCGTAGCCCGAAGTTGGGCGCCGCCCTGCTGGGAAAAGCCGGCGATATGTACGTCGCCAGCGCCGCGCTCGTCACCGACATGGGCGTCCACTTCAAAAAGGGTCGCGAATCGTCGGTCATCTGGGTCACGCAGCTCAGCGATGGTCGTCCCGTCGCGGGCGCGAAAGTCTCGATCATCACGACCGCCGGTAAAACCCTGGCGCATGGAACGACGAATGCGTCGGGCCTCTTCAGCGTCTCTGACGTGAAGTACCCCTGCGAGTTCGGCGGCGAAGACATGGATTACCGCAAATGCCCGGTCTACGCCTTCGCGCAGAAGGGCGACGATCTCTCGTTCGCGAGCAGCCGTTGGACGGAAGGCATCGAAAGCTACCGCTTCAATGTTTCCACCGAATATCTGCGCGAGAACTGGGGACCGATGCGCCTGCACACGCTGCTCGACCGCATGGTCGCCCAGCCCGGCGACAAGGTGAACATGAAGCACATCCTGCGCGAGTACCGGATGAACGGCTTCGCGATGATGACGAACTCGCGTCTGCCGAAGCGGGTGCTCGTCGTGCACCAGGGCAGCAATACCGTCTACACCCTGCCGTTCGAGTTCAACGCCTCGACCGGCGCGGCCGTGAACTCTTTCACGTTGCCGAAACAAGCGCAGCTCGGAACCTACGCCATTTACCTGTCAAACCGCGATAAGATGCCCCAACGCGAAGAGGGCGACGAGTCCGATCCCTTCGACTACTCGGCCGAACAAACCGGAAGCTTCGTCGTCAGCAAATACCGTCTGCCTTTGATGAAAGCGACCGCGAGCATCCAGGGCACTCCGCTGATCACGCCCCCGAGCGTGAAAGTGGATCTCTCGGCCGCTTATCTGTCGGGCGGCCCCGCTTCCGATCTGAAAGTGAAAGTCCGCGCGTCCATGCAGTCGGGTTACTTCGAACCCGACGTTCCCGGCGGCACCGACTACAGCTTTTTCTCTCCCCCGGTGAAACCCGGGCTGCAATCCGAGGATCGCGGCTCCAACGAACAGGAAGCCTTCTTGAAGACCCTGGACGTCACGCTGGATAAAAACGGCGGACGGCTGGCCACGCTGGATAAACTTCCCGCCGTCCAGAAGGTTCAGCTTCTCAGCGTCGAAATGGAATTCATGGATCCGAACGGTGAAACCAAAACCGTCGCGACCAGCGCGCCGATCTTTCCCTCGGAGTTCGTCATCGGTCTGCGCAGCGACAGCTGGTACGCCGAAGCGGGTAAGGCCAATGTGGCGGGCGTCGTCACCACGAACCTTGGTAAACCGCAAGCCGGTCGCGCCTATACCGTCGAAGCGTTCACCCACACCTCGTACACGCACCGCAAACGTCTGGTCGGCGGCTTCTATTCCTTCGACTCGAAAAACGAAATCAAATCCTTGGGCCAAGTCTGCGAAGGGAAAACCGACGCTCACGGCCGCTTCACCTGCCAGCCGCAATCCTTGCCCGCGGGCTCGGTGATCTTGCAGGCGAAAACGCAGGACGAGAAAGGACGCGTCACCTACGCCCGCGTGAACATGCACGTCCGCGCCGCCGGCGAGGACACCTGGTACACGCCTAGCGACAGTGACCGGATCGATCTTTTGCCGGAACAGAATGCCTACGAGCCCGGCGAAAAAGCGCGTTTGGTCGTCCGCACCCCGTTCGCCTCGGCGACCGCTTTGGTCACCGTCGAACGTGAGGGTGTTCTGGACGCCTTCGTTACCGAGGTGAAACGTGACGATCCGGCGATCGAGGTTCCGCTGAAAGGCCACTATGCGCCGAATGTCTATGTTTCGGTGCTGCTGGTGCGCGGACGCGTCGCCGACCCCAAACCGACGGCGCTGCTGGATCTGGCGCGCCCGGCTTTGAAGATGGGTCTGGTGAAATTGAAAGTCGGCTGGAAGGATCACCGCCTGGACGTGGCCGTGAAAACCGACAAGAAGCGCTACCGCGTCCGTGAAAAGGTTCAAGTCTCGATCGAAGTGAAAGCGGCGAACGGTCAAAAACTTCCCGCCGGTTCGGAAGTCGCGTTGATCGCGGTGGACGAGGCGCTGTTGCGACTGAAGCCGAACACGAGCTGGAAATTCCTCGAAAACATGATGGGCGAGCGCGGCCTCGCGGTGGACACGAGCTCGGGACAAAACCAGGTCATCGGGCGTCGCCACTTCGGCGCGAAGGCCCGCCCCGCCGGTGGCGGTGGCGGAACCGCCGCCGATCCCCGCGAGCTTTTCGATCCCATGCTACACTGGGCCGCGAGCGTGAAGTTGGACCGTGACGGTCGTGCGCAAGCGACCATCCCGCTGAACGACTCGCTGACGAGCTTCCGTATCGTCGCGCTGGCGACCGGTGGCTCGAATCTGTTCGGCGATGGCGCGGCCACCGTCGAATCGACGAAGGATCTGATCATCTATTCGGGTTTTGCGCCGCTCGTCCGCGAAGGCGACGACATCGGCAACGTCTTCACCGTGCGCAATACCACGGCGAAGGCGATGAAGGTCGACGTGAAGGTCTCGGCTCCGGAATTGGGAGCGCTGCCCGCGCTCGCGCCCGTCGAGCTGAAGCCCAGCGAAGCGAAGACCGTGAACCTTCCGCTGAAGGTCCCGGTGAATCTGACCGCGATCAATTTCCGCATCGAAGCGCGCGACGCCGCTTCGGGCGCCGAAGACGTGATGATCGCGAAGGTGAAAGTCAGCCCCGCGGTCCCCGTCCGCGTGCAGCAGGCGACGCTCTTCCAGCTCGAGAAGTCGCACACGATCCCCGTCCGCCAACCCGCCGATAACCTCGCGAACAAAGGGGGGCTGTCGGTCTCGGCGCGCTCGACGCTCGTTACGGGCCTCGCCGGCGTGAAGGCGTATATGCAGGACTATCCTTACACCTGCCTGGAGCAACAAGCGTCCAAAGCGGTCGCCCTCGAGGATCGCGCGGACATCGACCGCATCGTCGGCATGCTCCCCGCGTACCAGGACGCGCACGGGCTTTTGAAGTTCTTCCCGACTTCGCTCTGCGGATCGGAAGCGCTCACCCGCCACGTCATCAACATCTTCCTGGCGAACGGCGTGAAGTTCCCCGAAGAGTCGCTTGATAAAATGACCGAAGGTCTGAAAATGGCCGTGCAAGGTCAGTATTCCTGCCGCAGCTGGTGGGACGGTTTGGTCG
The DNA here is from genome assembly GCA_019637875.1 of Pseudobdellovibrionaceae bacterium. Taxonomy (NCBI): domain Bacteria; kingdom Pseudomonadati; phylum Bdellovibrionota; class Bdellovibrionia; order Bdellovibrionales; family Pseudobdellovibrionaceae; species Pseudobdellovibrionaceae bacterium. Next base: position 162,039 of record JAHBUW010000001.1, on the reverse strand, counting down.
CGGACAGCTACCGCAATGAACAGCGTGTGCTTTCCATCGACACGCTTTCGCGCGCGGGCAAATTCTCGAAAGACATGATGTCGACCGTCGAGATCACGCCGAATCTGTGGCAGACCGAAACCCTGGCCGCTTGGGACCGCCTGCTGGGCCGTGAGGCCGGCATCGCGAATCGCGACGATCTGAAAAAGAAATCGTCGACGCTTCTGCGCGCGCGCATGAATTTCCAAGGCTCGTTGATGAATCTGCAGGGACAACTTCCCTGGGAAGCCGCTTGGCGTCTGTTCACCACGGACGATCAGCAGGCCCTTTCCGTTTTCGGCGCGGCCTTGGCCGACCCCTCGTGGAACGAGGACATCGGTCGCATGGCTCGCGGAGTAACCGCGCGCCTGAAACGCGGGACCTGGGATACGACGCTCGCGAACGCCTGGGGCGTAACTTACCTGCGGGAATTCAGCGCCAAATTCGAAAGCGTCAAACCGGCGGGCGAAACCCTTATCGCCGCGGGCGATGTGAAAGCCTCGGTCGACTGGAAGAAAAATCCCGCCGGCGAGAAACAACTCCTCGCTTGGCCGAAGGAATCGCTGCAGAAGGAAGTGGCCGCGAAATTCGAGCACCAAGGCGAAGGCAAACCCTGGATCCATTTCGAGATCCTGGCCGCGCGCCCGTTGAAAGCGCCCCTCGAACTCGGCTACTCAGTCACACGTAAGGTGACCTGGTTTCGCAAGCGAAAGCGGGCCACTGGCGCGTCGGCGACGTCGCCAATATCGAGCTCGTCATCACGGCCAGCGCCGACCAGGCCTGGCCGTGATTCGCGACGCGATTCCCGCCGGCGCTTCGCATTTGGGCACCGGCCTTGAGGGCGGGTCGGCGCTGCTCGATCGTGACGTCGTGAAAAAAGACGATGGACGCGTTCAAGAGTGGCCCGCCGAGTTTTCCGAAAAACCCTTCGGCGACTTCATTTCTTACGCGGCCTATCTGCCGAAGGGAAAATACCGTGTCAGCTACCGCGTGCGCTTGAACTCGGCCGGAAGTTTCCAACTTCCGCCCACCCGGGTTGAAGCGATGTACGCTCCCGAAACCTTTGCCGAGGCACCGAATGCGGTTTGGACCGTCACTCCTTAACTCCAGACGCCTGATCACGATGACGGTCCTATCCGTCGTCGCCATCAGTGCCGCGGCAATTTGGCTGGGGACTACGTCCCCGCCCGACTTCGCGCAGGTGCGCGCCGATCACCGTCCGTCGGACGCCTGGATCGTCGATCGCCAGGGCCGCCCCATGGAATCGATCCGCACCGCGCGCGATCGGCGTAGCCTGGGCTGGGTTGCATGGCACGAAGTCTCGCCCGCCTTCCGCGAACTGCTGGTTCAGGTCGAAGATCAACGCTTCTACCGCCACTTCGGCGTCGACCCCTTGGCCGTCGGCCACGCCGGTTGGCAGATGTTGCGCGGTCATGCCCATCGCGGCGCCAGTACATTGAGCATGCAGCTCACGGGGTTGTTGAGTGGCACCCGCTCCGGAAAAGGAAAAGACAACTCGCGACGAGATCTGGGTCGCAAGTTCACGCAGATGATCGAGGCCTTGAAGCTCGACGGCTCTTGGCAAAAAGACGAAATCCTCGAAGCTTACGTCAACCTGGTCCCTTTCCGCGGTGAACTCGTGGGCCTTCCCGCCGCGAGCCAAGGTTATTTCGCGAAAACGCCCGCCGGGCTTTTCCGCGAGGAAGCCGCATTGTTGATCGCGCTGATCCGCGCCCCGAACGCAAAGCCCGAGCTCGTGGGCCAGCGCGCCTGCCGCATTCTCGAGCGTGACGACTGCGCGCCCGTGATCGAACTCGCGCAAAAAAGTTTCGCGCGGCCCTACGCGATCGCGCGCAAACGCGAAGTCGTCCCCGTGCTTTCCGAAAGGTTCGTCGAAAACGGTTGGGGCACGAATCTGATTCAGACCTCTCTCGACCTGAAGATGCAGGAACTGGCGCTGCACGCCCTGCGCGAACAGATGCGGTTTTTGCGCCGACAAAATGTGAACGACGGTGCCGTGCTCATCTTGGAAACCCGTACCGGCCGCGTCGTGGCCTACGCGGCGAACGGCGGTCCCGGTATGGCCAGCGCGCCGCAAGTTGACGGGATCCAAACGCGGCGCCAAGCCGGCTCGACGATCAAACCCATCGTTTACGGTCTGGCGTACGATCTGAATCTGCTCGCCCCCGATTCGCTTTTGGATGACAGCCCGGCGGACATCGCGATCTCGATGGGTCGCGTGTACCATCCTCGCAACTACGACAATGTGTTTCGCGGCCCCGTCAGCGCGGGTGAAGCCCTGGGCTCTTCGATGAACGTGCCTGCCGTGCGTGCGCTGAAACTGGTCGGCGAAACGCGCGTCCTGGATAAAATGCGCGAACTCGGCTTTCAGGATCTCGAGGACGACGACTACTACGGCCCCAGTCTCGCGCTGGGCGCGGTGGACGTCACGTTGTGGGAGCTCACCCACGCGTACCGGCAGTTCGCGACCGAAAATGAAATCTTCAAACCCGAAACCCGCGAGATGCTCTACGACTCGCTCGGAGCGCCCGAATACCGCCGCTTCACCTTCGGGATGGACAGTCTTTTGAGCCTGCCCTTTCCCGTGGCCGTCAAAACCGGCACCAGTAAAGATATGCGCGACAACTGGTGCATCGGTTGGACGCCCGAATACACGGTCGGCGTCTGGATCGGAAACTTCAACGGCGACCCCATGTGGAACGTCAGCGGCATGAGCGGCGCGGCCCCGATCTGGCGCGACCTCATGCTGGCCCTGCATCCCCATCCTCAACCGACGCGCGCGCCCCGATATCTGCCCCGGGCCGAGGCGCTCCCCCGCCGTGGACTGTCACGCATTCGTTATCCCGCCGCGGGTATGCTGGTCGGCCTTGATCCCGAAATCCCGCGCGGCCTGCAGAAGCTACCGATCGAAATCGAGAATCCGCAACCGGGTTACCGCCTGTTTTTAAATCGCAAGCCCCTCAGCATGGCCCGCGAGACCGTCCTGTGGTCCCTCGCGCGGGGGCGCCATCGTTTGGAACTGAAGGATCGCAAAGGCGTGGCCGTAGACCAAGTGCGATTCGAAGTGCGCTGACTTCACTTAAACTGAAGGACTTCAGGTTTTTTATCAAATTGCGGAAGATGCCCGAAATCCGGGATACTGCCGGTTTAGGGCCGATCCCGATCTCGGCTCGACTATTTAAGGAGTAATTGTGGATCTGTTTTTCCCGTTCGCCGAGTACTGGTGGTTCTACGCCGCATTTATCGTTTTCGTCCTCGCGGTCCTCGCGTTGGATTTGGGCGTCTTCCACAAACATGCCCACGAAGTCTCGTTCAAAGAAGCTTCGGCATGGACCGCCATCTGGATCAGCTTGGCGCTCGTCTTCAATTTCCTTTTCTATCTCTACGCCAAACAAACCTTCTCGACGGACGAACGGATCATGGGACTCGTTCAGGGCGATCCCGATGGCGCCGCCTGGAGGGTCGCGATGGAGTTCCTGACGGGATTCGTCGTCGAAAAATCCCTCGCGGTCGATAACATCTTCGTCTTCGCGGTCGTTTTCGGTTACTTCGGAATCCCGCGGATCTACCAACACCGGATTCTTTTCTACGGAATTTTAGGCGCCCTGATTTTCCGCGCGATCTTCATCGCCCTCGGAACTTATTTGATGGCGTACCACGCGGTCGTGCTGTTCTTCGGCGCGCTCCTCATCTTCACCGGCTTCAAGATGTTCTTCTCGAACGATGACATGATGGAGCCCGAGAAAAACTGGGCGCTGAAACTGCTTCGGAAGTTCATGCGTATTCACCCCAAAATCGAAGGCGAACACTTCTTCACACGCATCAATGGCGTCCTGCACGCCACTCCCCTTTTTGTGGCGCTCGTTTTCTTGGAGCTTTCCGACATCCTCTTCGCCGTCGACTCGGTGCCCGCGATTTTCGCACTGACCGATGAGCCCCTCATCGTTTTCACATCGAATATTTTCGCGATCTTAGGCTTGCGTTCGATGTACTTCATGCTGTCGGGAGTGATGGAGCGCTTCTCTTTGATCAAATACGGCCTTGCGGCGGTGCTCATCTTCGTTGGATTGAAGATGGTCTATTTGAATGACGCTTTTGGAGGCAAATTTCCCATCAGCTGGTCGCTCGCCATTATCGTATCATTGATCGGATCTTCCATCGTGATTTCATGGTTCGTGTCAAAGCGCGAAGATTCAGCACCAAAATCCGAATAAATTCACGATTCGGTATTGCCCCCGCGGAAAGACTCGCCCTAAGATTTTCATGACTGTCACGGAGGACAGATGAACGATCTCAGGGACCGCGGAGGGTCCGGCCGATGCGATTGAACGATCGCGTCGGGCTGGCTTGGCGCCGCGAAATTTCGAGTCATATCCTATTGAATGCCGACAAGATCGATCTGATCGAAGTCGCGCTGGATGAGTATGTCCTTGCCCCGACCACGAAAACCCATGGCCTGATCAGTTTGATGCGCGAGCTGCCCACCGTTCTGCACGGAACGACCTTGGGACTCTCTTCGCTGGATCCCTTGGATGAGCTGCGCATGGAGCGTTTGCGCCGCATCCTGGATCGCCTGGGCTCCTGTGAATGGAGCGAACGGCTGGTCGACCCCACCGGACGCATCGCCGATTTCCAGACCACGCAGGCGAACCTGGATCTTCTGTGCGAACGTTTGGGTCGCGCCCCCGATCTGGAAACCGCCGCTCCGACTTTCTCGCCGCGCGAGATGCATCAGCTTTGCGTAACGAACGGCGCGGACCTGCTTTTGGATCTGCAAGATATTTACGCCCACGCCGTCAACCGTGACGAAGATCCGCTCGAGCATTTGCTGGCCTACCCGCTCGCCTTGGTTCGCGGCGTGCACCTGAGTGGTGGACAGTGGCTAGAGGATTCCGACGGGCGGCACCTCAATGACGATCACCATCACGATATCTCGGAGCCCGTTTTCGGGCTTCTCGAAGAACTCGCGGTGCGCACCGAACAGCCCTTGAGCGTCATCATCGAACGCGATGGCAATTTCCCGCCGTTCTCGTATTTGCTGCACGAAATCGCGCGCGCACGCGAAGCCCTGAGTCGCGGCCGCAAACGTCGCGAGCCCCAACGCGAAACTCCCGTGATCTGCATCACGGAAGCGCGCAGCGGCGCACGCCTTTAATTTTTGATTTGAAAGCTGCCGCGCGCGAGGGTCACGCCGTTCACGATGACCTCCAGCTCGTGGCGGCCCGGCAGATGTTCACGCGTCGTCATCTGACGAAGCGAGTGCGACCGCTTCAACGCGTGAGGGCCGGGAGCAAAGGGTCTTTCCGAGATCTTGAAGACCTTTTTTGAGGGGCCCTTCGTTTTTTTCACGTAGTGAATCGCGTATTCCAAGCGCAGGTTCTGCTCGGACCGAGCTTCATTCACGAGCGCGAAGCTAAATTCGACCCGCCCGCCGATGCGAAAGGCTTTCGCCGTGAACTTCAGATCACGCACTTCGACGTTCTTCGCAACCGCGACGCCGAAAAGTTTCAGCGCGCGCTGATCGCCCTTTTTTAGAAGTGTCCGCAGCGCGTGTTTTAAAATCCAATCCGTCCGCGCGCTTTGCCCGATCCACTCTTTCGCCAACCGCAGGACGAGCTCGGGATGATCTTTCGAGATGTCATTCAGATGATTCGCGACGCTTTTACGAACGAAAAGTGATTCGTCATCCTTAAGTCTTTCCAGAATCGGGAGCACCGGAGCGGGATCGCGCATGAGATCTTTCAAAGGAAACGACCACGGCAGACGCGGGCGGCACCCCTCGCTCGCCAGACGCCGCACGCGTTCGTCCGGATCGCGCGCCCACGTCTTCATGACTTTGAGCGTGCCCGAAAGGTCCTCGCGCAGGAAGGGGCGAATACCGAACTCGCTCGTCGAGTACACGGTCAGCTCTTTGAGCGCGGGCAACGAGAGCTCCGGGAATTTCAGGCCGAACTGCTCGACATATTCCGGAAAGGTCAACGCCGCCAGGCCCGAGAAGTTTCCGGCGACTTTCAGAATTTTCCCGAGCTGTGCGGGAAACGCCCCGGGGACGTGATGACCCAATTGAGTCGCCACCCGCCGCGTGCGGGCCTTCAGCTCCAGGCGATCCCAGTCGCCGCCGTCGCAATCACGTATGAACGCGCGCGCATCGAATTTTCGATCTTGTGTTTCCAGTGCGCGGGCCACGTCGCGAATGAAGTCGCGACCCACAAGGTTCTTTAGGGCCGAGGCCAATCGACCCCCGCGATGCTGACGTGGGCAAATTCGTTGCGTTTCTCGTCGTACTCCAGAAGTTCGCCGACCTCGAGATCGAAATAGATCCCCAGGATCAGCAGACCGCGCTCTTTCTCGGCTTCGGCGACGAAGGGGAAGGTGCGCAGATTACGAATCGAGTCCACGATCGCCTCTTTTTCGCAGTGACGACAAAGGGTGTCCATGTCGGCCTCAGGGTATTTAGTCAGGACCCGCTTTTTCGCGTCCTCGGCGATGGAAACCCACTGACGGATGAAACCCTCTTTCGGGCGGTCCGACGACATCAGCGCCGCGATCCCGCCGCACTGACGGTGGCCGATGATCAGGATATTTTCGACTTTGAGGTGCAGAACCGCGAACTCGATCGCCGCACTGACCCCGTGGAAACCGTTCTTCGAACTTTCAAGGGGCGGGACCATGTTGGCGACGTTGCGGACGACGAACAGCTCGCCCGGAGAGGCCGATGTCATCAGCGCGGGGTCGACGCGTGAGTCGCTGCAACCGATGATCAGAGTTTTGGGGACCTGTCCGCGGGCCAAACGGGCGTATCGAGAGTCTTCGCCGACGAAGTTCTTGAGTTGGAATCGGCGAAATCCGGCCAGCAATTTGAGAATGTGCATACGGCTCATGGCTCTTCGCTCCGTCGTCAACAAGGTGGACAGGTGTGCGTCATCTCTATCAAAATCAATGGGGGAGTTCCATGAAAGAAAGCATACGCACCAAAATTTTTCGTATTTTAATGAACTGGTACCCCATGTTCTTGGGCACGGGCGGCAAGATCACCTTCATTGCCGCCAACTGGCGACGTGTGGAATTGCGCCTGAAGTTGAACATATGGACTTACAACTACGTCGGCACCATTTTCGGCGGCAGTCAGTTCTCGGCGACCGACCCTTTCCTGATGGTGATGCTGATCAAGATTCTCGGGAACGATTACATCGTCTGGGACAAGGCGGGATCGATTCGCTTCCTGAAACCCGGGCGCGGGCGTCTGCGGCTCGTGTTTGAATACTCCGACGACGAGATCGCGCTCATTCAAGATGAGGTCGCCCGTCACGGAAAATATGAGTTCACCAAGGGCGCCGAATGGCTCGACCAAGATGGAGTCGCCGTCTCGAAAGTCGAGAAACTCGTCTACGTCTCGACGAAAAGCTTCGATCGCGAGCGTCGTAAGCGCCGCGAGGACAGCCGGCAAAGCCAATCCTGATCGAGTCCTGGACCAGCCTGGACTTTACCGGTCGCGGGGTCACCGATAGCTTTAAACTATGAATAAACTCATGTTTGTCGGCACCCTGCTGTGCCTGTCGCTTTCCTCATTTGCCCAAGGGACCAAACGCGCCCCGGCCGCCACGAAGAATCCGCGTACACCCGCGCAGGCGACGCCGGCACCCGCCGCACCGGCCGCCTCGGCGACATCCAGTGCGACCGCCACCGCGACAAGCTCCGCCGCAAGTACCTCGGCTGAATCGAGTGAGCTCGACGCTCTCTTGGCCGCTCCTGAACCGGAGCCCGAAGTCGAAGCCAAACCTGCGGCCTCGCCTTCCACCGCGAAAGAGGCGAACTCCGAAAAAACCGCCAAAGCCTCGGCGAACTCTGCGGCGGCCGCCGCGCGCGCTTCGCGCGTGATGTTGCTTGATCCTTGGCGCCAAGGCTGGAAGTCGCGCGACTTCTCGCACTCGCTGGGTTTCGCCGCGGGCCTGCTGGGCTCGGGCAACACGCTGGTCATCGAAAACAATCCCGACGCCGAATCGTCGTGGGGATTCCACTTCGGATTCAACAAACTCGCGGACACCTTCGCGGAAGCGAACAACACGGCGGTGACGGGCTCGCCCGCGACCTCGACAACGAATACCATGACCCGCACGGGTCTGAAGCGAAACGCGACGTTCAGCTTCGGCACCACCTACATGATGCGCGCTTATAAGAACGATTTCATCTTGGTGCGCTGGGGTGGCTTCGGCGGGATCGACTACATCTCGGACGCGAAGTACGGCGTCGGTTCGCGAACCAGCGTGGAGTCCAGCGGAACACCCGGCACCATCTCCGTGACCGAAGCCGGATTGGGTGAGACCTCCGTCAAATCGTCCCCCGGAATCAAGCTGGGTCCCGTCTTCGACGCGTCACTTTATCTACGTTGGTTCCCCAATATCTCGGTCGGATTTTTGGGCGGCATGCTCTACGACATGGATCGCAAATTGACGTCCCGGACGTCGACCGTGTCGCGCAGTTACCAGATCGTCAACGGCGTCGAACAAGCTCCGACCTCGTACACTTCGACGAACTCCGAGACCGTGTCCAGTCAAGGCCCTGTGCTTTCGACCTTCGCCCTCGGCGGACAAAACTTCAATCTGTTCGGCTCTTTCGTCATTCGCTATCTTTGGTAATTTTTCTGGTCCATAATGACCCGCGAGCGCCCCGTCGGCGGCGTTCGCTGGGGAGGACTGCCCCAGCACGTTTGCTGCACTTTCGCGGGACGTGAACCGGAGGAGGACCGATGTCGAAGATCACCGCTTTTTCGCTCTCTATGCTGCTGAGCGCGGCTCCCGCCCTGGCCCAAATCGCGGAAATCACGGCGCTGCCGTCAACGACGCCCACGCCGGCGCCGGCGGGACGTACGACCACGACGACGGTCACCACCGTCACCACGACCACCACAAATGCGGACGGTGAAACCGTCGCGAGCACGGTGACCGCGCCCGCAACGCCGGGAACCGCCGCCACATCGGCGACTCCCGCCGTGACCAACGAGACCAACGCTCCCGCGGTGGTCCCCAATGCCCCGGTGGTTTGGGTGGATGACGGCAGCATGGATACCGCTTCGCAAATCGAGCGCACGCGCCAGAATCTACGCGCGGGCATGTCGGCGGATCCGTATCTCGCGGGATTAGTGAATCGGATTTCGATGACGTCGGCTGGTGAATCGATCACGCTGACCGGTGAAGTGAATCACTCGCAAGAGCGCGAGGCGATTGAACGCCTCACGAAGGATGCGGCCGGAAATTTACGCGTGATCAATTCGATCCGTGTGCGCTGACGCATTTCTTCGCCGCGCCGAACCCCTGACGACCGCCAAGCCGTTTGAATAAATCGAAAAACTCGGCGCGAATGCGGCCGGTCCACGAGTTGTTCTCACTCATGCCCACGCGACGCATTTGCTCCAAGCGCTCCGCATCTTGATAAAGATCTATCGCCTCTTGGAACGCGCGACGCGCGGATTCGGACGTCGCATCGACTTCGTAGCCGGTGCCGTCGGCTTTCGGGATGATCGGGAAGCGCAAGCCGTTCACGCCCGGCTTCACCGAGTCCGCCAAACCGCCGGCTTCGCTGACCACCGGGATGGTCCCGTTCTTCAATGCGAAAAACTGGTTCAAACCCGAAGGCTCGAACCACGCACCGTTCACGAAGAAGTCGCCGTAGCGGGTCAGCTGCGCTTCCAGATGATTGGTGAACGCACGGTAACGAACACGGTCGGGGAACTGCGCCTCGAGCGACTTTAAAGAGTCGACATATTTCGCGTCACCGTTCCCGATGATGATCCACTGCGCGTCGGCTTGCGCCGCCGTCTTGTGAATCGCGTCGACCAAGTATTCGAAACCCTTCTGCTCGGCCAAACGCGACGTCAGAATGAAGATGGGCGATTGGCCACGCACGGGAAGACCCAGCTCGGCCTGCATATCCGCTTTACCCAAGGCTTTGCCACTGAAGTCGTTCATCGAAAAGCGGTGGACTAGGCCACGCTTCGTGCGCTTCGGATCCCACTCGTGATCGAGAATTCCGTTCAAGATCCCGGTCACGCGACCTTCGGTCATCTTCTGACGGATGACTCCGTCCAAGCCCGCGCCGAAACGTTCGGTCGCGATCTCTTTCGCGTACTGCTTCGAAACCGTATAGATCATGTCGGCGTATTGCAGCCCCGCCTTCAGGAAGTTCATCTGGCCCCAAAACTCGTAACCGCGTGCGGCGTTGAAGTGCCGCTCCGACAGTCCCAGGAAATCCGCCAGGCTCTTCGGGAAAAGACCTTGGTAAGCGATGTTGTGGATCGCGAACACGACCTTCGGGACTTTCACGCCCGCGCGCCGCGCTTCTTCGAGGTGCACGGCGATCAGGCCGGTCGTCCAGTCGTTCAAGATGACGACATCGAAATTGCGGGTCAGGATGTACTCGGCCGCCGCTTTAGCGAACGCACCGAACGACTCGCCGATGTGCGCTTCGGGCGCGTAGAACTTCGCGCCGTTTCCGTTGGTGCGATTGTCGAAGTAGTTTTGCTGAGCGGTTTCGTGACGCAGGAACGTCGTGGGATTCGTTTCGGAACCCCCGCGGTGAACGGTGAACACGCTCGTTTTGTGCGGAAAGTCCGAGCCGCGGAAATCAAGTCCGACGTTAATCGTCTCGCCGGTCGCGGTGGGTTTGTTCGCCTGCATTTCGAGAAAGAACGGCATCAAGACTTCGGTGCGCACACCTTCACGATTCAACGATTCCGTGAGTCCCGCCGTCGCATGGGAAAGTCCACCGGTCTGCAAGACGCCCGTTTGTTCGGGACTCACCATCAACACGCGCGGCGCACTCGCACGCACGCGACGGGCCGACACCGACTCCTCCTGCGCAAACCCGAAAGAGGCCAAACTCACCGAAAGACTCAAAATTCCCAAAACACGAAACACGATGATCATAACCTGACAAAGAGCGAACCCCGTGCCACACCCACCCCCAAAAACCCACCCTCATTCCAAACACTTAGCGCGGCCCACCCTCTGAAGACCGCCCAAGCCCTGGCCACCCTGCCGGAAAAGGTACCACGTACCGCGTGCGGTAGATGGTACCGCATGCGGTACGTGGTACCCGCCTGAGACGCTTTCGTGAAAATACGCGTAACGTATCGAGAAGTTCGACACTTTGACTTCACGATTCGCCGGAGATGCCGACAAAATAAAGGGGTAAGGGGCCACGTTATGAAACCGTCATTGCGATCTATTTTACGTCTGTTGGCCGTTGCGGGTGGGCTCGCGACCTTGAGCCTCGGTTTTCAAAACTGCGGTGGCAAAGGTTTCGAAGTCGCCAACCTTGAAGAAGCCCTCCAGCAGCAGAACATCATTCCCGAGCCGGTCTTGGGCACTTTGCGTTTTCAACGTTTGGCCGCCGATCCCGCGGCTTGTGACGGTAATGAAATCGAATCCCTTATCGAAGAAACCGCCGCGGGAGTGATCCAGCTGGTGCGCAAAGACTGCGCGGATCTCGAGAAACCTTTGAAACTCGATATCTACAAAACCTCGAAGCTCGCGCACAACTCGTCGTTTCTATTTTACGAAGGACAACTCTTCCGTCTGGATCCGACCAGCGTCACGCTGGAGGAAGGACAGACCCTCGATCCCGAACTCGAATACTACACCGACGGCATCTGCCGCACGGAAGTGAACGACAACGGCACCCGTCGCGTGACGGACGTGCGCGTTTACCAAGACGCGAACGGCAAAGCGAAAAGCAAAGTGCTTATCGGCGAGTACCGGGGCGGTAACGTCCTCGGCACCTACAAGTCCGTCGAGATGGAAATCGAACGCAACTACGATCAGGACGGCGTCACGCTCGACGCGGCCGTGGGACTCCCCGAAGGCGAAAGCTTCAGCCTGACCCTCGAAACCAGCGCGACGTCCATCAAAGGCACGATCGGCTTCACCAAAGGCATCTTCGGCGAGTCCGCTCCCGCGGTGCTGATCGACGGCCAGACCACGCTCACCCCCAACATGAGCTGCTACCAATAAAAAAAGACCAAAGGTCGAAACCTTTGGTCTTTAAGAACGTTCGATCCAGTTTTTCAAACTGGATCCCGTACGTTATTCGACATCTCGGTCGAGAGACGTCCGGTCGCTCTTGGGTTGCCATTTTTCGGATCCATCCCGTTTTTCAGAGCGCACGCTCGAGGATTGATCCGATCTCTTGAAAGTTTCGAGATTCGATGAACTCTGCCGATCGGCGGGGTTCTCGAGCCCGTCTTTCCTGGGAGTGAACTCGCGGCTGGCACTCGACCGGTTTTCGGTCGAACGACCGGAGTCCTGGTGATTTGGGTTTTGACCCATATTCCCTGCTCCTTCCGATGACCGTTCTTGGCGGAACCGTCATGCCGACGAAAAGATGCATTCGCGAGGCCAAGGCCCACGCGGCAAAAGCGAGACGAAATCGATGAGAAAATCCCCGTCAGTTCGGGTTGTCCCAGAACGCGCGGTCTTTCGGCATCCGTTCGGGGTCAAGATTCACGGGAATGCCCACACCGTCCCAGATCGTCGTCTGGTAGTTCCCGGGGCGGATCTTGGTGGAGTGCAGCTGGACGTCCACGAGCGCGTTATAGCCCATCTCCAGCGCTTGGAACGCCAAACGCAGCAGGGTCTCATCGTGATCCGGGCATTCCTTCACCGCGATGGGGTCGGCTTTGCGAACCACGAATTTGGTCTCGCGGCTTTGTTTCTTGAGATAGAGGGGAAGTTCCCGGGCCCGGGCCAGCTTCGCCTCGTATTCGGCCAGTGCGGTAGCGACCTCACGGTCGTAACAACCCGGGCAGTAGGTATCATGAGCCAGGGACGTGGGTTTGGGACTCAGGAACGCGAAAGCGTCGTCGTCCATGAACTGCGCGCAGGATTTACAAACGCTGGCCCCGCAAAGGCCGCATTCCAGTTTCGCTTTCGGGTCCAGACAGCTGACGCATTCCATGGAGAGCGGATATAGCGCAATTCCGGCCCGGGCACGACCGCTTTCCTCGTCCCGACGCCGGACCCTGTGGCTTTTCCATTGTGCCATCCCGGAATTTCAAGCATACCCATGTCACCTATGCTCACCGCCTCGAATGTCAGCCTCCGTTTTGGGGGCAAGAAGTTGTTTGAAGACGTCAACGTCAAGTTCACCCCCGGTAACTGCTACGGCCTGATCGGCGCCAACGGCGCGGGAAAGTCGACGTTTCTGAAGATCCTGGCCAAAGAGATCGAGCCCAATACGGGCGAGGTCATTTTCAACCCGCAGATGCGGATGTCGGTCCTGAAGCAGGATCATCACTTGTACGACGATTTGACCGTCCTGCAGACCGTCCTGATGGGGAACGACAAGCTCTACAAGATCATGCAGGAAAAAGACGCCCTCTACGCCAAGCCCGACTTCTCGGACGCGGACGGCGTGCGTGCCTCCGAGCTCGAAGAGCAATTCGGAGCGATGAACGGCTGGGAGGCCGAGTCCGAAGCGGCCGTCCTGCTGGCGGGTGTGGGCGTTCCCGATAGCGCTCACGGCAAACTGATGCGCGACATGGTCCCGGGCGACAAGGTCAAAATCCTGCTCGTCCAAGCGCTGTTCGGAAAACCCGACATCCTGCTGCTCGATGAACCGACGAACCATCTCGACATCTACGCGATCCAATGGCTGGAGGAGTTCCTGCTGAATTTCGAGAACACGGTCATCGTGATCTCGCATGATCGTCACTTCTTGAACAAGGTCTGCACGCACATCGCGGACATCGACTTCGGCAAAGTGACCACTTACAGCGGCAACTACGACTTCTGGCGCGAAGCCAGCGAGCTGACCCAGCGTCTGCTTTCGGATCAGAACAAAAAATCGTCCGATAAGGCCGAAGAACTGAAAAGCTTCATCCAACGCTTCAGCGCGAACGCGTCGAAATCGCGTCAAGCCTCGAGCCGCTTGAAGCAGCTTGAAAAGCTCGAGTTCCACGAAATGCCGAAAAGCTCGCGTCGCCAGCCCTTCGTGGGCTTCGACCTGAAGCGGGAGCTGGGCAATGACGTCCTGACCGTGGATCGCATCACCAAGACCGTGGACGGCGAAGTCCTTCTGAAAGATGTCAGCTTCACCATGAAGAAGGGCGACAAGATCGCGCTGCTCGGTAAGAACGATCTGTCGAAGACGCTCCTGATGGACATCTTATCGGGCGACGTCCAACCCGACTCGGGTTCGTTCTCGTGGGGTATCACCACGACCGTCGGGTATTTCCCGACAGACAATTCCAGATATTTCGCCGGCGAAGAAAGTTCGCTCGTCGATTGGCTACGCCAGTACTCGCACGATAAGGAAGAAACTTTCGTTCGCGGCTTCTTGGGCAAGATGCTTTTCGGCGGCAACGACGCCTTGAAAAAACCCTCGGTCTTGAGCGGAGGCGAACGCGTGCGCTGCATGCTCTCGAAACTCATGCTGTCGGGCGCGAATGTGCTGCTACTGGACGGACCGACGAATCACCTGGATCTGGAAAGCATCACCGCCGTCAACGAAGGCGTGAAGCGTTTCAAGGGCAGCGTGATCTTCAACTGTCACGATCACGAATTCGTGCAAACCTGCGCGAACCGCATCATCGAACTGGATGGCGGCGTCATCACTTACGACAACCAAATCACCTACGACGAGTTCTTGGCGGCGCAGAAGCCTCACTAAAAAGTGAGGTTCAGGCTCACGATCAATCCCGGCAAGGCTTTGAAATGGCTGCTGATGAAATCCACGTGCGGGATGATCTGATAGTCCAAGATATTTCGGTACAGAATCTGCGACCACGCAATGGACAGGCTGTAGCTGTTCAGGTGGTAATTCGGTCGATTGTTCGAATTGATGAAGAAGCTGTACGAAAAGGACGACGAATCATCCACGATTTGCAAAAGCGACAGACCGTTGTTCGTCGTGAACATATTGTCCGATTCGACGTACACGCCGTCGTTCACCCATAAAACCGAATAAACCGGCGTAAAAATAAAATTGAAGTTCAGCTGCGAGTAAATCCCCGTCCCCGACTCCGGATTCGCGAAAAATTCCAACTTCGGATTGGCCTGCCACGTTTTAAAATCGGCCACGGTTTCAAACGACAGCGAGTGCGAGATCCGTAGGGGATTTTTCAGCTCCACGCGAGGCTGGAAGTTCGTGCGCACGGGACCGATCGCCTGGGTCAACCCGATGGTCGCCCCGTAGTTTTGGGGGCGGGGATCTTGACGGTAGGTTCCGCGCTTGACGCCCCGTCGATCCGACTGCTCATCGTAACTCGTGAATTTCAAGTTCCAGTAATCCTCCACGTTCGGGAGGCGGACATCGGCGTTGAAGGTGGTCGTGTTGTGATACCCCTCGTACTCTTTCAAAAACGAGCTGTTCTCGATCCGGATCTGAGTTTCGTTTTTCCGCTTGGTCACCTTCCGACCGACAAGGTAGACGTCGATACCTTCCGCCCACGCGTCGAATTTTTCCGACCACTGCACGTTCATCCGCAGCATGCGGGTCATCCAGCCCTCGTCCGGTGATGGGACCGGCGGGAGCGGTTCTTTCGCCTTCGGATCGTCTTTTTCCGCCTCGGCTTTTTTGATCGCTTCGCGAACTTCCTTTTTCGTCATCGCCTTCGGCACCGCTTTCACGGGCGCACGCTCTTCGGCCGCTTTCGGAATGGCTTTTTCGAGTCGCTTCAAACGCCGTTTGTCAGTGGCTCGGGCGGTGGCCTTCGGCTTGACCGTGGGCGAGGGTGTCGGCGTCTGTGCCATGACTTCATCAAAACACCAACTCATCGCCACGAACAAAAGGCACAAAAACACCCACCCCCGGAGCGGAGTTTTGGTTGGACTCGAATGCGAATCGCTTTTAGGCTCTTTGATGTGAATCCCCTGCACCTTCTTCTTTGTACCATCATCATCATCGCGTCGGGCAGCGTTTTCGCTTACGACCCGGAAGAAGGAAACATCAACGCCACACTGGGACCGTACACGTATCGAACTCCCTACAACAGCCCCGTTCCCGACGTTTCTTCGCCCATGCGGGGCGGTTACGGTTTGATCGCCACCGGCGATAGCAATAGCAAAGGCAGCGTCGAACTGGGCATGTTCTACCTCGACAAACTCTTCCTTCGTGACGAAGGCGACGACATCCTAGCCCAAAAAGTCGAGATGATTCATATCACCATGGGGTACCGGTGGTGGCTGCGCTCATGGATTTCGGCTTCACTGGGGTTTTTCTCGGCCTATCCGCTGGGTGATCCGAAGGATGTCTTCAAGCGCGTCGCGCCCGGCAACTTTCTAGATACATCCGCCATGGACTTTTGCGAGTACGGATTCGATCTCGCCCTGCAAGTGCAGGTTTTCGGAACGCAAAAATTCGGAATCGTCTTCGAACCGCGCTACAGCTGGAATGTCACCCCCAAGGCGCACGAAGCCGCCGACCACGTGGGATTTCTGATCGGTTTGAGGTTTATGGTGCAAGAAAAAGGCGCCGCGAAAGCCGAAGCCCAACGTCGTCAGCACCTCCGTGAAACCGATCCGGCGCTGAATCCCCCGCCGAAGCCCTAAGCCGGCTCAGTCCATGTGGACGATCATCACTCCCGAATTCGCGGCTCCCGCGGCACCGGAGCGTTCATGCGACCAGCTGTAGTTACCGAGCTTCAAGTAGCGGGCGACTTCGGATTGGACCTTGCCCGTGCCCTTCCCGGGCATGATTCGCACGCGATCCGCGTTCGCATGCTTGCGCAAGAAGGCCTCGACCGCGTCAAACACCTCCTCCACCCGGTAGCCATGAAGATCCAGAGTGGGCACCCCACTTCGACCGCCGCCGCCTTTTGCCTTCGCCGTTTTCATCCCGCCTCCCCACTTTCGATCCTAACCTCTTCGCACGAATAAAAAAACCCCGGGTTCACACCCGGGGTTCGTTCGGCTTCAGGTTTTGCCGTGGATTAGAGCAGCGTCGAAGTTTCGACGACCACGTCGACACGACGGTTCGTCGCGCGACCTTCTTTGGTCTTGTTCGTCGTCAGGGGACGATCCGCGCCGAAGCCTTTGGCTTCGATGGGCGCTTCAACTTCCGCCTGGTTTTCGAAGTACGACTTCACCGAGTCCGCACGAGCTTGCGAAAGCTTCTCGTTGATCTGTTTCGAACCCGTGGAGTCCGTGTGACCTTCGACCACGATGTTCTGCGCGGGAACGGCCGCGATCACGTCCTGGATCTTCTTCAACAGTTCGAACGAAGACGAGGGAACTTCGGATTTACCGACCGCGAAGTCCATTTTCTTCAGACGGATCACCAGGTTGTTCCCTTGCTTCACGACTTCCGCTTCGTCATCGCCGAACTGCGTACGCAGCTCTTCGATTTTCGCACGCAGCGCCTCTTGTTGCGCCAAAGTCTGCGCGCGCTGTTCCGAAGCGGTCAGGCGTTGGCCTTGAGCATTCAGTGCCGCTTGTTGCGCGCTCAGCTCGGATTGCAGCTCCGCTTGGCGCTCGGCCGACATCTGTTGATTCTGTTGCATCTGCATTTGGCTGGCTTGCAGCTGCTTGTTTTGCTCCCAGATCGTCAGGGCGACGCTTTCGTTCGCGCCGCGCGACTTCGCCAAGGCGAGGACTTCGCGCAGTTTCTGTGCTTGTTCACCGGCCTGCTGGGTCTTCTCTTGATAACCTGCAGGATCGCGAGGGCTACTTTCAACCGCACGCTCGGCCGATGTGATCATGGCGCGGGTCATTTCCAAAGTTTTGGGGGCGTAGCGACGAGCACCGTCGCTCTCTGCGCGCTCCAGATTTTTGCGGGTTTCATCCAACGAAGCGATTTTCACGGACTCCATCTCGTGGGTACGGTATTCGTCTTCCAGGCCCGAAATCACCGAGGCTTTCACCGTGAAGTCGTTGTCTTCCATGTCTTCGCCCAGATCCGCGAAGTCTTTGTCGGTCTTCTCAAACGCGGATTTCACCCAGCGTTGCGCGCCGGCGTCCAAAGCGCGACGGCGAGCTTCCAAAATGGGTGTCACCATCGCGCTGTATTTTTCGCCAACCGCATTGGCTTTCTCCAGATAGCGACGCGAGATTTCGATATTCTCGACGATGTCTTCACGGCTTTTGTTCTTCTCGGCCGCTTTCGCTGCTTTGGCGGAATACTTCTCGGACTTTTTGAAGTTCTCGGGAGAGAGGCGATCGTATTGCTGGGTTTGCGCCTCTTTCTGATCTTCTTGCAGACGGCTCAGCTCCACACGCGGATCCGCGTCGGCGGCGAGGGGCGATTTATCGGGAGTCGCGCATGCGACCATCGACAATGCACCGACAGCCAGTAACAACTGCGGCAAATATTTAAGTGTTTTCATTTCAGGCTCTCCTTTGTTTCGATCACCATGGTGGTGTGACGGGTAAACGGACGAAGCCTGACACTTCAAAGTGAATGCCACCAAAAAGCGGCTGAACTCGAATTGATATGATTTATGAGCAGGCGTTATGGGGCAATTGTCCCCAACCCCCGTCCCGTATTATCCACAGGACGGGAATCTCGGGAGGGTTAACGCCAGTCTTTTGTACCAACATCCACACGTTCTTCCACATCACGACCGTCATCGATATCTTCATCGACGAGCGCCGGGGAAGAGTCTTGTCGTTGTTCTTGGCGCCGACCGATCGAACGATCACGCTCCATTTGCTGGGGTGAGCGTTCAGTCTTTTGCTCTTTCGAATCGCGGCCCGCCCCCGCGGTCCCATTCAGTCGGGGATCGTCGACCGGGTGACCGACATCTCCCAGCTTCTCCGTTTCAAATTCACTTTCGCGTGCCATAAGCACCTCCTCAATTCGAAGAGGTTAGCAATCGCCTGGCCAGAAAAAACGCGCACGGGTTTAGGGACAAAACGGCGCGGGTGCCACGACCCGATTGATTTCTCCGGCTCTGGTGTAGAGAAAATCGTCCCCGACGTTGATTTTCAGTCGTTGTGTGCGTGGAGAGTTTTTCGAAGTCGTGCGAATCTGGCCAAATCCGTCCCCATCCAACACGATCTCGCCGGACTGGGGCGCCAGTGTCCACACGACCGTGGCGCGCGAAAGCGCGCGCATATCCTCGTGACCGAGTGGGGTCTGGATCGTGCCCTCCGAATCGCGACACAACAATTGAAAATGAATGACGACCAAATGCTGACGTTCACAACCCCGCGCCGACGGGAATCCGTAACCCGCTTGGCATGTTTGGAACGACTTTTCCGCATAACCGAGTTTACGTCCATCCCGCTCCATGCCCAACGATCGCTGAAGACCGACGTAGTCGATGTTCAACGGCGCCTCCTCGTCGGGACGAACTTCGATCGCGCCTTGAGGATCGGCCCGGTAAACCGGCGGCGATGATGAGGGACGTGAAGGGGACGAGGCCCGCGGAGCGCTGGCGCAACCGGTGAAGGCGCCGACGGACATCATCAAGACCAGAATCTTCTGTTTCATGGCACCTTCCCGAGAGGACTTCAGGCTCTCGTGAGGCCATGACAAAAGCAAGAAGATCACCTCACGGAAAGCACGCCGAAACGTCCAGCTTACGGACGCCCCCGTTTTATCGTTTCTGAAATGTGAACACTTTTGCGTTCAGAGGCGCTCGCCAATCGTTTGACACATTGACCGGAAAAGCCCGCCCTTGGCCCGCTTCAGACCTCTTCCGCATCGCCCGATGAGAAGTCGTCGGAGGACTCAGGATGCGAACCACTCAATTTCAATGGATGACGACCGCCTTGGTCACGATGACCCTTCTATTAAGCGCCTGCGCGGAAACACGCCTGGCGGACGACCCGATGAACGAACCTTCGGCGCAAGAAGCGCCGCTTGAAAACCAACTCCCTCCAGAGATCGTGGAAGAGCCCCTTCCCTCACCGAGCGGCGAAGAGGCGATCCTCGCGAAGTATGCGCACCTTGATCCCAGTCGTCTCGTCCCCACAAATCTGCTGAAGAAGGCCGTACTGTACTACGACGCGAACTCGACGAAGTTCTCGAACAAAGGAGTGCTGTCGGTCATCGACTTTTCCGCTCGTTCCACCAAAGCGCGCTTCTTCGTGATCAATATGACGTCCGGTTCGGTCTGGTCGGTCCATGTCGCTCACGGAAAGAACTCCGACCCGGATCATGATGGCTACGCGACCAGCTTCTCGAACGTGAGCGGCTCGAATCAAAGCTCGTTGGGCGTTTACCGGACCGCCGAGCAGTACAACGGCTCGAACGGACTTTCGATGCGCCTCGACGGACTTTCCGCAACCAACTCGAACGCGCGGGCCCGGGCCATCGTCATTCACGGAGCTTCTTACGTCAAAGACAGTGCCGTCGTACAAGGCCGAAGCTGGGGCTGTCCGGCGATTTCGATGGCCAGTCGGGACAAACTGTACGCGATGATCAAGGGCGGATCGATGATCTACGCGGGACTCTCCGCGAAAGAATAAAAAAGGGCGCATTCACTGCGCCCTTTTCCAATTCACTTAAAAATTTCCGTCGCTCGTAAATTACAAACGCACGCCGAGGTAGAAGTTCAGTCCACCGCCGCAGCCACCGTAGCAAGTGGGTTGCTGATAGTACATGGGCTGTTGGTAGTACATCGGTTGCTGGTAGTACATCTGCTGGGGCTGATAGTATTGCTGCCAACCGATGTAGTTGTTGTAGAAGCCACCGTTGTACGCGCCGTAAGCGGGATTGTAGTTCGGGTAGGGTTGCGGAGTTGTCGCCACGTTCGCCGCCACGCAAGTCTGGCCGTTGAATGCATAACCCGCCGGGCAGTTACCTTGGGGCAAGCACTGACCGTTCACCTGAACCGAACCGACCGTGCAGTTCGTCGCCGCGCCCGTCAGCACGATGCACTGGTTCTGGTACATTCCGTAGTTGGAAGGGCAGTTGGACTGGGGCAAACAACCGTAAGACGTGTGTTGCACGTAACCGGTTCCGCAAGCCGCCGCAACCGGTGCCGCCGTTCCGCCCGAACCGCCCGAATCTTTATTGCAGGCGACCAGTGTGGACATCGCGACGCTCACGACCGCGAGGCTCAGCCATTTGGTGAAAGACAAATTTCCGGTTTCCATGCGAACTTCCTTCCGCAAAAAAATTTCGACTCGGGCAGCGTATGATCAAGAGTCGTGCCAGGAGTCAAATGCGGTTGAACGCGCGTTGAAGAACCGGGAGTGACCGAGAACGTCACTTTCGCTCGTCAGACTTTAGACAGTGGGACTTTCCGGGAGGGTCGTCAGAACGGCGGTGAACGCCACCTTGCCATCCGCGGCACGCGTTCCTTGAAACTGAATCCGCTGGCGGTCGCCGTCGGACTCTTCAGCTTTCGCTTTCTGCAGATGTACGACGTCGCCGATCTTCATTTCCGAGAGGAAATTGACCTCGTAGCCGACCAGGTGCGCGCCTTGACGGAGTATTTCGATCGGGATCGCGTCCAGTACCCATTGAGCGTAGCGTGTGTTGTTCACGTGGTTATTGAGGTCGATATCGCTATTGCGCACTTCGAATTGAGCCAAATCCTCGGTGTCGGTCGCGATCGCGATCTTGCCGGGCACATGGGGCAAGGTTCCTTCCGTTTGCCACACGGACGGGAAGCGGCTCCAGTCCCCCGCCACCATCTTGCGCGTCGTCGTATCGAAGACGGTGAACGTGCTCGTGCACTCACCCAACTTGCGGTCGCCGACGAAAATTTCGTAGTCACGCAAAAGAAAAGGATTTCCGCCCGGCTCACGCAACCAGGTGCGCAGCGTGACGTTGTCTTTGTACTTGGGCCAATCGGTCATCACGAGTTTCTGACGGGTGAAAACCCATCCCTGCCCCTTGGGCAATTGCACGCCCATCTTCATGGCGTGTTGCCAGCCGATGTCCTGGACCAAATTCAAAATCGTGTAAAGCCCCGCGCGTCCGCGCAGATTCACCATGAAGGACGTGACCTTGTATTCCTCACTGAACACCATGGGAACTCCTTAGAACAGAATCGCGTCCAGCGAGTAGGCGCCGGGCCCCAACAAAAAGAAGACCGCGCACAGAATGGCGAGGTTCAAGGCATATTCATTTCCCTGAGGAGTGTTCGTGATGAGGTACCCACCGCCCTTATGACCGATGGAAGCCGCCACAAGCATCGTCAGGCCCACCACCGCGAAGGCGGGACGAGTCGCCAATCCCAAGGCGATCAGAATCCCGCCGATGAGTTCACTGAGCATCGCCATGCGCGCTTGCAGAGCCGGAAAAGGAATTCCCATGCTCGCGAGCCAGCCCGTAAACCCCTGCATGTTCCCCGGCCCGACGACCCCCAGTTTTCCCAGGGCGTGCACCACGAAACAGATTCCCAGCGCCACACGCGCCACCAACAAAGCTTCATTCGTATACATCGGTTCAATCCACATAGACGCCATCATTCTCGGACCACGGCTTAGGGTCAAACCTTGACCGCCCCCGTCACCTGCACCGAAGTTCGACAGTCCGAACTCGACGGCGACGCTCCCGTCCGCCCCCGCGCGGCGTTCGGCTTGCACTTTTCGCCTTCCGATGTGGCGTTCCCTCGTTCCCCTTCTGCTGACCCTGCTTCTGACCGTTCCTTCGGTCCAAGCGCAAAATGAGTTGCGTGGAAGCGGTGACGTCATTCCGTCTTTCACGCCTTCCGACGCGGACGAGCTGGAGCGTCTGGCCCGCTTCATCCACCCCAACGGATTCGACATCGATCGCGTTCATGAAACCGCAGAGTCCCCCGCGGTTCAGCGCACACTGGTGGAACTGGCCGCCGAGGTCCTACGACACTTTCCACCGAGTGAATTCGATTACGCCAGTCTGGGGCGCAGCCCTGCCCCCGTGGCCATCGTCATCGAAGAAATTCTCCGCGAGCGCGGATCGCAGGCCCGTCTTATCGAACTGCCGATGTCCGGACTGCGCCACGACGATATGTCCTTCGAGCCGGAATGGTACCGCAAAGCCTTACGGGCGCACTTCGAGAAATTTTTCTTCCAAGGCCCCAGCGAAAGCGGACGCAAGGTCTTGATTCTCGACTACGTTCAACGCGGTGGAACCCTCAGTAACTTCGCATCGATCCTGGCGTACGGACAGGAGGAGGGCTGGATTCAAAGGGAGGTCCATATCTTGGCCCTGCTGAATCCGAATGTCGACCCAAGGGCCTTGTGGTTGCAGGTCTATTCGAAAAATCGCGATCGATTTCCGCAATCACGCTGGCATGCGATGGCCTTACCACAAACGATGTGGCCTTACTTCATCTACAACAGCTGGAAGCACCTGGCGAAATTCGACGGATGGAATTTTCGCGATCTCGGCTACGAAGAGAACGTCAAATCGCAACGTTGGGGAACGGCCATGCCCGGATCGAACCGGCGCGTGCGTCGGGAAATCCCCGAGCCGAGGGTTCCCTCTCCTCGCCTGACCGAACGCCGTTCAATTTGGAAATTCTGGAATAACGACCGTACCGAGCGCGAGACCTTCGCGGAAGAAGTCAGGCCGTTCTTGGACTCGCGCGTGGTGCACGGTGGGTCCATCAAAATTTGCGGACGCGTCCACCGAACGGATTAGTTGGAGCCCATCAAGCCCGCACGCGGCTCTTCCGCCGGCGAGCCCACATGAAGCTCCCGCGGAAAGACGAGCGCATAGGTCGCGTGCGTTTCATTTTCCAACTCGATCACTTGACCACCCAATCCCTCCATCAGTTGACGCGAGAGATTCAAACCCGGGCCCGCGGCTTTTCCGTCCAGCGGCTCGACGGGCCATTCATTTTCGGGCAGCGACGGTTCCGCTAAACTCGAGTTCGCAACGACCAGCATTCCATCTTCACCCACCGTTCGCCACGAGACACGAACCCACGGATCGCCCGGGGAGGCAAGGGCGGCGTCGCACGCGACCGTCAATAGACCGTTCAAAGCCTCGCTGACCGCAGGGGCTTCAACGCGTGCGGGGAACTTTCCGCCGGAAATTCCGGAATCGATCGACAACCTCACGCCATTTTCGCGGAAGCGCTCGATATGGAAACCCACGGTCGTCTCGACGACGCGGAACAGATCGGTGGGACGGCCGCCCTTTCTGGTGAAGGCGAGAAGGTTCTTCAAGATCGAAGAGATTTTCAAAGCCGATCTTTTCATGACCGCGATCTCATCCGTCGATTGACCGGCCAAACGTTCCTCGATCAAATCCAGTCCCAACGTCAGTGAGCAGAGCGGCGTATTGATCTCGTGCGCGACCTCTCCCGCCAACTGTCCGAGGGCGGACATCCGCGCCTGCTGTGAGAGCAGGTCTTGTTGCTGGGTGATCAATTTCGCCCATTCGCGCATTTCAATATGGATCGTCACTTGTCGCGCCAAAGCGGCCAACGCTTCGGTTTGCTCGGACGTCAGTTCGCGCGCTTTAATATCGCCGACGCAAAGAGTTCCCAAGGCCATTCCATTTTTATCGAAGAGCGGGGCACCCGCGTAAAATCTTAAGTTCAACGGTCCCGTAACGAAGGGATTGTCGAAGAAGCGATCGTCCCGGGTCGCATCCTTCACCTGCATGATTTCATTTTTCTGAATCGCGTGACCGCAAAATGAGATCTCGCGGGGCGCCTCTTTCAGCGCGACTCCTTTGCTGGCCTTGAACCATTGTCGGTTCTGGTCCACCAATGAGATCAACGCGATGGGCGTGTCGCAGATCATCGACGCGATCTTCACGATATCGTCGTAGGCCATCTCGGGAGCGGAATCGAGGATCGCGTATCCCCGGAGGGCGGCCAATCTTTGCTCTTCGTGCGAAATTACCGGTGGCTTTTTCATACTTCCATTATCGACCTGGTTTCGCTTCACGGGCAGCCTCGAACTTGCGTGAGAAGAGAACTGGATAACTAATCACACGAGGTTTTCCCTCGCGCCAAAACCCGTCTCAAAACCGGAATTCCCCTCCCTACGCATCCCCCTAACGCGTTATGCCTCGCTTGGAGTCGTCCTCAATTCGGGATAGAATCTGGAACGATAAGTTGAGGTACCGATGTCACCCAAGAGTCTCGTCTGGATTGTCTCCCTTAGCACAATCTTCGTGTCCGGCTGTAGCCACTCACCTAAGAGCGCCGCCCCACCCGCACTAGCGACGGTCGATTCGACGGGTCCCGCCGTCCGCATTCCCGCAAGCCCTAAGAACGCCAAGTCCGTGGACCTCGCGCCGATCCAGTCGAAAATGCCCAGCTTCCAAAAACTGGAGAAATTCTTTCGCCGGGACAAAGTGAGCGCCGCGGAACTCCCCGCCCTTCTCGATCAAATTCGGACCGAGCCGGGTTATTCCGATATCCACATGACTTACATCCGTGAAACCTATCGCGCCTTGGGTGTGGAGGATCCATTTGAATGGATGCAAAGAAATGGCGAGCACTACTCCGCGCTGAACGATTACATTGATCCGCAAGAAGACGGCGAGCCGATCTGGTCGACGACCAACCGACGCCTCAGAGAAAAGCAAGAGCTCACGCCGGAAGAAGTCCGCTTCACCCGCGCCCTGATGGCGGCGCTGGATGCCCTGCCCACGATCAAAGGTATCGTCTTCCGCGGTGCCCGCTTAGAACCCGCCGATCTCGAACGCTATGTCGAACAGAAGCCCGTCACGGAACTGCCGTTCACGTCGACTTCGATCGATCCCCAAATCGCCCGCATCTTCGCCGAAAACAACTCTAAACCAAATCGCGTTTCGGTGATTTTCGTGGTCCGCGCACGCACGGGAGGGCCGGTCTCGGCCTTCCACCCCGGAAACAATCACGAAGTCGAAGTGCTGCTTCGTCCTTCGACCACGTTCATGGTGGACCGCTTGCTTTGGTCCAAAGACCGCAAGTCCGTTTACATCTTCATGACCGAATAGGAGTTCACCCCCATGGAATACCGTCAATTTGGCCGCTCGGGCCTGAAAGTTCCCGTCCTCAGCTTCGGCACCGGCACGTTCGGCGGCAGCAATGATTTCTTTAAATCGTGGGGTTCGACCGATGTCGACGGCGCCCGCCGCTTGGTCGATGTCTGCTTGGACTCTGGCGTGAATTTTTTCGACACCGCCAATTCCTATTCGGACGGCGACTCGGAAAAAATTCTGGGGCAGGCCTTGAAAGGTCGGCGCGCGCGGACCTTAATTTCCACGAAAGCGTCGATCCCCGTCGGCGACGGCCCGAACGACCGCGGCTCTTCGCGCCACCATATCCTCCGCGCGGTGGAAGATAGCCTGCGGCGCTTGGATACCGACTACCTCGATGTTTACTTCATGCACGTCTTCGACGCTCTCACGCCGATGGAGGAAATCCTCGGCACCTTGGATCAGCTCGTTCGCGACGGCAAGATTCGCTACTTCGGCTGCTCGAACTATTCCGGCTGGCAGTTGATGAAGGCGCTCGCGACATCGGAAAAGCACGGATGGAACTCATTCGTCGCGCACCAAGCCTACTACTCCTTGATCGGGCGCGACTACGAATGGGAGTTGATGCCCCTCGCTCTTGATCAAGGTTTGGGAACCATGGTGTGGAGTCCCCTGGGCTGGGGCCGCCTGACCGGAAAGATTCGCCGCGGGCAAAGCGCAAGTAGCGGTCGCATTCACGCGGGCGGCGCGACCGGAGGACCGGAAGTCGCCGACGAATTTTTGTATCAAGTCGTCGATGCACTGGATGAAGTCGCGGCCGAGACGGGGAAATCCATTACGCAAGTCGCGCTCAATTGGCTTCTGCAGCGCCCAAGCGTTTGTAATCTGGTGATCGGCGCGCGAGACGAGGCGCAGCTGAAGCAAAACTTAGGCGCGATTGGCTGGAGTTTGACGGCCGCGCAGGTCGCTCACCTGGACCGCGCAAGTCAGCGAACGCCCGTTTATCCCTACTGGCACCAGCGCGGCTTTGATGACATCAATCCCAAGCCCACCCCTTGGTAAGTCGCCACTAACGCCGATTTCCGAGGAAACCTGGGACTCGGCGGGGAGAATCTGAACATACTTCGCTCGTCCAGAGTTTGCTTAACCCCCTTTCATCACCACTCGATTTGGGGGGCTTATGTCTGAATACAAAGATGAAAAACGCCGCGAGGAAGAACGTGAAGAGGATCGGCGCTCGTCCACAGCGAATGAAGAGCAGCTCTCGATGTTGATCGGACGCCTTCCTTCGCCTTCACAATCCAACGATCATGGTTACCGTGCATCAGGATATTCAAGCCATTCGGCGACTTACGATTTAGTTAACAACGCTTAATCAACCGCTCATGACGGGAACCTTGCGAACGATCCGGTGAATTCTCTTCACCGGATCAAAGGATAACCCGCACGCAATCTTCAAAAGCTGTTTCGAGTTTGTCCTATCGTTTCTAGAAACGGACATGATAGCTTTTCTCCTCTATGACGGCCTCCTTCTCCAAACTCCAACCCTTGCAGCTTCTCGATGAAATGCCGCAACTCGCTTGGTGCGCGGATCCCGAAGGGATCATCACCTACGCAAATCGTCGCTGCCACGAATTCAGCGGACTCGATATTCTCGCGCAGACGAATGGTGGCTGGGCTCAGCTCATTCACCCCGAAGATCTCGCTTTCGTCGGCCGGATGTGGCGACAAGCTCTCGAAGGCAAAACCATTTTCGATTGCGAGTACCGTCTTCGTTCCGCGGATGGCGAATATCGTTGGTTCCTGACACGTGTGGTACCGGTGCGTGACGAGAACGGCAATGTCACCTCTTGGCTCGGTTCGGCCACCGATATTCACAAAATGAAACACGTCGAAGAAGAGCTGCGGCTGACCCGTGAGCAAATCGAACAAGAGCGAATGCAACTGAAGCTCGCCCTGGAAACGGCGGAGCTCGGAACGTGCGTTGTCGATTGGCCTTCGGGCGACGTCGAGTGGGATGCCCAACACGCGAAAATCTTCGGATACCCCGCCCGCGCCATGCGGGTGACGATGCGTGACTTCGCCGGCCGCCTACATCCCGAAATTCGCGACAAGGTCCTTCATGATCTGAATGAGGTCGTCGCGACCCGCCAACATCTTTACGAAGGCGAATGGCGGCTGCAATTGGCCTTGTCCGACGAAGTTCGCTATATCCGCAACGTCACGCGCTTCGAATACGAAAAGGATGGTCGATGCGTGCGCGCGCAAGGACTGATCTCCGACGTTACGGCGCAAAAAACGGCCAACGAAAAACTGATGAACGCGACCAGAGAATCCGACATCGCGAATCGCGCGAAAAGTCAGTTCTTGGCGAATATGTCCCACGAAATTCGTACGCCCGTCGGCGTGGTACTGGGTTATACGGATCTGGCCCTCGAATCCCCGCACCTCGATTCCGAAACGCGGGCGTATTTACAGGCCGCCCGCAACAACGGCGAGGCCCTCAAGAAGCTGATCGGTGATCTGTTGGACCTTTCCAAAATCGAGTCCGACAAAATGGACCTCGAGCAGATCGGCTTCGATCTTCCGCACTTAATCGAAGACGTGGTCTCTTCCCTACAGGTCCGCGCACGCGAAAAATCCCTGCAACTCCGGGTCGAGATCCAACCGCAGATGACCCGCCGGGTGATCGCCGACCCGACGGCGATCCGTCAAATCCTGACGAATCTGATCAGCAACTCGATCAAGTTCACGCCCTACGGCGGCGTACACTTAAGCGCGCTCGAAGAGAAAACGGCGGACGGCCGCTTACGCATCCGGTTCCGCATACGCGACACGGGAATCGGGGTCGAAGAGAAATCCATACCGCGCCTGTTCCTTCCCTTCAGCCAGGCCGACAGTTCGATGTCGCGCAAGTATTCGGGAACCGGGCTGGGGCTCGTGATCTCGCGTAAACTCGCGCGTTTGATGGAAGGGGACGTGGCCTTGCTTGAAACGTCGCAGGGGCGCGGCAGCCTTTTCGAGTTCAGCCTTCTGTGCCGACCGGCTCCCCAAGAGGAGGATAAACCCAAGGGTGAAGTCCAACCCTCGCTGGTGTGTCCGTTGGAAGGTTACCGCGTCCTGGTTGTCGAGGATTCCGTCGACAACCGTGACTTACTGGCGCTGTATTTGACCCGTGCGGGCGCGCTCGTCGAAGTCGCGGAGGATGGCCTGCGCGGCGTTCATAAAGCCCTGCAGTTCAACCCCGATGCGGTCTTGATGGATATCCAGATGCCGGACATGGATGGCTACGAAGCTTACCGACAATTGCGCAGTTCGCGCTTTGAAAAACCCGTCATCGCCTTGACCGCGCACGCCCTCAAATCCGAAAGAGATCGCGCATTGAACGCCGGCTTCACGAGCTACCTGACAAAACCGATCGACCGCAACACCCTCGTGACGACCCTCGCCGGACTTATTCGTAGCCAACAGTTGCACTGAATCGGGAATTCCTCCCCCCTCTTCGCCGCACCCAATTTGCATCGAAAATGAGCGGAGGTGTCCCTTGTCGACTTGGATGACCGCTTTCCCTTTCATGCTCTTTCTTTCGCTGGGCGCTTTGGCGCAGCTACCGGATATTTCGCCCGTTTCGGATGCGACTTTGCCGCCGACCTCCGAAAGATTCGAACTTGGTCGCGACACGACTCCCGACGCGAACTCCGCCAGATCCCTACAGGAAGCCCGACGCGCTTGGGACATCCCCTGGTGGTCTCCGGCACCGACCCCCTCCATCTATCCGATGAGCCGCGCACCCCTCGGTGAATCGGAAAATTCCACCTCTCCGCGCATTTCGCGCTGAACCCTCGCGCGAAAATTTGCTAGACCCAGGGGATGTTACGCCCGCGCGGTCAGCGCAAAACCCAAGATCCCTGTCCCCGCTGCGGTCTGCACCGTGATCGGTGCCTTTGTGCCCAGATCCCTCGGCTTGAAACGGCGACGCGGCTTTGTTTGGTGATTCATCATCGCGAGCTGAAACGAACGACGAACTCGGGTCGCCTGGCCACCGAAGCGCTCGTGAATAGTGAGCTGCGCGTTCGCGGCCAACGTGAACAAACACTCGATCTTTCGGATTTAGTCGGTGGCGGCTACCAAAGCCTGCTCTTTTTCCCAAGCGAAGACGCGGTGGAACTCACAACGGAGTTTATCGCTTCAAGACGCGCGCTAGACCCGCGCCCTTTTCAATTGATCGTGCCGGACGGAAACTGGCGGCAGGCCTCGAAGGTGGCGTCACGCCATCCCGAGCTGGCCTCTCTTCCACGCGTTAAGATCTCGGACGCCAATACGGCGACGAAACACTTGCGGGTCGAACACAAAGCGGAAGGAATGTCCACGCTCGAGGCCATCGCGCGAGCTTTTCGAATTCTCGAAAGCGAGGCCACGGGCGTGGCGCTGCTGGAGCTTTACCAACTCAAGCTCCGTCAGACTTTAAAAGGTCGCGGAGAACTCCGTTAGACCTTATGGGGATGCGACGGGTTCTTGTGGCTTTTCTCGAGCTTGTCCCCCAGATCATGGATTTTTTGTCCGACCTTGGGCGCTCCCGCTTCCGAAATTTTGTGACCCGCTTTTTCGATCAGGTCTCCGGCTTTGTCGCGTAAGCTTTCGCGGTTTTCGTGTTTGCGTTGATCCATCGACGACTTCTGATTCTGGCTGTCTTTCACGTAGCTCTCCTGAGTGAAGGGGGATGCGCTTGACACATCCCGGTTGTACACCCCCTCCAGTTTTGCAAAGCGGGTGCAAGCGGGGTCTGGGCATCGCGCCCCGCCATTTGCCCGGTTTCTCCCCAGTAGCCGCAACCCCCCATGACGACGTTTCGCCGTCGCCGTAAATTGACCACGTGAAAAACCTGACAACCGCAAAAATCTCGCTTCTGGATCTCGCGAAAATTTCCCAGGGCGCGAGTCTACGCCAAACCTACGATCAATCACGCACACTCGCCCAAACCGCCGAGGCGTTAGGCTTCACGCGTTTTTGGTTGGCCGAACATCACAATATCGAAGGCATCGCAAGTGCGGCCACTTCGGTGCTGATCGGTTACATCGCCGAAAACACGAAAACGATCCGCGTCGGCGCGGGTGGGATCATGCTGCCGAATCACGCGCCCTTGATGATCGCCGAGCAGTTCGGAACTCTCGCGAGTCTGTACCCGGACCGGATCGATCTGGGGTTGGGCCGCGCTCCGGGAACGGACCGTGCGACAATGCGCGCCCTCCGCCGCGACAATCCGAATCATGGAGCCGACTTCGGTGAACTCGTGGACGAGCTGACCGGATTTTTCGCGCCGGCCTACGCGGGTCAAGTCGTGAAAGCGATTCCGGGCGCCGGGATCGACGTGCCCCTCTACATTCTAGGATCCAGTCTTTACGGCGCCCAGCTCGCCGCGCGATTGGGACGCCCTTACGCTTTCGCCGGTCACTTCGCCCCGGCGATGATGCGCCAAGCGTTCGAGATCTACCGATCCGCATTCCAGCCGTCCGCTTTCCTGAAAGAACCCTACGTGATGGTGGGAGTTCCCGTGATCGCGGCCGACAGCGATGAACAGGCCGCCTACCTCGCGACCAGTTTGCAAAGGGCCTTCCTGAACATGATTCGCGGCACACGAACTTTGTCATTGCCGCCCGTAGAGGACATGGATGCGATCTGGAGCCCCGCCGAAAAACAAGCCGTACTCAACATGTTGGGTTTGCTGGTGACCGGATCGGCGAGAAAGGTGCGCGAGGAACTCGATCGGCTGATCGAATTCACCGGAGCGGATGAACTGATCGTGACCTCGGACACCTACCGATTCGAAGATCGTCTGAAATCCATCGAGGTCATCGCGCAGGCCAAATCTATTTCATAAGCAAGTAGGTCGTGGTTTCGTGAGCGACCACGTCCACGATCGCCGCATTCACTTCCAGAACACTGCGGACCAGGTCCTTACACAAACGTCCCGAGTGATCGATGACTTCGACTTCTTGATAAGTCGCATCCCGTGCGGTTTCGTCTTTATGACCCCGATAGATCACCGATCCGCAGTCAAGCTCCACACTCTGAAGCGGGACTTCAATCTGCTCGACCCGCAAAGGCATCACCAAACAGGTATTCACGTTGGGCGGTGACGTCAACGTACGGCACGGATCTTCGTATACGTTCAAACGTAACAATTTTTTGGAGAGGTCCACGACGATCGTCCCCGCATGGCGATCAAGAACTTGGCCGTCCATTATGACTTTCGACAGGGTCTCGTCCAAATCCCGCGCCGGCGCCGCGAAAGCGACGTTCAAAGTCGAAGCAAGGAACGTCGCGACAGTCAGAGTGAGAAGGTGACGGATTTTCATGGATCGTCCTTTCAGGAATGAATTCAACGAAACATCTTTCGCGGGACCACCTACCGCTTGAGCAACCGTTGTGCCGCAATCCGCAAACGCGGAAATGGATTTAAATGCGAATGGCAAAGACCGTCGAAGTGGTCCCGTTCCAAAATCGAAGTCGAGTCCGTGCCAAATATGGATGCGGACCGGCAATTGTCCCCAAGACCCTCCCGATTCGCTCGATAGGGAAGGGGCACTTCATTTGCTCTGATTTTCATTGAGCCTGGCTCCCTTCAAAGGGGCCCCGAGAAAAGGAGAAAACAAATGGCCACTTCCGGCAAAGATACAAAATCGACCGAGCGCACGCAGAAAGCGCAAGTTGCGCCCGCGCCTAAGAAACCCGCCACGCGAAAAACGCCGCCGTTCGACGAAGCCGCGAACAATATGATTTCTGAAGGCGACATCACCGGGCTTCCGGAAAACGACTTCAACCCCTACGACGAGGTACGCCCCCGCGTGGACCCTCAACGTCCGGATCGTTCGACCCCCGAGCGGTCCGGTTTCAAAAATTAGTGACTCAAGTTCGGAACCGCGTCGCCCAACGGCGGCCGGTTCGTCGAACGAACGAAGGGCCAGTCCTCCCGTCGTTCGTTTGGAAAAGGTGGCTGCATTAGGCTCGGCAGCCACCTTTTCATTTTTTAACGCCTACATCTTAATAACGACTTTGATGCATTCATCTTTTTCATCGTTGAATTTCTTGTAGAGTTCGGGACCGTCGTCGATGCCGATGCGGTGGGTGATCACGAAGGACGGATCGATTTCTTCCTTCAGAATGCGCTCAAGCAACATCGGCATGTACTTTTGGGTGTGCGTCTGCCCCATCTTCAAGGTCAACCCTTTGCCGAACGCCGCCCCGAACGGAACTTTATCCAGCATACCGCCGTAAACTCCGGGAATTGAAACCGTTCCGCACTTCCGCGCCGCTTGCAGCGTCTGGCGCAAAACGTTCGGACGATCGGTGGCCAACCAGAGCGCCGCCTTCACGCGGTCCAAACCCGCCGGAATCGTGTTCCCATGAGCTTCGAGTCCTACGGCATCGATACAAGAGTCGGGGCCGTTACCGCCCGTGCGGAACTTCAATTCTTCGAGGAGCTGATCCTCTTCTTCGTAATTGATGACTTCCGCACCGGACTGCGCCGCCATCTGCAATCGACCTTCGTAATGGTCGATCGCGATGACCCGCTCGGCGCCGAGCATGAACGCGCTACGAATCGCCATTTGCCCGACGGGACCGCAGCCCCACACGGCAACGGTATCGCCGCGGCGGATATTGCAGTTTTCGGCCGCCATATAACCCGTCGGGAAAATATCGCTCAAAAATAAGACCTTCTCGTCATCGATACCCGCCGGGATGATCAAAGAGTTCGTATCCGCGTAAGGCACCCGAATGTACTCGGCCTGGCCGCCGGCGTAGCCGCCGTAAAGATGCGAATAGCCGAAAAGCCCCGCGCCCGACGATCCGTAAAGCTTCTCGGCCATCACGTAATTCGGATTCGAGTTGTCGCAGGCTGCGTATTCCTCTTCTTGGCAGTGGTGGCACTTGCCGCAACCGATGTCGAAGGGAATGACGATGCGGTCGCCGACCTTCAGCTTCTTGACGTTCGGACCGATCTCGACGACCTCGCCCATGGTTTCATGTCCCATGATGTCGCCTTTTTGCATCGTGGGAATGTAGCCGTCATAAAGGTGCAGATCCGATCCGCAGATCGCCGCGGTGGTGACTTTGATGATCGCATCCGATGGATTCAAGATGCGCGGATTGTGGACGTGTTTGACCGCGATCGCGTGTTTGCCTTCCCAAGTGAGTGCCTTCATTGCCGAGACTCCTTTCCGGATTGCAGTTCTTCGCGGCCCGACGGCTGTCCTTCAGTGGTCGGGATCTCGCCCGTTTCGAGCAGCGCTTTGAGACGTCGCAAATTCGTTTGCACGAGCGTGTCCGGATCTTCACCCATCAGCAGCGTGGTCAACTCGCTCATGCGGCCGCCGATGATTTCGTAATCCATGGACAATGTCACGATGGTGCTCCGCCCGTCCGGACTCGCGGTGAACCAAACGGAACCCGAGGTCGTAACCTGCGAATCCGGCAGGCTGCGCCAGGCCAGCATGACTCCCGGTTCTTCTTCGGTGATCTCGGCATTCCAAGACGCGCGAATTCCCGAGGGAAGCTCGACCAGCCAATGCGTCTGCCCACCCGCGACGTTATCGACGCGCGAGACGCCTTTCATGAAGCGCGGCAGATTCTGAAAGTTTCTCCAGAACTGGAAAACCTCGGCCGGATTAAGCCCGAAGATGGTGATCGCTCGACGGCTTTTGTCGTCGCGATGGGTTTGCATGATCGGCACCGCGCGCGGACGGACATGGGTTCTTTGCTCTATTTCGGGCATCGCCTCTCCCTTCGATTGCAGATCTAACTGCCTATCTATGGCCTACCGAAAAAATTCGTCTTTCAACGTGTTTCAAGTTTACTTTTTCAACCGGCCCCTTCGACATGGAAACGTCGTAGACCAATCGATCGGTCAAATACTTAACCCCCAAATTCATCGCGCCACTGATGATGTCGTGGCGCGGACGTCCGGTGCCGACCTCCCAATTCACATCATGACGAAACTCATCGTCGATACGCATGCTTTGCGCCGCGAAAGGAATGAAGACCGAGACTTCCGCCAACGATTTCAGAAAGTCCATCATCACGGGCGCCAGTCGCGCCGGATCGATGTAACGACCGTCAAGACCGACCAAAAGCGCAAGCCGTTCCGCCGGGAAATGACCGCCACGCTTTTTCGATTGGGCACGCGCGAAAAAACGACGCAGCTTACGTTCCTCATGCCAACGGGACCAGATACCTTTGATTTGGTTCCATCGTGAAGAGCCCCGCTCACGCAAGATACGGCGGTAACGTCCGACGCGGAAACCGAAGCGACGTGTGGAATAGGGAATCCCCGCCCAGTTGTAGGCCGCACGGATCGTCAGCTCGAGGACCTCGGGATAAAGTTCGACCACGTCCTGGCGAACCCAGTGAAGCGTTTGCACTTCCCACTGCATTTCAAGTTCTCGAAGGTAGTCGTCGACGGCTTGATCGGAAAGAACTTCGTCGATCAAAAGGGAGTCGGTATGGAGCCGATGAGTGCCGCGCCCCCGGAAAATCGGTAGATCAGTCACGGAAGCTGGATTCGGCGTGGACGTTTCGGAATACATCGGGAGCCCCCTTTCGTTATTCCGTCTTGCCCAAAAAAAGGCCCGTTCCCGTGGGAACAGGCCTCGACCATCATCAGGGACCGGAATGGAAAGTCTCGCGCTTTTCGCCGGTCATCTCCAGACCGGGTCCGATGATCAAAAACTATTTCGTATTCTTCGCGTTCTTCATGCCCTGCTGCGAAGACGGCGAATTCTGCTGCTGAGAGCGGTTCGTCGCGTTCGTGGTCATGCGAGATTGCGATTGGCTCGAAGATTTTTTGTTTCCCGAGTCCTGACGGACCGAATCCTGTCTTTGATTTGCCATGGTGTCGTTCCTTCCGTTGGTGATCTTCGAAATTGAAGATCCGTCTTACCTGTCCTTGAACTGCTGCAACCCGTGCCAACTTTCCAAACGATGAAAAAAGCGCCGAAACCGGCCCCAGATTAGACGACTTGGCTACGGGGCGACCAAACGTCCACGGCGAAAAAGTCCGTGACGATCGCGCGCAGTCCCGTGGAGCGGTGGGTTTCCAGGGCGCGTTTCATCTCCAGCAGAACCTTCGGAATCAGCGTCTGCGGATGCAGACCCGACAGGACCAGAGCCTTCGCGCAGAGATCTCCCGATAGCGGCTCCCACGAGTAAGTCAGATGCACTTCGCATTCGTCTCCCGCGGGCTCTTCAAAAATTTCGATCATGATTTCGAAGTTGGGGGCGTCCTCTCCCGAGGAGTTCCACAAGAGCACACGACCCGAAGCGAGGCTTCGATGTTCAACGATGCCTTCCAGTTCGACATTGAAAGGCGCGGTCACCTTCCATTGAAGTCGATCTTCGGGGAGAACCCGCAGGTCGACGTTTCCCGGAAATGCGCGGCACAAGTTCTCAAACTTGGTGCAGTACGTGTTAATGGCCGTGGCCGAAGTCGAAATATTGATGCTGCTGGAATAACTTTGCATGTCACCGCCTTGCCGCCGCTTTAATTAGCAATGGCGGTGCCGTCGCGAGGTGTCCCGAAAAACGGCGCGCTAGCCTTTGGCGAGGGGCAAATGCTCCCCGCCCTTCCCCGAATTCACGCGCCCATCGAGCATCAAGAGAAGCTCCCCGAGGAAAACCGACACGTCCCCCTGCTTGGCTAACCGGTACTGCGCCCCGGTTTTTCCGTCGCCGACTTTGATCGAAAGTCCGCGGCGGCCGACCACCTTGAACATGTCCTCGTCCGTCAGATCGTCCCCCAGACATATAAATAGAGTTCCCGCCGGGGACTGTTTCATGAGATCGCGTACGAAACTCCCCTTGCTGCACTCGATCGCTTTCGCTTCGACCACACGATTGCCGAGGGTTACGGTGACCGGCTGGTTGGCGAGTCCGACCTGGAGCTGTTCGTCCAGACGGTGGGCATGAAACGCCGCGAAGGTCTGCGGACTTTGACGGTAGTGCCACACCAGCGCGGCTTCTTTCTGCTCCACGAAGGACAACGGAACGCGGTCCGCGTAGGCTTGCATCACGTTACGGGCCTCGCCGTACCAGCTCTGGATGTCCGAGCTGATGCGATTGCGCCAAACGCCGCTGTGATCTTTGATGAAGGCGCCGTGCTCTCCACCCAAAGTGAAGGAGCAGTCCTCGAACTGTTGGTCCAGGAATTCCTTCCGACGCCCGCTCAGAATGACCACCTCGGCGCGTTTCTGCAGTTCCTTCAGAAATTCCCGCTGCAAAGAACTCAGCACGGCGAGCTCGGGGCGTTGCTCGATCTGCACGACGGTCCCATCGTAATCCAGAACCAAGCAAATCTTCGACGCATGTTGAACTCGCTGTACGAGCTCTTTCGGCCATTCCTCACGACGGGACGGAAGCGGCGCCACTTCGCGACGCTCGTGCGCATCCGCGGTTTTCGCCAAGTCCGTCAGGAACGAATTCGCCCATTGGCTCGCCGAATAACGGAAAAGCAGTTCCTGCAGGTCGTTCTGCCGCTCGAGCCGCTCGTCGGTCGGCATCTTGAACGCGCGGTAAATCGCGTCCGCCATCGAATCCTCGTCCCAAGGATTGATGATCAACGCCTGCCCGAGCATCGACGCGACCCCGGCGAATTCACTTACGATCACGACCCCCGGCTGCTCCGCCTGCTGGGAGATCGCGTATTCGATCGCGACCAAATTCATGCCATCGCGTTTCGACGAGACCAGAAGCGCGTCGGCCCGGCGGTACAGTCCAAGCAGCTGTGTTTCGTTCACCGAACCGAAGATATAATTGACGGGCACGTATCCCGGCTGCCCGAAAGCCCCGTTGATCTGCCCGACCAATTGATCGACCTGCTCCTTCAAGCGAATATACGAGGGCACTTTCGTGCGCGTGGGAATAGCGACCTGCAGGAAGTTCAGCTGACCGCGCAGCTCGGGATACTTCTCCAGCGCGCGGTGGACGCCCTTCAACTTCAGCTCCAGCCCCTTCGTGTAGTCCAATCGGTCCACGCCCAGGATCAAAAACTTCGACTGGATGTTTTCGTGGTACTCCCGGGTCTGACGATCGACTTCGGCCGACGCCGCCTTCTCTTTCATGCCGGCGGTATCGATGCTGATCGGATAGACTCCCATCTGCAAAGTATGCGCGCCGATACGCGCTTTGAAGAACGTCGAATCGATACCGAGCTGCGACTTGAGAGTGATCGAAAAGTGGCGCAGGTAGGAATGCTCGTGGAATCCGATCAGGTCGCACTGGACCATCGATTTCAAAAGCGCGTCCCGCACCGGAAGCTGCCGGAAAACCTCGAAGGCGGGAAACGGCGTGTGCAGGAAGAAGCCGATTTTCAGCGACGGGTTCCCCTGGCGCAACATCTCGGGCAGCAGCATGAAATGAAAGTCATGAATCCACACGCAGTCGTTCGGCTCCGCCACCTTCAGGATGGCGTCGGCCATTTTCTGATTCGCGCGAATATAAGCTTCCCAGTTCTGAGGTTGGAAGAACGTGTATTGGCTTTCGTAATGGAAAAGCGGCCACAGAACGTCGTTGCTAAATCCGTCGTAATAATCGTCGTATGTCGCCGTATCCAGCAGCACGGGCTTCAGACGCAGATTCGGCGAAACCTGGGACGCCTTATCCTCGAGCGGACGCAAATTCTCCTCGCGCGTCTCGAACCCCAGCCACCAAAAGGGCTCTTGCAAATCGACGCCCAGCAAAGCCGAAACTAGACCACCACTTCCGCGCTGAAGTTGACCGGTTTTTGCATCGACGTTGAACGGCAGTCGGTTGGAAACGAAAATCTGTTTTGCTTTTGTCACTGAAGCTGAACCCCGCTAAAACGTGAATGGCTGAAAAAAGGACGTACGCATGACACGAAATTCCGGAAAACCTTCACTGCAGAACCAGTACCAGATGGGAATGATCGGCAATTGCAATTTTTCCGCTCTCGTCGATCATCATGCGAGCATCCAGTGGCTCTGCTGGCCGCGATTCGATTCCAGCTTCATTTTTGGTGGACTGCTCGACGGGGAAAAAGGGGGCAAGTTCACGATCGAGTCCTGTGGTGAGAATCCCCAAACGCGACAAAAATACCTAGCCAACACCAACATCCTTTCCACGACCTTCGAATCGTCCGACGGCAGCTTTGAAGTCATCGATTTCGCACCGCGATTTTTCCTGCAAGAGCGCATTCACAAGCCGCTCATGCTCTTTCGAAAAATTCGCCGTATCTCGGGCACGCCGCGTGTGCGCATTTGCTGCAAGCCCGTGGGTGAGTATGGCGAAACGAAACCCGAAGTTCACTTCGGCAGTAACCACATTCGCTACAGTGGATTGGGCGAGCCCGTGCGGCTCACGACGAATGCGTCGCTCAATTTCATTCATCAAGAGCGACCGTTCGCCCTGACCGAAGACATGTACTTCGTGTTGTCCTGGGGTATACCACTGGAAGGCCCTCTCGTCACCACCTTCGAAGATTTTCTAAACCGGACACAAAAGTATTGGACGACATGGGTGGAGCGCTGCACGCTCCCGCGCGTTTTCCAGAAAGAAGTGATCCGCTCCGCGCTCGCGCTGAAAATCCATCAGTACGAGGATACGGGCGGTATCGTCGCCAGCTGCACCACGAGTCTTCCGGAAATCGACGGCGAAGGCCGCAACTGGGATTACCGTTTCTGCTGGCTGCGCGACACGTACTACACGCTCTCGGCCCTCGAGAGTCTGGGGCACTATGAGGAAATGGAGAAATATTCTTCTTTCATCGAAAACCTCAACATCGGGAACCTCAAGAACTTGCAGCCCGTGTACCGTATTGACGGTTTACCCGACATGCCGGAACGCGAACTGCCACTCCAAGGCTTTCGCGGCAATCAGCCCGTGCGCATCGGGAACGGCGCCGTCACGCAAATTCAAAACGACGGCTACGGCCAGATCCTGCTCGCCATTTTCAACTTGTACATGGATGTACGTCATGCGGACAAAAGCCGCGTTTCGCGCGCGACCTTGCATTCACTTCTGCGCTACATCGAGACGACTTTGGAAGATCCGGACAACGGCGTTTGGGAGTTCCGCGGGCGTCAGTCGATTCACTCTTACACTTCGCTTTTTCATTGGGCGGGCAGCGCGGCCGCGCGCAAGATCGCCCTATCTTTGGACGATCTCGATCTCGCGGAACGCGCCGAAAAAGCCATGAAACGCGCGGCCGAGTTGCTGGAGGAATGTTACGATCCCGCGCGCGGCGTTTACACGCAAGCGATCGGCTCGCATGATTTGGACGCCAGCCAACTGCAAATGATCACCCTCGGCTACTTTCACGATAAACCTCCCGAGCGGGCGATTTCGCATTTGCGTGCGATCCAGAAAGAGCTCGAGATCGAGCCCGGATTTTTGGTCCGTTACCGGCACACCGACGACTTCGGCCAACAGCGCTCCGCTTTCATGATCTGTAGCTTCTGGTACATCGAAGCGTTGGTGCAGTTGGGCTTCCTGGGCGAAGCCGAAGAGCTTCTGCGAAAAGTTTTGCGCGCGCAGAATCATCTCGGACTCATGGCCGAAGACTACGATACAGAGACGGGAGAACAATGGGGAAATTTCCCGCAAACTTACAGCCACGTCGGTTTGATCAACTGCGCTTTCGCTCTCGATCGGGCCCGTCGCGCGCCGCATTTCTTGTAATGCCCCTATCTGGGACGGTACGGGCTTTGCTGAACCGCTAGGGGTGGATCAGCTTCGTCTCTACTCCCGAAATATTTTTCAGACCGAGAAGAACTGTTGGCGCACGGGAACCGTGAATCATGCGCGTCTTCTTGTCGACTGCGCGGACTACTACCGCGCGATTCACGCCGCGATCGCGAACGCGCGCCACTCGATTTTCATTCTTGGATGGGAAATCGACAGTCACGTCCGTCTTCTACGCGGTGAAGAAGAGAAGACCTCGGAAATTCCGTCCTGCGCCGTCGACCTTTTGAATTGGAAAGCGCAGCAGAATCCCGATCTGAAAATTTATCTGCTGCGCTGGGATCCCTCGATCGCGTTTCTCGGTGAACGCGAGGCGCTTCCGGAATACGCGTGGACCGGCGCGACCCCGGAAAATCTCGCGATCTGCATGGACAGCGCGATTCCCATCGGCGGCAGCCAACACCAGAAAGTGATCTTGATCGACGACGAGCTCGTCTTCAACGGCGGCATGGACATCGCCCGCCAGCGTTGGGACGAACGCGACCACCGCGTGCACGAGCCCGAGCGCACCGACGAACTCGGCCCTTACGGCCCTTACCACGACGCGCAGATGATGATGGACGGGCCAATCGTGAAACATTTCGCCGAACTCGTGCGTTGGCGCTGGCGGCGCGCCGCCGGATACGA
This sequence comes from Pseudobdellovibrionaceae bacterium, assembly GCA_019637875.1. NCBI lineage: Bacteria > Pseudomonadati > Bdellovibrionota > Bdellovibrionia > Bdellovibrionales > Pseudobdellovibrionaceae > Pseudobdellovibrionaceae bacterium. Next base: position 120,828 of record JAHBUW010000001.1, on the reverse strand, counting down.
GGCGGTGCCCGAGCGGGCGACACCCCCGCTCACGACACCCGCGCCGTCGTGGCCTCGTCACTTTCCGCCGCAGCAAGGGCGCATCAACGCCGCCATTTCACGCACGCTTCCCGAGATGAAGGATTGCCGGGCGACGACCGAAATCCACAAGATGTACATGGATCTGATTCCGACCGCCCGGCAGCTCATCTACATCGAGAATCAATTCCTCGCCTGCGAGAAAATCGCCGACGCCCTGAACGCTCAACTGAAAAAGTACCCCGCTTTGAAAGTGATCTGCGTGAGCTCGTTCAATCCGCAGGGACTTTTCGAGCGGGAAGGGCTGTGGGCGGGACGGATCGAGTTCAAGCGTCGCATGACCGACGGCATCCGTGCCGGGCGTGTCGGCATCTTCTGCACCGGCATCCTGAAACCCGACGGCGCCCCCCTTCACAAACGTATTCATTCCAAAATCATCGTTGTCGATGATCGTTACATGACCGTGGGTTCGGCGAATATCGCCAACCGTTCGATGAACTTGGATACCGAATGCGATGTCACGTTCTACGGCGCGACCCCCGCGCAACGGAACTGGATTCGCCGGATGCGGGACGATCTCTTGGCCGAACACTCGGGCCTCCCCATCCAAGACGTTGCCCGCATGTGCGACGAGGGACGCTTCGTGAACGAGTTCATGCAAGAGGCCAACGCCGAAAGTTACTCCTTGCGCGAAACGCGTGACGAACATTTTACGGATGGAAAACTGCAACCCGTCGCGAAAATGCTGGCGGATCCGTCTACACCAATCATCGGAGGGTTCGCCAAAATGTCTACACCCGGTCGCGGTAAAGTCCTTGCCATCGGAATTTTTGCGGTCATGGCGATCATCGCCATCTTTGCGGCGCGCTCTCTTTTTCATGATCTAACGGCCGCCAAGATCCAGACCTTCCTCGAAGCCACGCGCCAGTCCCCCTGGAGCCTCCCGGCCGTCGTCACGGTTTACGTCCTGGGCGGCTTCATCTTCTTCCCGGTGACCGTGCTTTCCCTGATCACCGCCGCCGTTTTCGGCGCGATCTGGGGACCGACCTACGCGATGGCCGGCGCGCTCGCCAGCGCGACCACGGGGTTTTGGCTCGGTCGTTGGGCGGGTTTCGGCGGCCTGCGAAAGATCATGGGCGAACGCACCCGCAAGATCGATCAACATTTCGAGAAAGCCGGCATCATCGGCGTCATGCTCGTGCGTCTGATCCCCATCGCGCCTTTCACGCTCGTGAATCTGGCGGCGGGCGTCTCGTCCGTTCGTTTCCTCGATTTCGTGTTGGGGACCTTCCTCGCATTCCTGCCCGCGTTCGTCGCGAAGGGACTTCTGGGTGATTCGCTGACGCAAGTGATCTTGAACCCGAACGAAGAGACCGCGAAGTACCTGGCGCTGGGACTCGGCGTTTGGCTGTTGATCGTGGGGGCGACCTACTTCGTCGTGAAGCAAGTCCAAAAACGACAAAACCCCCAGACGGTGTGAGGCGGTATGCGGATATTGACCTACAATATCCACGGAGCGATCGGTACGGATGGGCACCGGGACTACGCGCGCATCTCGCGTTTGCTGGAAGGGCATGAAATCGATATCGCCCTCATTCAGGAAATGGACACCCGACCGAAACGGAAATTCGCGGCCGTCGACATTAGCGTGCTGGCGGGGGGACGTTTTCCTTTCATCGCCGAAGGACCGACGATTTCCACTTCGCTCGGTTGGTACGGCAACGCCATCCTCTCGCGGTTTCCGCTGAGGAACACGAACGTCATCGACGTCAGCCATGCGGGACGGGAACCCCGCAACATCCTCGAAACTTTCGCGCAGACGCCGGACGGTCCGTTGCACATCCTCAACACGCACAAAGGACTTAAATCCGTCGAACGCGGTTTTCAACTGCGCAAACTCGGCGAACTCCTCGCGCGCAAAAGCGACGTGCCACTGATCGTGGGTGGCGACCTGAACGAATGGCATTCCGCCTCGATCGCTCTCCGTAAGCTTGAGGAATATCTCGTACCCTTGAAATGCGGCGCCACTTTCCCCACGCGCTTTCCGCTTTTTTCGCTGGACCGGATGTGGTGTCGACCGCAAGGACTCCTAAAGTCCGCGCGCGTCCTGAAGACGAAGGAAACCCGCGTTTTCTCGGACCACTATCCGCTGATCGCCGAGCTCGACGTTACCGCGCTCCGGTCTTTGGCGGCGGGATCCTGAGATCGACGACTTCCACACGGCCACGCGCACGGCGCTGAATCGCTTCCGTCACGGAACGGCGGTGACAGTCCGAAGCATCCGCTTCGTAACACAAAAGCGCGTAACCGGGCCGCGCAATTCCCGACATGATTTCTGCCAACTCTTCCTGATGTTTCGGCAAGATCTGCTTTTCATAACGTCGAAACATCTCGGGTCGAGTCATCTTCCCCGCGCGCGCACGCTGACGCCATTCGGAAGGAACACCCAATCCGGGGTAATGCCTATAGTCGATTCCGACGGATTCAAGGGCCGCCGCCAATCGTCTTTTCGAGAAGCCGGGCTTTCGACTCAGAGGATTTTTACGCAAGTCGGCGATCATCTTCACGCGCTTCTTCTTCAGACCCGCCACGAAGTCGTCGATGTTCTGACCTTCGTAACCGACGGTGTAGATTTTCAAATTTTTCATAAAGCCTTTCACGGGACAGAAGTCCGGCGTCTTCACGAATGCAAAACATTACGCCGTCGTTTCCTCCCTACTCCTCCCCCTTTTTTCCGAGCGATTGCACTATTGCAGACGCTTATACCTCGGTACGGCCTTTGCTCATCGAGGCCTCGCTACCGGAAACAACTTCCCGTAAATCACCGAAAGGAATTCGCCATGAACGGACGCAATCGCAATCAAGGAAGCAATCAGGGCTACGGTCGACGCAATGACTACGATCGTGGATACGATCAACAAAATTACGGACGCCGCTTCGAAGGCGACCGGGTCTTCGAGGGTCAGCAACGTTCGACCGCTTCGGAGTATCCCGAGTATATGGATCAACAGAACAGCTACAACAGCCAACCCTTCTCGCGCGCGGACCGCACCGAATACGGCTCGCAACAACGTTCGGACTACGGCGCGGAACGTTACGGAAACGACTACACCGGTCAATCCTCGGACCGTGACCAACACCAAACTTGGGGTCGTCAAGACATGAGCTCGGGTCGCGGCTATCGCGGGCAGGAGCAAAGCTTCGGTCGCTCGTCGCAAGGCGGACGCTCGACGGAACGTTCGATGGATCAGTGGTCGCCTTCGAATGGCACCGACTACCGCGCGGACCGCGATTACGATCAGTATAGCCGCTCTTCTTCTTCTTCATACGGCAACTACGGTTCGGATTACGACCGCTCGAACATGGACCAACGTTCGCACGACAACTCGTCGAACCGCGGCTACAATCAAGGCTTCGGTCAATCCTACGGCATGGGATACGGCGAGACTTACGGATCTTACCAATCCCCATCCCCTTCTTCACGCTCGAGTCGTGACAACTACCAAGGTCGCGACGAAAGCTCGTGGGGCAGTCGTGATTCGCAATCGGCCTTCGGCCGCGCCGACTACGGCCAGCGCGATTGGGAACGTTCGTCGCGAAGTGAACAACAAGGTCGCTTTTCGGGCGTGGCGCCGAAAGGCTATCGTCGCTCGGACGAGCGCATCAAAGAAGAGCTGAGCGACGCTCTCACCCAAGATCAACATATTGACGCGAGCGAAATCGATCTGACCGTCGAAAGCGGCGTCGTCACATTGAAAGGCACGGTCAGTGAGCGCCGTATGAAACGTCTGGCGGAGGACTGCGCCGAACGTATCCGCGGCGTGAGCGACGTGCGGAACGAGCTGCGCGTGCAAGCGGAGTCGAGCACCGGCAACAAGAAGACCTGGTCTGATTCGATGACGACATCCGATGGCAAGTCTTCGGACAAAAACGACACCGACACCGCGACCGCGCGCGGCGGAAAATCCAGCTCGCGCTCTTCCACTGAATCACGGAACTACCAATCCTGATTTCAGTAAGGAAGTAAGGTCCCGGCCCGGGCCATAAGCCTTGGGCTTGGGACCCTGATCACCTGAACGCCCCGCGGTCTCATCTCCCGCGGGGCTTTTTTATTTCAGAAAAGTCGGAGCTGACCCGATTTCAGATCGCGGATCTCGTCCGCCGCCGGTTTGCGGAAGCTCGCGCTCGAAAGCGTCACGCGTTTCTCTTGCAAACCGTATTTTTTCGCGAAGAGATTGAAGATGTCGGCCATGGCGTCGGCACGGGCACCTTCACCCCGCATCCTTGAACCAAACGTTGAATCGTTGAGTTTACCTTCACGAATCGACCGGACGGCGTTCAAAACCTTGTCCTTACGATCGGGAAAGTGCACCCCCAGCCATTCCTCAAAAAGCGGCGCCACCGCCAAAGGCAGGCGCACGGGCGTAAAACCCGCCGAGATCGCCCCCGCCTCCGCGGCGGCTTTCAGAATCGCGGGAAGCTCTTCATCCGTCAGCCCGGGGATGACCGGCGCGACGTTCACGCCCACCGGAACCCCCGCCTTCGTCAATTCTTCGATCGCGCGCAAACGCAACTCCGGAAGCGACGTGCGCGGTTCCAGAATTTTCTGCAGATCGGGTTTCAGCGACGTGATCGAAAGGTAAACGAGCACGCCTTGGTACTCGGCCATCCGCGCGTAAAGATCGACGTCCCGGCGGATCAAAGCGTTTTTCGTGATGACCGAAACCGGATTGCGGTACTCGAGCATCACTTCCATGCAGGCCCGCGTGAGCTTCAGCTGCCGCTCGACCGGTTGGTAACAATCGGTCACACCGCTGAAGAAGATCGTATCGCCTTCCCATGACTTGGAAAGAATTTTTTCGCGCAGAAGGTGGGGAGCCTCGTGCTTGACGAAAATTTTTGTTTCGAAATCGAGGCCCGCCGAAAGGTTCAAGTACTCATGCGTGGGCCGTGCGTAACAGTAAATACAACCGTGCTCGCAGCCTCGGTAGGGATTGGCGCTATAGGTGAACCCGATATCGGGACTGTCGTTGCTCGCGACGATCGTGCGCGACGAATCGCTCAGATATTCGGTGCGGAGCGTGGACAAATCTTCTTCGTCGTCGAGGTAACCGAAGTTTTCGAGATCCGCCACGGTGTGATTCTTCACGAACCGGCTCGTGACATTGCCCTGCGCGCCCCGACCCACGGACTGCTTGAGGCTATTCTGCGTGTGTGCGGTGGGGTTCTTGGGTTTCGACAAGCGCGCGTCCCTCATGGAAATCCCGCGAGCCTACCACATTTCCTCCGAAATCTCCACTGACCTGCAGATTCAGGACTCGCCGGTCACTTCTTGCGGTGGCTTGCGCTTGGGCGGCGTCACCTTCGGCATGGGACCCGGCTCATCCCACCGCGCAGGGCGGTTGGCCTGTTGGGTTTCTTCGAAGCTCCGGGTCTCTTTATCCACGGTCTTCTGTTCACGTTCCATGGATTGCTCGGTCGAGAAATCGGTCACTTTTTGCGGAAATTCATCGTGGGTCACGTTGTCCTCCTTTAAAAAAAACGCGGCCCGTTTCGGGGCCGCGGTCCTTACGTCCGTCGTAAATCGAAAAAGGACTATTCGATATCAAGATCGCGATTCGCGTTCGAACGCGAAGACGAGCTGCGATCCGAAGAGCTTGAACGCTCGTCACGGCTTTCAATGTCTTGGTCTTGATCGAAATCCTGGCTGCGGCTTTCCGCGACGTCGTCCGACAGCTGATCCGAAGACGAGGTGCGGCTGGTCGAAGACACGCTGCTCGGGAACGCGTCGCCTTCCGTGCGACGGCTGGAACTCATCGACGACGAATCCATATCCAAGTCCGACGAGCGTTTGTTTCCTTGCTGTTGGCCTTGTCCGGGTTTTTGGGTTTGGGTTTGGGTTTTACCGCCTGCCTGTTTTTGATCCTGTTGCTTAGCCATGGCTAGACTCCTTAGGTTAAATGTACGCGGGATCCAGTTCCCACACGTCCCCTTACTGCAAGCCATGCCGGGGCCCCGCGGAGTTCAAAACGGGAGTGGCTCGAGGACTTTTTGGCGAAAATACGCGCAGGCCCCCACCCGAAACGCCACGTCCGAATTTTCCTAGGGAGTTCCGGGATTTGCGGTTATGGTCTCGCACCATGAAGAGCTTTAAAGACTTTGGCCTGCTGCCGACCTTGCAGAAGAGCCTGCGCGAACTGCGCTTACGCGAACCGACCGAAATCCAAACCCGCACCATTCCGATGTTGATGTCCGGACAAAACGTCGTCGGCGTCGCGCAAACCGGCAGCGGTAAAACCTTCGCGTACGCGTTGCCGCTTTTACACCAGCTCAAATCCCTGGAAGATGATGGCGAAGCCGTCACGCAAGAGGCCTCCCCGCGCGCCGTGGTCATGGTCCCCACCCGCGAACTGGGCGAACAGGTCGCCAAGGCTTTCAAGACCCTGACGCACGATACCCGTTTGCGCGTCCGCACCGCACTGGGTGGCACCTCGATGGAGCAGGCCCGGCGCAATACGTCCGGCCCTTTCGAAATTATGCTCGCGACGCCTGGTCGCTTGGTCCAGATGATCGAGCAAGACATGCTGTTACTGGATGACGTACGTCACCTGATTTTCGACGAAGCCGATCAGATGTTGGAGCAAGGGTTCATCGACGACACCTTAAAGATCGCCGCCGCTTGCGGAGCCGCCCGCCAAATGAGTCTTTTCTCGGCGACGGTGACCGACAAAGTTCGCAAAATGATCGACGATCTTTTCCAAGGCGCGGAACTCATTCAGACCGCGGGAGCGGGCAAGGTCGTGTCCGAACTGAAGACCCGCAATATCAAAGTGCTCGACGGTAAACGTTGGCCAGTGCTGGAAAAACTTCTGGCCGAACGCGTGAAGGGCTCGACGATGATTTTCACCAATACGCGCGAGCAATGCGAAAAGCTCGCACGCGAGATGGTCGAAAACGGTTACGACTGCGTCGTGTACCGCGGCGAGATGGACAAAAACCAACGTCGTTTGAACTTGAATCAGTTCCGTAGTGGCAAAGTGAAGTATCTGGTCGCGACGGACTTGGCAGGACGCGGGCTGGATATCGAATCCGTCGACCGGGTGATCAACTATCACTTACCGCGTGAGATGGAAAACTACCTGCACCGTGCCGGCCGTACGGCGCGGGCGGGCCGCCCCGGCATGGTCGTCAATTTGGTGACCGAGCGCGATTCGCGTTTGATGGATAAGGTCGACGGTAAAAAGACCGGCACGAGCAAAGAGTCTTGGCTGCGCGAAGATCCCTTCGCGCGGGCGCGGGCCTCGGCTCGCCCCCTGTCGGCAAAAAAGAAGAAAAAGAAAGTCGCGCGCCGCGGTTAACGAACGCTGGCCAAACCGCGGACGACGGACGGCGCGGTTCGTTTCGGCGTTCCCGTATTGAACCAAACGTCGAAAAGCAGATGCAAGCGACCGCTGCGGTCTTGCACGACGGACTTGAAACGGGTTTCATTTCCGTGTCTATCCACTTCCAAGTAATTCGGATCGTACTTCAGGTCGATGATATCGATCCCCGCCTCTGCGAGTGACTGCAGCTCGGACTTCTGCGCGATGCCATCGAAATTCAGATCGCGCCACAAACGCAGCTTCGAGTAAATGGGATCCGCATCGGTAATGTATCCGTCGGGTCTACCGGTGTTACCGCTTCCGTCCGCGGTTTTCCCATCATACTTCGCCAAAGCCGCAAAACCGTCCGTGGCGTAGCGCCCGTCCGGACCGAACGTATTGTCCCCAAAAAGTTGATCGATCCCGCGGACCTCGCCACGAGAGTTCGGCAAGGCGATATAGTAATACTGATCTGAACGATGCCACGAAATCCGGCGCGGCGAATGCGGGACGGGATCCGCGTTCCCGCCCAAAATGTCGAACCAAACTCCGTGGCGCGGTGAGGTCAACACCAAAGGTTCTGCCTTTTCCACGTCTGCGTGCATATGGATCACCAAGGGTGACGCCAATTCATCACAATTGACGCTAGAGGATTGGGACGAAGTTTCAGGATTCCGGTCCGCAACGACCGCTAAGCGACCGCCGACACGTTTCCATCCTCCCGTCACCCGATCGATGTTCTCACCACTCACGACCAGATTCGTGTGGATGCCGCGCGCGGGATCTCTTAAACGCAAAGTATAGCGACCGTTCGCAACCGATCCGCATTTCGAAGCCAACCGGCTGAGCGCAAATTTCTTCTGGTTCAGGATGGAGCTTCGCACGCTTGAGTCCGTGAAAGAACAAACGACCGATTTCTTGTCGTTCAGAACTTCCACGCGGATCGAGGCGACTTCCGCCACATTGCCGTCGGCTTGCGAACGCCGATCCGAGCAGACGTACTTGACGGTCATATCACCGTTGGTGGGATTGGTATTGGCGCTTCCGTCAGGGGAATATTCTTGTCCCGGTTCGAATGCCGGAACTTCACCGTTATCGGGGGCTCCGGTGACGTCGATCTCGCCTTCGCCGCCGCCGAAAACGCTTTCACCGCCGACTTTCGCCCTCTTCAATTCGGGATCGATCATGCTGAATTCTTTGGGAGTGCAGTTTTGAAAAACCGCGGTCACCGTCAAGATGCAAATGCCGGCAGAAACGACCCGAACAACTCTCATCCTGTTTTCCCCCCGGAAAAAGATGGTGGTTGAATGACGACAGGGACCAGCAGAGCAACGAGTGGACCTTGCGTAAAAACGGTGAAAAACGCTTCAGATCGAAGCAGTGGGTACGCCAACTCCCGTTCGCGCTCGGGTCAGACCGAGGGCTTCAAAATGAAACGTCGAAATCACAGACCCGGCTGAGATTTCGACGCCTTTAGAACTTTCGCTGGGATCACCAGGGTTTAGCTACCGGGCCACGCCACCGCTTCCCGTGCTGGGTGAGGTCGCCGATCCCGAACCGGGGGGCATCGTCGGTGCGCCCGGAATGGTCGGCGCCATGGGCATCGTCGGCGTGCTGCCGGTTTGTGGATAAGAGGGGGGATAAATCAGCGTGTTGCCCGCTCCGGTATTGAAGTTATTGAACGGAGTCGATGACGGCGCCAGGCTGGGCGTCGGCGCGGGCGAAGGAATCGAGGTCGCGGGCTGACCGAAGCTGATGTTGGGTTGGGCGTTGGTCGTCGGCGGTTGGGCGACCTGCACTTGCGGCTGCGGATTGACCGTCGGCGGCTGCTGCACGTTTGACTCGGGAAGGACGACCGTAATCTCGGGCGGGCGTTGCGCGTTGACCGGCAGCGCCAGCCCCAGACTCAAAAATCCGAAAATCAACCAAGGGTTCATACGGCTATCCTCTCTCTTTCAATGAGCTCACGGCCTGCGAGATACTGGCGCCCCACACGAGATGCGCGAGTGCCATCTGCGAATCGCGCGAAAGCCCCACGCTCGCGCCCGCCGGCGGAAGTTTGAGCGACGGAATCAAACCCATTCGACTGAGGCCCCACACGCCCAAACCCAAAACGCCGCCCTTCACCATCGGGTTGGCTTTCACTCTAGATTCGGTCATCGCGTACAGAACCGCGAAGGCGGTTCCGTATGCCAGGTGCGACAGGAAACTCATATCGGGTTTCGTTTCTGAACCCCGGACGCCGGTTTCAGCTTCGCGGACTTTCATCATCCCGAGCGTCACCGGTCCATTCGCCATTCACCCCGCCATGACTCCCGTGCTCATCGTATTCATCAACGCACCGGTTCCTTATCGTCGCGCTTCTGGTCGATGCGACGGCCGCTCAGCGAGGTACTACGGACATGATTCGCTTTCTTGTCGGCCGCCGGACCTTTATTTTCGTCGCCCGCGTACGCGGTACGCAGGTCGTCGCGGGCCTTTTCGGCGGTGTGCTCACGGTGGATATCCGCGCGGTTGTGATTACCGCTGCGAACCACTTGGCTTTTTGAAGAGACGTTCGGCATGGGCTCCTCCTTCAGGTCTTAGTCTTGACCCACGATGTGTTTGTCCTGCAGATCCGCCTCGGGATTGCGAACCGTGCTGTTGCTGCTGACCGAAGGATCCACGCCCTTCGAGACATCAGGACGACGGCCTTTGTCGTTCTGCGGAGTTTGTTTTTTATCTTTGTTGGGCGCCGGCGGATTCTGCGAAGGCGACACATCCGGCTTTTGTTCATGCTTATTCATTCGGAACCTCCAGGGCGTTCAGCCTCATCCATTTAAAACTGCAAGATCGAGCCATCCCCGGCACCGGTCAGAAACTCCGAGATTCCGGGAATTATTCCGTCATTGCTCCGCGCAAGCGCCCCGAATCGGCGATCTGCGCAGGGCCATCGTCCGGAGTGACGTCGTCGATCCACTGGTACTGCGCCGGAACCGCCAAATTCATCTCTTCGTGACGAAGTCCATCCACGACGCCCAAGATGAACTTCTCTTGGATCTGCAAGTGCATGGTGTTGTCGGGATTGTCGACCCAATAGACCGCTTCGAAACTGAAAGCGTACTCGGTCATCTCGGTCAATTTGCAGTAATCGAAACGGGTATGGGGAAACGATCTCACGACGGCTTCGACGATCTGGGGAATCCTCCGCATTTTTTCGGACGGTGTTTTGAACGGGACGCGGAAACGATGAACCACGCGGCGTTCATTCATCCGCTTGAAATTGCGAATCCGACTTTCCAATAGATCCTTATTCGCGAAAATCAGCTGCTCGCCGGTCAGACTTTTCACACGCGTGGTTTTCAAACCGATCGCCGCCACCGTTCCCGAATCGTCCCCGACCTTGATGAAATCGCCCACGCGAAACGGCTTATCGAAGATAATCGAGAACGAAGCGAAGAGGTCTCCCAAAATATTCTGCGCGGCCAAAGCGACCGCGATCCCGCCAATACCGAGACCCGCGATCAACGCGCCGATGTCGACACCCAGATTGGAAAGTCCCGCCATGACAAGAATGATGACGACGACGGTTTCCGCAACCGTGGTCAGCAATCCGATGGGAGCCTGCTCTTCGGCGGAGGCGGAAGACTGCATCTTGCGATCCCGCCAAGCGCGCATGGACTGCACCGTCCATACGATGACCTGATAAGTCGTGGCGGCGATGGTCAGGGTTTTTAACGCCGCGTAGACCGAGTCGTGAAAGTTCAAACCGCTGATCACCGCTCCGAACACCCAAATCGCGACGACCCAAGAGCGCATGTTCTCGAGCACGACGGGTACGTAGTCGTCCCACTTCGTTTGTGTGCGTTGGGTCGCATTCCGCGCGAGGCCCGCAAGAGCCTTCACCCCCAGCATGATGAGAAAGGTCAGTAACAGGGTCGCGCTCAGCGCGAAAACCGCTGAAATCGCGCCGCCTTCGGAAATCGATGTGGTCAATTCGTCAAAATTCAAAACGTCCTCCCGGTGTAACCGTGAGTTGACCTCAGCAAGGCGAATGCCCCCATGACTGGGGATTTATGGAACGGGAATCGGGGCGCTTGGCACGAACGCTGCTGATTGAAGGATCACGGAGGAGATTTTCCGCATGACGAAGATTTACATTGGAACCGCGGGATGGACGATTCCATCATTTTTGAAGTCGGCCTTCCCGATCGAAGGCACTCATCTGGAACGTTACGCGCAGGTTTTCAATGCCGTTGAAATCAATTCTTCGTTTTATCGGGAACACCGCGCGGACACTTACCGACGCTGGGCGGACTCGGTCCCCGAGGATTTTCGATTTTCCGTAAAGCTGGCGCGGGAGTTCATCCACGAAGCTCGGCTACGCGAAACCGGTCCGGCATTGAGCGCCAGCCTCGATGCCATCTCCGCCCTCGGGAAAAAATGGGGCGCGCTTCTCGTTCAACTTCCCCCGAGCCTCATGTTCGACGCGAAGGTCGCGGAGAACTTTCTAACGGCGCTCAAAGAATCGACACCAAGGAATGTCCGCATTTTCTGGGAACCACGCCATCTCTCATGGGCGTGGGCGGAAGCCGAACACTTCTTCGCGCGACACGATTTTCCGCGCATCTGGGCGGACCCCGAGCCTTGCCCGCATCGGGACGCTCCGGAGAGTGCGGTCCGCTACGACCGATGGCATGGCTCGCCGAAAATTTATCGTAGCAACTACGAAGCGGATTTCCTGAAGGAACAAGCGAATCGCCTGCGGTCCCGCACGAATGAGAACTGGTGTATTTTCGATAACACCACGTTCGGCTGCGCGACTCGCAATGCGCTGGAGCTGCGTGCCCTACTCGAAATGCCAAATCAGTACGAAGCGACCGGACACCACGAGATATTAATGCGTACGGAATTCCCGGCCAATCCGGCGGAGCGCCTGATGTAAAAGCGTTTTTCCGGGCTCGGTCTGGGGCCAGCGCGAGACTCCGCTGGGGTGGGGCAATGGGATCACGCGCGTTTTCACGCCCGCGATTTCAAGTTCAAAAGCGCTTCCCACCGCCGCATCAAGCGTCGCGGGCTCGGTGATCCCTGCGGCACGAAAGCATTCCGCGATCGCGAGTTTGCCGACGGCAAGAATCAACTTCGGCCGTAGGGCCGCGACCTCGCCTAACCAATGCGGACGGCAGTTCTCGATTTCGGCACGGGAAGGGACGCGATCTCCCGAGCCCGACTTGGCCTTGCCCGGAAAACAGCGTGCCACCGCCGAGAAATAGATCAATTCGCGCACGTCCTCTTCGTCGTTGCCGGTCGCTTCCTTCAGCCATTTGAAGAGGGTTTTACCGGCGGTATGCGCGAACGGACGGCCGCGCGCTCCCTCGTGCACGCCGGGAGCTTGGCCCAAAATCATGATCTCCGTATCGAGCGCCGGCCCATGCACCGCACGGTCGCACATCGCAGGACACCGGCGACAATCGCGGAGCCGCCGGTGAATACGGGACAATTCGGCCAGCTTCTCGCTCAAGTCTATGCCTTGAGCGCTTTTTCCACGGCGCCGGTGATGATCGCGTCGTCCGGAGCGATATCGGGATTGAAGCGCGCGACGACCTGTCCATCGCGTCCGATCAGGAATTTTTCGAAGTTCCACAGAATGTCATTCGCCTTTTCGCGCGTGTGTCCGTAGCCCTTGAGTTTGCCTTCGAAATCGGTGCCCGCCTTCACTTCCGCCGTCGGCTTGGTATCCGTCAGAAATTTATAAAGCGGATGCTGGCCCTCGCCTTTGACGACGATTTTTTCGAACATCGGAAATTTCACGCCGAAGTTCGCGCGGCAGAACTCTTGGATTTCGGTGTTGGTGCCGGGTTCCTGCGCGCCGAATTCGTTGGCCGGAAATCCAAGAACCTCAAGGCCTTGCTCGTGATACTTCTCGTGGATCTTTTCCAGCGCGTCGTACTGGGGTGTCAGCCCACATTTCGAGGCCACATTGACGACCAAAAGCACTTTGCCTTTGTAGTCCGCGATAGAGGCGGGAGTTCCGTTGATCTTTTTGACTTGGAATTCATAAATCGGGCTAGCCATGAGAGTCCTCCGTTGAAATGTGGACAACCTAGTCGTTATCATGGGCCATGAAAAAGAAAATCTTGATCAGTCTGGCCATTCTTGTCGTCGCCCTGGGCTTCTTGCTCCTCTTCCTAAATAAGACTTCCAGCGTCGTGCGCGTCAGCCGGGTCTTTGATCAACCGGTTGACGTCGTCTGGCAGAACTTTACCAGCGCCGAAGCGATGAAAACGTGGTGGAGCCCGAAAGACTTCACCGCCCCCGTGATCGAAAATGACGCCCGCACCGGCGGCCGCTTCCTTTTCGCGATGCAGGCACCGGACGGCAAGATCTCATACAACTCAGGAACTTACGTCGAAGTCGAACCGTTAAAAAAGCTCGTCTCGCAAATGGCCTTCGCCGACGAAAAGGGAAACCCCGTGCCGGCGGGTCACTACGGAATCCCTGGGGATTGGCCGCCCTTCGTTCGCGTCACGGTCGAATTCAAAGACATGGGCCGTCAGACCGAGATCACCATCGTCGAAGAAGGTATCCCCCGCATCATGTCGCTGTTCGCGAAGATGGGCTGGGAGCAGCAGTTCGACAAATTCGAAAAGGTTTTGCCGCCTCAATAAGTGACCGAAAAGCCCGCTAGGTAGCGGGTATCGGTCGACTGCAGGCGCGGATCGGGCAAATTCGATTCGTGCTTCAATTCAAACTCTAAATTCACGGCAAAGCGCTCCGTCATCCGCACATGCAGCCCCGATTGCAGACGGATGCGGTAATCATTCGCGCGGCTCAATGACGGCTGATAATAAATCGTCGCCGACCCCTGCAAGGCCTCCGTGATTTTTTCCGTGTAGGACAAATACAAGTTACCGCGCGTTCCGTAACGGTCCTCGACCAACTTGTAGTCCTCGTCTTCATAGAAAAGACCCGTCCCCAGGAAAAAGGCGTTCGTCTCATCGCGGAAGATTTCATGACGTAAGTTCGCCCCCGCCAAGCGCCGCGCGTTCAAGTTTTGAAATTCGTCGAACTCGTTCTGCACGAAGAATTCATAAGCCAGCACTTCGCGGCTGGCGAAGGTCTGGCGTAAATGCAGGCGACCGTTGTTCACGTTGCGCGCGCTGTTCGTCGTTTCGTAGTTGTAGTCGATCAATGCCAAGAACTCGGAATTGCTCCAACGTCGAATATTCACCGAAGAGAAAGCGGCGGTACTTTTGTTGGTATTGCCACCGTTCCCGCTCAACAGCAGCTGCGCCTTTCCGACAAATGGATCTTTGGTTCCCATGCGGACGGATTCGATATTGATAAATGCCCATGCCGGCGACGCCAGTACCGTCACCGTCACCGTCAGCGCCAGGATGTAATTTCGCATGAACTATCCCGTCGTCATCATCCCGCAGGCGATACCCACGAGGGTTGAGCGCATCAGGTCGGCGTCGTTATCTTCGATCGCCAAGACCTGCAGCAGATTCAAAATATGGATGTGCGGGTTACGCATCCGAATACTTTCTTGAAGCCAAGGACGATACCATAAAGGATCGTCTTCCCCCGTGACGTCAGCCAGAAACGCACGCGCTCCGGCCAGTTCATTCCGAATCTGACGAGAGAGATCCCGGTGGCTCGCCTCGGGCTGAAAATAAGTTTCCCAGATTTCCATTTCGACTTTGGCCAAAGTGAATCCCAACATTTTGAGGAACGAGCTGAAAAATGGATCCCGACGATAGAGACGGCGCAGCTCTTGCCGGTCCGTCGCCCCCATGAGCTTCCACGCCGAGCCCAGCCCCCACCAGGTCGGCCACAGAATACGGGTCTGCGTCCAACACAGGACCCAAGGGATCGCGCGCAAGGAATTTAAGGAAAATTCGCCGCTCGCGCGTTTCGCGGGCCGCGAACCGATATGCAGAACTTCCAGAAAGCGATACGGCGTCGCGCCCAACAGCTGCCCCATACGCCCGCCGTCGCCCGTCAGTTCCCGATAGGCCAGCTCCTGCAGACCGGCGAATTTTTCGAGCGCGCCGCTGCGTTTCGGCTCGTGATGACCTTCGCGGCGGGCCCGGACTTCGTCTGCCAGATGCGAACATTGCGAATTCAAGATTTCCGGATTCGCGAACCAGCGCTGGATCATCTCGCCCTGCACGGTCATCTTCGGCGTCGCCACCGCCGCATCCGCCCACCACTGGATCTGCTCTTTCAATGAGCCGCCGCCACGATCCACGCTTCCACCCGAACCATGGAAAAAAATCGGCAAGAGCTTTCGCGCTTTGATGGTTTGCTCCAGTTCGACCATCGTTTTCGACAGCAAGTAACGGCTCGAAAGAACACCCACTTGTTTCGCCGAATCCGAATAGCCCAGCATGATCTCGAAACGACCACGCCAGTTCTTTTTCACTAGCGACAGATTCTTGCGTTCGCTGAGCCAAGCTTTCAAAATATCACGGCCGCCGCGCAAGGCTTCGCTGGTTTCAAAAAGCGGAATCGCCGGCAGATTCGAAGCTCCCGTCGCCAATTTGATCAAGTCACATGCCGCCGTCAGATCGGCACCGCTTTCACAATGAGAGATCACGAATCCGCGCGCATAAGAGGTGATTTCCAGAGGTCCCGCGATCCGCGCCAGATGCCCCAGCATTTGGCGAATCGCCGCGTTCTTTTTCTTCAATGCCTCATGAACCAGACCCGAGTCTTCGCGCATCTCGATCGGCAAAACGATCGCCGGGAACTTTTGCAGCAGCTGCAGGATGGCCAAGTGTTCATGGTGCGTACCCATGACCTTATCCAAACGTTTCGCAACCTTCAGGTACCGCTCGGTCCACTGCTTGATGCGGCGGCCGTCCCCTTTTTCAACCTGCGAGAATTTTGAAGTCGCCGCGCGCAAGGCACGCATGTCGCGAACGTCACCAAGCCCCACGCGCTGACGATGGCTTAATCCTTCAAAGTCGTCGGCAATCCGATCCAACCGCAGATTCAGGTGGTGAAGAATCCGTTGCCGCGAACGCTGCAGGCAGGCACGCATCACGCGGTGATCGATCAAAGGATGACCGTCCTTGTCGCCACCGACCCAAGTCCGCAGGCGCAGGCTGAAGTCGGGATGCTCCGTCAGCAGAAAATTCAGCGAATCATCCGATAACGCGAGCGAAAAAATGTAATCGGCTTCGTCCGTGACCGCGGGTTTCGTCGCTTTCGAAAGCGCACGCAGCCACAACAATCGCACCAGACTGCGCATCCGCACGTCATCGAAGTGAAATTGGCGCGTCAACCCGCCCAAAAGCACGGCGGTGATGTCGTTCAGCCAACGCACGGTCTCGAGCGAACGAGCTTCGGTCGGATGCGCCGTGAGTACCAAGTTGATGACCGTTTTTTCGCGCGTTTCATCATGCACTGGCCGACGCTGCACCCGCCACGTTCGGTAGGCGGCCTCACAACAGTTCACGAGTTCAAGTTGCAGTGAAAACGCGCGCGAAAGATGGAGCCGCAATGCCGGGGACTCACGGCGTAGCTGCTTCAGAATCGCGGGCAGATTTTTGCTTTTCTCGCGCCCGCGGGTGGACTTGAGTTTTCGACGGTAACTTTCGACCTTGCGATAAACCGCGGCGCCTTCGACATCACGAATGGTGTCACCCAAAATCGCCGTGGCGATATGTACGAGGTGTCGCAGCTCTTCCGGAAGTTGTCGTGGATTGTCCGTCGCCATCACCTTGAAGAACTAATGCAGATTTCCGCCAACATCAAGTCGACGGCGTCCCTCGGGGCAAAACTCTCACCCTTATTTTGCCAGCAGGAACTCACTCACGCTCGCGGCGGTGAACTCCGGTCCTTGGGGAATAGGCGGCCCCGCCGAGACTTCCCCTAGGTAATTTCCATGACCGCCCGGAAGCACCAACAGGCGCGCCTGTGGAATTTGCTGACTGACGCGCAAAGCACTTTCCACCGACATCACATCTTTCTGGGCTACGATCACCAGAACCGGCGCTTTCAAAGAACGCAGCTGATCCGAGGGAATATCCTTGAAGGCGTTCATCCGATCGGAATCACGCTTGAACATCACCAAGAGGGCATTGGGATCCGCGTTCACCTTGCGGAATTCCTGCTTCAAAACCTCCGGCATCTGGTCGAAGGTTCCGGTCTTCATAAATTTCCAGAAGGTGGCGGGAGCGTCCGCATGGCGAGTCAACGCCGACGCGGCGATCACGCGATTCGTTTTTTCGGGATGGCGGATGGCAAAGTGCAAGGCCGTGGTCCCACCGTTACTGAAACCGAAGACATCGGCTTTGGGAATCTGAAGATGCGTCAACAAAGCGGCAATATCGTCCGCGGTATTGGCAAATGAAACCATACGGCTGATGTCGGGCGTCCGGCCATGAGCCTGTTCATCGATGGCGATAACTTTGTGCCGGCGCGCGAGCAAAGGAATGACCTTCGCGAAGGTCGTGTCCAATGTGGATCCCCCGCCGTGAATCAGTACGAGCGGCGGCCCCTCGCCATGAATTTCATAGTAGAGCGAAAGGCCGTTCACGACGGCGTTCGCGCGTACGACCGATGCGTTCTCGGAAGAACCCTCATCGGGATGAGGAAGCGTGGGGCGCGACGCACAAGCGAGCAAAAACAACATGCCGGAAAACAGGACAATTTTTTTCATGCCTCATTGTGCGTTCGCTCGAGCTGAGTGTCGAGCGGGAAAACACGGCAATATTCAGTTGCCCGAAGCGTGGTGAAGTGCGAACGATAATTTATGACACCGACTCATTGCCCGAAATGCCAATCCGAAAATATCTATCAAGACATGGTCCTCTGGGTTTGCCCCGAGTGCGCTCACGAGTGGGATCCGGCCCAAACATTGGTAGAGGACGCCGCGCCCGAAGCCCATGTCGTCAAAGACGCGAACGGAAATATCCTTCAAGATGGCGACAGCGTCACGGTCATCAAAGAACTGAAGATCAAGGGCGCCTCGAGCGTCGTTAAGGTCGGCACCAAGGTGAAAAACATCCGCCTGCAAGACGCCGGTGACGGACACGATATCGCGTGCAAGATCGACGGCATCGGCTCCATCAATCTGAAGTCGGAATTTGTTCGCAAGGCCTAAGCACTCGGCCCTTCTTTTTTAGACTTTGCTTTTACGCGCCTTTTTCTTGGCCCGGTGATAACTTGCCGCGCTCTGGTTTTTCTTTGCGGCATTTTCTTTCACCCGAAACCTGACGATACGGGCGATGAGCCCCTCGGGCAGACGTCCCTCAAGCGGCAATCGTATCGTCCCTTTCGAGGTCGAGTATCCCGCAATCTCTTTTTGAAAATGCGTGATCGCCGAAGGCATGATGTAAATGCCGATATGCTTCTCGAACGCGTTAAAATAGACAAGTACGCCGTTCAGACTGTACGCGGGCATACCGTAACTCATCTTCTCGAGCGCGCCCGGAGCGTTCTTGCGCACGATCGCACGGATTTTCTTGAGTTTCGCGCGAACCGGCGCGGGGAAGATCGCAATATACTCCGACACGTCCGCAATTTTCGATATTTTCATCTTAGACCTCCACGCGTCCAGACCGCCCGCTAGACCCTCGTCCTAAGTACACTCGCGCTGAAGCACGAACGTACGTTTCGTCGCCTTTTCGTGCACGCAGTATTTGTAGTCGGACTCGATCCGGAGGCCCTTCGGACAGGGAACCTCGGACACCTTCCAACTTTTCGGTTTGTCCGCGTCGTCGCTTAGGACCTCGAACTTTCCGTTGGAATCGATCCCCAAGATGAAACTGGAATAGGCGGGGTCGCGCTTCGGATTTGCCATATTGAAGTCGGAGATCTTTCGATTGAGATCGATCACGCGGTACAAACGATTCTTCTCGATACGCAAAACCTCGTTATTACCCGACCGCCACTCGCGCAGAATTTTGCCCTTCGGATCGATTTCCCAAACATGCTCGCCGACCTTGGCCGTATCCTTGACGAGGCTGACATACTCGTCGCCGCAAGGCCCCTCGCTTCCCAAAACCGAGTATTCGCCGACTTTTTCGGAAGTTTCCAAAAACAAACCGTTCTTGCGTACGAAATCGCGCAGGGCCGGATAGGGATCACTCAACTCCCAGAGCGCCGACCACTCTTTGCCAAGGGCGGTGGAGTCCAATTTCAGATCGGCGTTCTCTGGCAAGGCGACCGGCGGGGCGTTCACGGCCGCCGTCGGTGCGTCCGCCGTCGAAGGGGCGGGAGTGGCCGCCACGGCCACCGCGGTCGGCGCGGGCACGGGGGGAGAAGCTTCATTTTTCCGACGAAATTCACAACTCACGATCACGGTCATCGACAGAACTAAAAGACGAAACTTCATGCGGCACTCCTGAAGCCCTATGCTAACGAAGAGCCAAAGCCCGCACAAGATCTGCTAATAAAGATCCGGAAAACTGACTGCCGGACGATAAGACAAATACTCGTCGTCCCTTTCAATCGCCTTCAACATGACTTGAACGAGTTCTTCGCGATTGACGGGTTTGGAAACATGGGCGTCGCAACCCGCCTGCAGCGATCGATCAATATCCGCTTTCAACGCATGCGCGGTCAGCGCCAGCACGGGTTTCGTGTAACCTGCCGCTCGCAGCTCTCGCGTTGCCGTCAACCCGTCTTTCCCCGGCATTTGGACGTCCATCAAAACCAAGTCGAAGCCGCTTCCCAAAGCGGTTTCAACCGCGCGGTAGCCGTTTTCGACCCACGAAACATCCGCGCCTTCATCCCTGAGATAATGAGTGACGAGATCGGCATTGTCCGACGAATCTTCCGCCAAGAGCACCCGCCGACCCGCCAGACGGGGTTTCAACGTACGAGCGTGCGTTGAAGGTTGCGCCGTCGTTCCCGACGTCTCGTTCAAACTCGAAAGGAAGACGGACTGGCTGATGTCCCCGGTTGGAATCCGCAGACGGAAGCAACTCCCTTTCTCCTCGCCACTGTAAACAAGATCCAAGCTTCCGGAAAGCGCCTGCGCGATTCGACGAGAGATCGCCAATCCCAACCCCGTGCCGCCGAATTTACGACTGGTCGAGCGGTCGCCTTGCTCGAATGCTTGGAACAACCGGCACTGCTGCTCGCGAGAAATACCAATACCGGTATCCGCGACTTCAATGATCATTTCCCCCATGGTCTCATCTTGAGGAACGTACGCGACGCTGACGATGACGCCGCCCTTTTCCGTGAACTTCAGAGCGTTCCCAATCAAGTTCACGAGAATCTGTCGCATACGTGTCGGATCCGCATAAATCGACTGGGGAATTTGACTTTGCAGGCGAATCTGCAAACCAATCCGTTTCGAGTCGGCCATCGGACGCATCGATTGCCGAAGTTCGTTCAGCATCTCGGCGATTGAAAAGCGAACGCGTTCAATCGGCATCTTCCCGGCCTCGAACTTCGAAAGATCGAGAATATCGTCGATCAAATGCAGCAGGTGAAGACCGTTCGCGCGTATCCGGGCCAGATATTGCCGATTCTCTTCGGGCGAGTGCCGCTCCGACGCCATCAAATCCGAAAACCCCAAAATGGAGTTCATAGGCGTCCGGATCTCGTGACTCATCTGCGCCAGAAATTGCATCTTTGCCTGATTCGCGTTTTCCGCCATCTCTTTCGCGATCCGTTCGCGCTCGAGGCTGTTCGCGAGTTCTTGCGTGCGTTCCTCGACCCTTTTCTCCAATTCGTCGTGGGCCTCGCGCAGCCGGGCTTCCGATGTTTTCAGCTCACGTTCCGCCGCCGCCAACGTCTGGTAGTGCTCGGTGAATTCGTGCGAAAGGTCTTGTTCGGTTTTCAGCATGGCCCGGACGCACAAAAACATGGCCGCGATAAACAAGATATTCACGGCGGCAATAAGCTCCGGTGCCGAGCGCGGAGCCTCGGACAGCGGAAAGTAGTTTTCGAGCAGCATGAAAGCGGGGAAGTGCAAAATCCCGAAGAAAAAATAAAGACTACGACCGCGTGGATCCATGACGGCGCCCAGAACATACAGCGCCGCGATCGAAACGCCGAAGAACGGACTCCAAAGGCCCCCGGTCGTCCAAAAGCTTGGCAAACAGCTGATCCAGAGGGCGACGTAAATCGGAAGCCAAGCGTAGTAGTTGTGGCGCCAGCGACGCATGATCGCAAGGCAGACCAGGCACGCGAGGAACAACGTCACGTCCGTCGCGATCACCGCCCACGCGCTACCGAAGAAACTGTCAGCCAGAAATGCCATCGCGGCGAGGAAGGCCCCGCCCCAGCCGAACGTGCTCGCGATGCGACGAGTGCGCTCTTGGCGCCAGCGCAAGAGGACGTCCTGCGGATCGTCGATGTTCGCGAATTGGAGAGCGGGTTTTTCACTCTGGAAGTTCATCATGGGCGGTCCAATTTCCCGGCGAGCGGATTTCTTGGCAAATCAATTCTTCGCCCTGGTACGGGTTCACGGGACGTTCACATGTGTTTCAACTTATCAATGGCCGTCGACAGAACGCTTTCCATTTTGCTTGCCGCGCCCTGAACGGCATCATGGACGGTTCCCGCGTCGTTCGAAACCGCGACGGGTTGGCGCCCTTGAATTTTCGCCTCTAGAACGCAGCGAATGTCCTTGCCGCCGGCTTTACCTTGGCCGTTCTCATCGCTGAGATGCGCTTCCACACGAGTGAGGTGGGTGCCGAAACGCGACAATGAGGCGTCAATGACGCCTTCGATGTAACTGGTGACGGCCTCGCGGCCACTGACGTTTTTGTCCGTACGAACCAAGATCTGCAAATTTCCTCCTGGAGTGAGGACCGAATCGCCTTGATCCGGTTCCGTGAGGAGCAGCATTGCGAAATGCCGACCAAGCACAGACTCCGCAAAATAGGGAATTTTGGGGCGGTCTGCTTCTTGAAGTCCCGATCCCCAGGAGGAAAGCGATGATCCTGTATCATGAAGACGCGGAACGTAAATATATCGAAATCAAAGTTTCCGGCCACGTCACCAAAGAGGACTTCGCGGAAGCGGTCGAGAAAATCAAACCGCGTATGATGCACTGGAGAAACATCCGCATCCTGGAAATCGTCGAAAATCTCGAAGGGGTCGATGGCGAAGCGCTCATTCAAGATCTACGTTTCGCGATGAAAAATCTGGGGCTCTTCAAACATTTTGAAAAGTGCGCGGTCGTGGCGGACGAGAAGTGGCTCCGGGCGCTCAGTCGTGCGGCCGACCCACTTCTACGCGCGGAAGTACGCGCCTTCCGCCCCGACCAACTTGCCGAGGCGCGCGAGTGGCTTTTGGCCGGTGATTCGCCCGTCGCCCTCCACTAGGGACGAAGCCCCTACTCCGCTTTTTTGATCGTCAAGTCGCCGCTACCGGCGCGCATGGAAACCTTGAAATCGGCGTTCGCGGTATCCCCGACTTCGTTGACGAGTCGGCCCGAGCCCGCTTTGAAATCAGAGAGCAGCTTCGTGGCCGCGGGAACGGTCAAGGTCGCGTCGCCGCTTCCCGTTTTAACATCGACCTCGGCTTTTGTGGGAGCGACCGCGTAGGCCAACGTGATGTCGCCCGAGCCCGTCTTGACGAAGGCGTTTCCGGATAGACCTTTCGCCTGCACCGATCCGCTACCGGTTTTCACGTTCACGTCCTTCGAATCCGCGTTGATGGCCACATTCCCGCTGCCCACCGAGATGTCCACGGCACCCTGCGTACCGATCAGTTCAACATCGCCCGACCCGTTTTTAATACTCGCCGCAATTTTGGACGGGACTTTGATTTCGAAATTCACTTTGCAGTCCTTCCCGCCGAACCACGAGCCGATCCACGAATCGCCCTCGACCGAGATCAACAGATCGTCACCGAAACGTTTCATCTCGAGTTTGCAGTCTTTGTCGAATTTCACTTTATCGGCGATCACGATCGCTTTTTGATCGGTCGATAAGGTGATGCGGACGTCGCCGCTGGAGTTTTTGATTTTCAAATTTTGCAGTCCATTGCCGTCGAACTCTTTGGTCTCGGCAGCCGCAAAGGCGCCACCACTTAGGAAAAAAGCGACGAGCAGAATCATGACTTTCATGGTTGTTCTCCTTGGATTTTAAAGTTTCTAGCGATCCGTCAGTGGGTTGTCATTCATCCAACGCGCGACATCCCGCATTTCACACCCGCGTTGATCGAGCTCGTCGATCACACGCTGACGATCCGCAGGATCGAGTTTTTGGCCGAGCTTCAGCTTGGCGTCATACGTCGCTTCCCTCAAGCGAAAGACCACAATGCCTTTCATCAGCTTTTCAATCGCGGCTTCACCGCGGGGAAGTACCCACCCCGTCCGGTATTTGGCTTCGAAGTGATTCACCATCCGCTCCATCGCCACATACGCCGACACCGGGTCTTCGTCGATCGTAAACCGTGCGCGAGCGTGCGCGGCCGCATAGTTCCAGGTCGGAACATTGTCGGCTTGCGGTTGATACCAGGCCGGCGAGATGTAGGCATGGGGCCCCTGGAAAATCGCACGACAGCCGGGCTTCTCGCGCAGGCCTCGCCATTGCGGATTCGCGCGCGCCATGTGACCCAGAAGTTCGTTACCCTCGCGCAAGAGCGGCAAATGACTGATCGATCCATCGTGGTCGGCGATCAACATGGCAAACGGAGTTTCATCGATCAAACGATGGATCACGTCCAAACGCTCTTCCCGATAAAACGGCGGTGAATACATGGTCATGTCGTTTCTCCGGGTTCGCCGACCGATCGGCACGAATCCTCCACGAGGCCGTGGGAGATCCGATCGAAAGAGCGACGAAAGAGCGCGAACCTTCCGGCGCCTTGATTCTGCGCCCCCGGATCGATCCAAAGGTGATCGAGATATTTCTCGCCCTCGACTTCGGTGACCGCGACGAACCCGCAACGTGCGCCGTCCCGCTCGATTTCGAAACATAGATTCGCGAAAAGGTAATTTTCATCGACCCGTAAAAGCGGAAGGGCCGCCCGCAAATAGTCCTCGGGATAACCCCAACCCGATTTCGCACGCGCGATGAGGCCGTTCACCGGCTCAAGACCTTGGCGCTCGGCGCGCCGCAAACGGTAGTTCATGCGCTTCAGGGCTAATGCAAATCCCCAGCTGGAGCAAGCGCAGGTTTTATGAAGGCGAAACCGTTGCTTCGAAAAGACGATGGTCGATCAGCAGCCGATTGTGGACATCGGTGACGCCCGGAAGATCGCCCACGATGTCCTCTGCGCGGCGCTTCGCTTCGCGGTTTTCGACATGACCTTTCAGCGTGACCTCACCGTCTTTCACGCTGACGTCGATCTCGCGAGCGTCGACGTCCGGGCTTGCGTCCAAAAGATCGCAAACCCGGTCTCGTATGCTTTCATCCGTGCGTTTCCAACCTTTCGGGCCACGACCACGATAGTTCATCCGCTGGGGCTGCGCCCCCGGCCGCATTCCCCAAGGATCGACCATGCGGTCCGTCGTCTTCGCGGACGAACGCGCACCGAAGCGTTCTTCGCCGTAAGAGCCCAGCAAATCTCCTTGGTAAGGTCGACTGTTCTCGGGCGGAGTCGTACGCGTGTACTCGCCGGCGTCCGCATAAGGTGGTGGAACACTTTGGGGATAACTTCGACGTGCCATGAAGACCTCCTCGGTTGGCGAATTTCGCGCGACTAGTGACGGGCCGATTTGGGTCCTTGACCTCGGTGAGTCGCGCGCGCCTCGGGCTCGCCCGTCAGCATTTCTTTGGCTTGCTGGAAGAAGCTTTGATCGATGGTCAGATTGTTGTCGACGTCCCGCACTCCGGGTAGATTTTCAATTCGGTCGGCGGCACGGCGTTTGGTTGAGCGATGATCGACCTTTCCGCTCAACGTGACGATGCCTTCTTTCACTTCGACCTCAATTTCGCTCGCGTCGATGTAGGCATCCATCTCGAGAGTGTCGCAAACTTGATCCCGAATGCGTTCGTCCGAACGGCTCCAGCCTTTCGGGCCTTTGCCCGCATGCGATCCGCGAATCGTTTCGCCGTAGATTCCGCCTTCCGGCATGCTCATCGCCCGGAAGTCGTCACGTCCGTAATCCGCGCTGAAGTTCGGTTGATAGGGACGGCTGCCCGCGCGATCCGCGTAGGAGATATGGCCTTCATCCGAGTAACGCGTGACCGGCTCATTGCGACCGTATCCATCTTCCGCACCGTGATAAAAGGGGGACGTCGGGTATTCGGGGTTGTAGGGATTGTATTGATAAAAGCGATCGTAGCGGATGTTGGCCATGTGCTGCTCCTTCAGAAGAAATTGAGGAACGCCGTCCTCGGCGTTCCTCAATTGCGCAGCAAACCCTATTCCGGCCCGTACGGGGACGGATTCGGGGATTTTTTTCGGACCCGATTCAGGCGTGGGCGTGACCTTCATGGCGACGAGTGCGCGCGGCCTTTTTTGAGGACGCCGTCTTCGAGACCTTTTTGCCGGCGCCACCCGTTTCCTTGTTCACGGTGGCCCAGGCGCGCTTCGCCGCCTCCTTGGTGGAAACCCCTTTCTTTTCGTAGCTCTCTTCGATGTGACGGGCTTGGCGCTTTTGCTTGCTGGTGTAACTTGATTTATCTCCGCGAGGCATGAGGCTTCTCCTTTGTTGATCGTGACCCCTCACTCGAGTTGGGCCGCAATAAACGTTCCTTCCGCTTTCGCCCCACTATTTCGCGCGACGCACCTCGCTGGCGAGTTTCAAGACGTCATTCCCGGCGGCCGAAGTGATTAGATACGCGGGTCGCTCCGGCGTGCCATTGCGGACATAACGCGTGCCACGTAATTCCAGCTCGACGCGCTCGTGGTAAACGCGTTTCACGGTCCCGGTGACGACAAGGTCGCGCCAGTTCCAGCAAACGGAGCTACCGGGACGTAATTTGGGTTTCGCTTTCATGGGGTTCTCCTTTGTGAAACGAAGCCGTCGCAATCCCGAAGCCGCCTCCAAAACCGAAAGCCCCGACCGCAGGCTGATTCCTGGGGCGAGATCCGGACGTACCGGTGGGAAAGACTTACCGTCCAAAAACTCGACAGGCGAGAAACGGGATAAAAGTCATTAATATTGGCGACATGAAAAAGATTTTGGTGTCGTTGATCGCGATCGTTGGCGTGAACGCGCACGCGCAATTCAATCAAGAACTCTTCGCGGACGACCGCGCCCGCTGTTTCGCCTTTACGGACGCCGTCACGCCCCAGCAACAAAACATCATCAATCAGCTCATGGGATCGGCGGTTCATCGCCAATATCACTTCCTGTGGCACGCCACTCGCGGCGGTTGGGATCAGCTCAGCGCGAACGAACAAACCGCGCTTCGCCGCAACTCTCCCGTATGGGGAAACCACGCGCGTCTTTGCCCGATGCCCGGCGCGAGCGCGACTTACAATCCCGCCGGCGAAGAGTTCCTGCTCATGCACCACATGATGATCGATCAACTTCAGTCGACGCTCGTTTCGCAGGGACTTCCTTGTATCGCGCCGTGGACGCGAATCCCTTCGGATAACGACGCCACTTGGCCCGTGCCGAACGCGAATCCGTGGAGCACGCAGCCGCAAGATCCGAAAGGGCCGACCGCACGCGCCTACATCGACGCTTGGCAAGAGTGGTTCATGGATCCGAACTTTCTGCGCGTGCATACGCTCAGCGAAGTCGGTTACGCTCTGGAGTTCACCATCCACAACATGCTCCACATGCGGTGGGCGGCCACGCCCCGTCAAGGGGACGACTTTCCCCAAAACCTGGCGCAAGTGCTGACACCCAATTTCCTGGGCACGCAATTCGCTTCGCCCGAGTTCAACTATCTAGGGAACTCCTACAGCGCCCACGTGAACCCCGTTTTCTGGAAGCTGCACGGTTGGGTCGATCAGGTGGTCGCCGCTTGGCTGCGCGCCAACGGGTTCACCCGCATTTCATTCAATTGTCCCGTGGGTGATCGCTACTGCTATCCTTGGCAAAGCCGTTGGAACGGCGTCAGCAGCGAACCCCGCGGGGGCAGCGGTCACGATCACCACGCCGGCCACCAAGGTCACGGTTCCCACGGCACCCCGAAGCAGGACAAAGCCCTGGACCGCGCAGTATCGAAAATCGCACGTTTCGCGACCTTCGATACGTTCCGCCCCTCCAGCGAACCGATCGGCGGCGCGGGCCAAGGACAGCCGCAAACGCTGCCGAACGAAGACCCGACGGTCTACGTGCGCGCGAACAACTGTCGTTAACGTTTCTTCTTTTTCAAACCCACGTGCGTGCCCACCCAAACGGTGACCGAGCCCGTGGGATCGGTGAATCCACCGCGTTGGTCGGCATCTTGTTTTTGCTCGACTTTGCGCACGCTCTTCGCCCCCGCCTTGATGGCCTTCGCGTAGACGGCCTTGGCGTTCGGAACGTAAACGTGAATGTGGCAGTGATCAGAGGAGCCGTCACCGGGATCCCCCATCATCAAAACGGAATCGCCGATCTTGATTTCGGCGTGCATCACGCGGCCCTCGTCGTCTTCTTGAACGTGACGACGCTCGCCGCCCAAGACTTTCTCTAGAAATTTCAGTAGCTGGTTGGGGCGATTCGTCAGCAGGTAAGGCGACAAAACGTTATACCCGCGGGGTTTCCAATTGGTCATATTTCCTCTGAAAAGCGGCAGTTCTGAAAGATCAGCGTGGGCAATCGCTGACCCAATTTCCCTTCATGTGCACGGCGACCGTCGCGGGAATGGCTTTCCATTTGCCGTTGGCCTCGCCCTTCAGATCGTACATTTTGTCGGTGACCGCGCCGACCAGATTTCCGTTGGCGTCGATATCGTCGTTTTTACAGCGAAGAGCGGCGTCGAGTTTTTTGCTCTTCACCTTCCAACGCGTGAGTTCGCAACCCTTGTCTTTCAGATCTTTCGTGATCGTGGCGCGCAAATCGCGGGCCTTCGACTTCGAAATGCATTCTTCGTTTTCAGAGCCCGGGAGCGGTACCCCATTCAACTTCACGCTGTTCTCGGCGCGCCACATTCCGGGTTGAATGGCGTGCGCGAAAGCGAAATTCGCCACGATCAACGAGCCCAAAAAGATAACCGTCTTCATCCAAAACCTCCGTTATTCGTCGTCTATTCCTCGTCGTGACGAGCGCTCGTCACGAACGCGCCCATCCGTTCCAAAAGACCACCCGCGAGCTTCTCGATGGGCTTTTTGGATTGATTCGAAATCGTTTCCAATTTGTCGAAGCAGGCCAGATCCAAACACAGAACCAAACCCGCCGAACGTTGGGCGTCCAGAGCCGTCGTCATCATGCCGACCTTGTCGCTCCCGCCATACGCGTGACACCAATCGCACATCCGTCCCGTCTGCCCTTCCGCCATCGCGTGCATCCGTTTGAAAACGACCCCACGCGGTTTTTTCCAATCGGGTCGGCGGAAAATCAGATACAGATACACGCCCGAAGCCTCGCTCCAGGCGTAGTAATAATCCGCGATGACCGGAAAAGGCATCAGGCGTGGTAACAGAACCTTGCGTCGTTCCTTCTCGCGAAAACACTCCAAGACCTCTTCCGCCGAAGCGAGTTGGAAAGAGTGATCCTGAAGCGCGGTCGATGACGGGAATCTTTCCATGAAAGCTCCTTGAGACGGGCCGAAATACGGCTCCGCGAAATCATCCTAACGCGCTCAATGCCCCGATCCAATACCCAATTCGCCCCATCCGGACGCCCTCAGCGGATATTGCAAGAACGCGTCCCACTTTTGACCATGGGCGGCTCGCTTCACGAAGGGGCCGGCGTTAGAATTTTCTTGGAGGAGGCTTCCATGGGCACGTTCGCGAATTTTGATCGAGTCTTGCGTCCCGCAACTCATGTGATTTTCATCGAAGGGCGCGGCGACTTTCCGCAGACGGCCGGAGCGTTGTGGCCCGCCTTCTGGAACCACTTTCCCGCCATCGGTCGCGAGGCCGTGACCCAAACATTGGGCCTGAGCGGAATGGAGCCCGGAAAATCCGGCGACGAAGCCAAAATCTATCAAGCGGGCGTCGTTCTGAAATCGCCGATGCAACTGCCGCCGGGCTTTCGCGAACGCACCATCCCCGAAGGACAATACGCCAGCTTTCTGCTGCGCGGAACCTACGCGAAGATCGGCACCGCGTTCGCGGATGCGTTTCAACTTTTAGCGGATCGACGGGTACGGCTGCGCCCCGAGTTTTGCATTGAGCACTACCTCAACAGTCCCGCGCAAGTTCCCGAGGACAAGCTGCTGACGGAGATTCTTTTGCCGATCGAGATGCAATAAAAAGGGCCCGCCGCGGAATTGCGGCGAGCCCCGGTTCCAAGTTTGAGCCCGTCCCCGATTATTTGGTCAGATTGATTTTGAAACGGAAAACCTTATCCATCTCGCGCTTGAGCCAGTCCGATCCGTTCGGTCCCATGCACGCGGTTTCGTTCCATTCCATGTTCGTCGCGCCCGGCTTACGCGCCATCGACTGTTCAACGACGACGGTCGCGGCGCTCGCCGCGGAACGCGTGATGGTGAACGCCATCGAACGCATGACCTTGCAGGTTTGCCCGCCGTCTCCGCTCTCGCTCTCTTCGTCCGTACGGCTGGCCGATCCGATGTTGCCCGTCACAAAAAGCTCGCTTTCGAAGTGACGGCGCGCCCACACCCAGAAGAAACGGCGCCACGATGCTCACGTGGGAAATCACGACCGCCGTCTTCGCCCGAGATTTCAAGTGCTCGATCCGCAAATCCATCCCGACCACGAACATGAACAAAATAAGCCCCAGCTGCGCCAGAACGTATAGATTCGGCATCGACGCCGCCGGAAAGACCACCTGAAAACCCGCCGGCCAGACAAGGCCAAAAACGGAGTGACCGAGGACAATGCCCGCGATCATCTCTCCCACGACCGCCGGTTGCCCGAAGACGCGCATCAGCCGCCCGGCCAGTCGAGACGCGACCACGATGATCAGAATTTGCGCGAGCAAAATGCCGAGGTTGGAAAAACCGCCGAGCTCCATAGGACCCGAACGCTATTCCAATTTTCAGGACCGCTCAACGAAAGCTTTCAGTTTAGCCAACGACATCGTCCAACCGGCTTCGTTGTCCTCGGGTTTGATCCCGCGCGGAAGCCCCGCGTGGGTGGCGGTCAGCTCGGTGCCTTCCGGAATCGCACGCAAACGATAGGTCATGACCATCTCGCCCTTGAAGCCGGGATCTTCGGACTCGAATTCACTGACCTCGACGATTTTTTCGTTCTCGAGCCACTCCTGAAAACGCCCGTGATAAGTATCCGCGTGTTCAGAGCTTTTACCGGCCAGATCTTTTTGCTCGTAGATCAGCGAAATGCGAAAACGACCGCCCGGTCGCGCTTCGAATTCATGGATCTCGGACCGCATGCCCTCGGGAACGCGCCAGCGCGCAATCGCCTGCGCGTCCGTCAAGGCCCGAAACACCTGCGCGCGCGGCGCTTTCAATATCATATAGAAAAACTCACCGGGCGAGCGCCGACGCGCCATGATTTTCCCGATCCCGACGAACAAGAAAGCCAACACCGCAAAAAGTCCCACCAACCCGAAGATATTTCCGCCCAACTGTGCGGGACTTAATTTCGCCGCGTCCACGAAGGGGTAAGGATACCACTCGGCATACGAGCCCCGCACCAGAACGTAAATCAGGTAACCCGTCGGAAAAAGCAGCCACGAGGGAATTTTCGTCCAGCGCACGGGACGTTTCGCCTCGAACCCGAACCAATAAACGAGCATCAACACGGGCATCACGGAATGCAGAATTTCATCGACGACCCTTTGTAAACCCGTCGGCGTCCAGAGATGACGTAACAGAAAGAAGTAAACCGCCCCCACCACGAAAATGTAGACCGTCAATGCGGTCGAAACTCCCGGACGGGCGAACTGACGCCCCAACCACGAATCGGTTTTGACGAGCTGGAAAGTGAAGAACAACGCCACCAGCGCGTTCGTCAGAATCGTGAAGAAGCTGAAAAAGCGGACGGTCGTTTCGAAGGGATCGACGACCCGATTCTCCAAGATCAGATAGTACTGCGCGACAACGGCGAAACCACCGAACACGGCCCCGATCAGCGCCAGCGTTTTCTCTTTGTTCACGACCGTCCCCCGTCTTGAATGCAGACCTGAATCATACTTAACGCTCGGCGCGCCACCGAACGCGCGTCGAGTTTCATCCAATCTTTTTCGACCTGCGAATGCCAAATGGCAAGAACCAGTTGCCCGACGACGTAAGTGCGTTCGTTCAAATCGGCCTCGCCGAGGCTTCGCTTTTCTCGGATCATGGCGCGAATCATATCGAAAAGACGGTCATGCGTGCGCTCAACCAAGCCCAATTGTCCCGAACTTCCGAGCTGCGCGAAGATCACCTTCATCAGCTTGTGATCGCGGCGATGCAATTCGATTCCGGCTAGAAGAAGCTCTTCAAAGCGACGCTCCACACTCCAACCCTCCGCGTCCTTCATCCACTCTATGAAAAATTCGACGTCGGCGGCAACTTTCGCCTCAATCAAAGCTGAAAGCAGCGAGTCCTTATTCGGAAAGTATTGGTAAACCGAACCGACCGAAACTCCCGCAACCCGCGCGAGCTTGTTCGTATTGAATCCGGTCAGCCCGTCCTTCACTAAAATGCGAGTCGTCGATTTTAGCAGAAGCTCGACCATCTCGCGCGAACGTTGCTGAGTTGGCTGTTTTCGCGGACTTAGGCTTCTTCTTGAGGCGGGCATGGGCCTCCCCCATTGCGAGTGTAAAATGTAAGCAATTACTCGTATTCTAAAGTTATCGGAGGCCGAATGAAAGTATTGATTCAAGGGGCCGGCATCGCGGGCCTTAGCCTAGCGGCCGAGCTCCGTCTTCTTGGTATCGAACACCGAATCGTGGAGCGCGCGACTGAATTAAAACCCATCGGCGCGGGAATCACGTTAAGCGTGAATGCCCTGGGATGTCTGGCCAAATTTCTCGACTTGGATGATCTGCGTCTTCGTGGGGTCAGTCTAGAACGAATGTACCTAAGCGATGCGGGCGGTGTCGTGCTCAGTGAAGTGCCCGCGCGCCTGACCAAGGATCAATCACCGGGCCTCGCGTTGAAGCGAGGGGAGCTGCACGCCGCGCTCGCTCGCGCGATCCATCCCACTTCTCTGCGGTTGGGAACTTCCATCGCAAAAATCGAAAGACGAACAGCCTTTCTTTCCAATGGTGAAGATTTCTCGTTCGACCTCTTGGTCGGCGCCGACGGCATCCGCTCGGAAGTGCGAACGCGCTTTTTGAAGTCCACGACACCGCTCCGCTATTCCGGATACACCTGCTGGCGTGGACTCGTACACCATCTTCCCGTCCCGTCCCAAGTCACCGAAGCCTGGGGCGCCGGTTGTCGCCTAGGGACCGTGCCTGTATCGGCGAACGAAACCTACGTGTACGCCACCCTCAACGCGCAGGCCGGCGAGGGCCGCGGCCTGCGCGCAGAGGATATCCTTCCGCACTTCCACGATTTCGTCGACCGGGACTACCTTCGCGCTATCTTCGAGGAAGGTCACATCATACAAAGCGACATCGAAGAACTCCCCGCCCCTATCTGGGGCGAAGACACGATCGTCTTAATCGGCGATGCCGCCCACGCCATGACGCCAAATCTGGGACAAGGCGCCGCCATGGGAATTGAAGACGCCGCGTTTCTGGCCCGTACTTTGGCAATGGGACACACTGATTTCGCCCAGGCTTTACGAGAAGAGCGAGGACCGCGCGTTCGCTGGGTCGCGAATCAATCACGCCGCATCGGTCGCGCGGGTCAACTACGCCATCCCTTCGTGCGCTGGTCACGGGACAGGCTACTTCGTCTGACTCCGGCCTCGGTTATGGAAGGCAATCTGCGGCGGATGCTCACGACCTCCTAAGTCACCCCTTAAACAGGGCACAGATCGATCCCGTCAAATTCAAAGCTGCGGTCATGGAGCAGTTGAACTGGGTCGAAGACCTCGTCGTGGAACGTTTCAAGAACGAGCTTTAATTCGCTATCGGCGCGGCAACATCCATTTGAGTTTCCGCGCCCGCCTCATATACTCGTGCGATGGCCATGTCCTCGCGCGAGAAAATCGCCCGTATCGTATTTGAATCCGACACCTGGGGCGGCAAGGTCTTTGACCTCGTCTTGATCGGTGCCATCCTCATCAGCGTCGTGCTCGTCACCCTCGAAAGCGTCGCAAGTATTCGCGCGTGGATCGGTTACGAGCTCTACGTGGCGGAGTGGGCCTTCACCCTGCTTTTTCTCGTCGAATATCTACTGCGCGTTTTTTCGGTGCGGAATCGGCTGAGCTATGTCTTCAGCTTCTTCGGTGTGATCGACTTCCTCGCCATTTTGCCGACGTTCTTAAGTCTATTCATCCCGGGGGCGCAGTCCCTTTTGATCATCCGGGTTTTCCGCCTTTTGAGGATCTTCCGCATCTTCAAACTCGCGCAGTACTTGGGCGAAGGGCAGATGCTCCTGGCCGCGCTTCGAGCCAGTCGCGCGAAAGTGACGGTCTTCTTGGTCGTCGTACTGTCGACCGTCCTGACCATGGGAGCGCTGATGTACGTCATCGAAGGCGCGGCGTCGGGTTTCACGAGCATCCCCACCGGAATCTATTGGGCCATCGTCACCATGACGACCGTCGGCTTCGGGGACATCACCCCGAAAACGCCCTTGGGTCAGCTCTTCGCATCCGGATTGATGATTTTGGGCTACGGCGTGATCGCCGTGCCCACCGGCATCGTGACGTCGGAATTGACTCGGGCCTCGCGTTATTTCAAGTTGGACGGACGCAGTTGCCCCGCTTGCCAAGAGCTCGCCCATTCCGAAGACGCGAAGTACTGCCGACTGTGTGGATCGATTTTGAATAGGGAGACGAAATGAATCAATGGACCGCCCTCGGGAACGTCGCCGACCTACGCCGCGATCTGGACGCGCGCGGTTCACTGATGGAAATCGAAGTCGATGGACGTCGCTTCGTGCTTTCCTATTTCAACGGGGAGTTCGGCGCCCTGAACGCAAAGTGCAATCACATGGGTGCCCCACTGGCGCAGGGTCGCATGGTCGAAGGCCGCATCCAATGTCCGTGGCACTACTGGGAGTTCGACCATCGCAGCGGCGCCGGCGTGAACCGCTCTTACGAACCCTTGGCATCCAACGGCGGAGTCGTCCCCAGCTTCCCTCTGAAAATTGAAAACGAAACCTTGTTCATCGACATCGCGGGCGAAAACGAGCGCGTCCGCCCCTCATACAATCCCATGCATCCGGTCGCACGCGACCCCGTAAGGGCCGCGGGACCCGTGCGCGTCTTGGGACTTTCCACCACGGCGATGGATCCGAAGTTTCCCCGGTATTCGACCTCCGAACATCTTTTGAAATCGTCGCTCGCGCGCGCCGAAAAAGAACTGGGCGTCGAAACCCAATTTCTGGCGCTCGCCGACCTGAAGTTCCGTCACTGCGAGGGGTTTTACTCGAAAAGCGAACGCGCGTGCACATGGCCGTGTTCGATTACCAAACTCGATCCCGCCGACGAGATGGTGAAAGTGTACGAGGCCATGGTTCACTGGGCCGACGTCGTCATCATGGGTACGCCGATCCGGTGGGGCTCGGCCAGCTCGCTCTACTACAAGATGGCCGAGCGACTGAACAGCGTGCAAAACCAAATCACCTTACGTGATCGCGTGCTGATCAAAGATAAGGTCGCGGGCTTCATCATCACCGGTGGGCAAGACAATATTCAAGCGGTCGCGGGCCAGATGCTGATGTTCTTCGGCGAACTTGGCTTCGTGTCCCCGCCCTTCCCGTTCGTCGCGCACTCGCGGGGCTGGTCCTCCGAGGACATGGAGCACAACATGACCTCGGTGCGCGATAGTGAATACCTACATCAACAGAGTTTTGAACTGGTTGAACGCTCCGTGAAAATGGTCGGCTCGTTCATCACGCACTAGGAGGTCCCATGTTCCGCGCGATCCTGTCCGCCGCCATCGTTTTCGTCGCCCTGCAATCCCAAGCCGCGAAATCCGAAATTTCCGGCGAAGTGACCCTGGCGAAAGGCGTTACTTTGAAACCGGGCGGCGTTTTGTTCGTCATGGCGAAAGAATCCGGGAAACCCATGCCGGTCGCGGTTTTCCGCCAGGTCGAGCCGAAGTTCCCGCAAAAATTCACCCTGAGCGCCGAGCACGCGATGATCGCGGGCACGCCGTTCAAGGGCGCGTACCAAATCTCGGCCCGCTATTCGCCCACAGGCGATGCGATGGACAAATCCGGCCCCGAAGGGGCGGAAGCGAAACCCGTCGACGTCGGCCGTGGCGATTTGAGAATCGAACTCAAGGGCAAGTAATCGGGTCGATTTGGGTTCCGATCGCGCTTAGTGCGCGTGCCGGACGTGAATTTGTACTTCATTCCGTTTCGCGATCGGCAAAACGAAAGGGGCATCGTATTGGGCGCAGTAGATGTCGCCCATCGCGATCCAAGCGCTTTGCCCTTGAAGCCAAGCCTCCAGAAGCGATTCGTGCTCTTTCATTTTGGCGAGTGAGTTATTGCCTCCGTAACGGAGGACGGCGACATGCTGAGCGGGGCGCGCCTCGACCCGAACGCCTTCATCCAACGGCTGCGGCAAGTTCGATAGATCAAGGCCCTTCGGCAGAATGAAGCTCATGGTCCACGCATGACGTCCGGACTTCTCTTGAAGGACGGGGGCGGTCATCGCCATTTTCTCTTTCTCGAAATTCCCACCGAAGATGTAATACGCCAGACGTTTGAAGGCGTGTTCGCGAAACGCGTCGAAGTCCTCGTTCACGACCGTGACGGAAGCCATGACTTGCGCCTCGTAGTGACGGATCTCAACATCCCCGTGTTTTTCGATGACTTGATAGGCCGGTTCCTCGTTGACCCGGACTCCGAAAAACTCGGGAATGGTTTTCAGAATTTCCGTCAGGGGTAGACTGGGATCGGGGATATTTTCGTTGCGGGGATCGACTGTCGCCATAAAGACCTCCGCCTCGGGAGCAGCAATCTTCGGACACGACAAGGTGGGGCCGTTTTGCCGGAACGCGCCCCATATTTCCCCAAGTTAAGGAGCACTGGAGCTGGGTGTACGCCCCTCGCCCCGACCATCCGCAATCCCTTTCTGCGAGTCGCTAGCCTCCGCACAAAGGGGGGCAAGATTGAAGTTACGAGGTGGATCGTACGTTTTGTTTCCAACGACATCGATACCGATGCCGATGATTCCTCCGAAGATGATATTGCCCGCGACCCCGGCCAAGGGATCGTAGGACGTCTTGATCACGCCGGATTTCGTGACGTTATTGCAGGTGACGGTGATAGGAATATCTTCTCTGGATCGAGAAACTAAAACCGTTGTCGATCCACCTGCGGCATTGAATTGCCCGTCCGGGATATTGATTTGCGTGGATCCGTCAGAAAGACCTCCCGTAAATTGTACGGCTCGGAGGTGATTCGGAGTGATGCCCTAAAAACACGAGGTCCATCCGCCTTGCTCTGCGACAAACATTCGAAGATTAACGGAACTTTTTCCAAATATCGAAGGCGAGTGCGGAGAATTAGGTTCCCTTAAGCGCGGTTAAATCTGCGTCTCGGGAAGACTGCCGTTTTGGCTCAGGGCTTTGATCAAGTCGTTGAAGTCGATCGGCTTCGCCACGTGATCGTTGAATCCAGCTTCTAGGCACTTCGAACGGAACTCCGACATGGCGTGAGCCGTCAGTGCGATCAACGGTTTTTCGTAGCCCTGCACGCGCAAGATACGCGCGGCCGTCAATCCGTCCATCACCGGCATCTGCAGATCCATCAAAACGGCATCGAATTCCGCCGACATCGCCTTGCGCACACCTTCTTCGCCATCGTTCGCGATCTCGACGGTGGCGCCCGCACGTTCGAGCATATGCGAAATCAGCATTTGATTGTCGGGCGAGTCCTCAACCAGAAGAATCCGCACATTCTCGAGAGAATGACGAATCACACGTTCCGCCTGCGCACGGGGACGCTCGCCAACCAGCGCCGGCTCGGCGCGTGCCGGCAGCTGAAGACGGAACGTCGATCCTTTGCCGAGTTCACTGCGCAGAAGGCGCAGATCCCCGCCCAAGAGTATCCCGAGCCTTTTGGAAAGGGCCAAGCCGAGCCCCGTGCCACCGAACTTCCGGGTGAGGGACTCGTCCGCCTGACTGAAAGGTTTGAAGAGCTTCTCTTGATCGGCGGCCGAGATCCCCATGCCCTGATCGGTCACGTCGATGTGGATCATTTCGCCGCTGCTCCTGACGGAAAGATCGATCCTTCCGCTGGACGTAAATTTGATCGCGTTGCCGACGAGGTTGACCAAGATCTGCTTCAAGCGAACGGAGTCCGACACGATCCGTTCGGCCACATCGTCGGCGATCTGCAATTCGATCGTCAGATTTTTCTCTTGCACCTTCGGAGAAAAATCCACGATCAGATCGTGCATCATCTGCCGCAGCGAAAACTCGCTGAACTCCATGGAAAGGTGGCCCGCCTCCACCTTCGATAGGTCAAGAATGTCATCGATCAGCAGCGAAAGCTGACTCGCGTTTCTTTTCAAACCCAAAGCGAACTCCGCCCGCTGCCCTCGATCGGTCCGCTCGTCGATCAACAGATCCGTGAAACCCACCATGATCCCAAGCGGAGTCCGAATTTCGTGGGACATATTCGCCAGGAAAGAACTCTTCATCCGGTTCGCGGTTTCGGCTTCCTCTTTGGCCAGCTTCAGTTGATTACGCGAGGTCTCGAGCTCCAAAAAACGGGTCTTGAACTCGCGGACCATGGACTGAAAGTTTTCGGTTACGGTATTGAGCTCAAGGATACGACTTTGGGGCCAGTTGATTTCTTCGGCGCGGACCAACCGATCGGGAAGGTCGGTGGTTTCGTTCGACAACTGCGCCAAAGGTTTCGAAATTCTTTCGGCGATCAGCATCGAGCCGAACAAAATCACCATCGCCAGCCCCAGAAGATATGCCATGTTCCGGATGTAACGATCGTAAAGAACCGTCCGCATCGGGGACATGGGCTGCTCGACGTAAAGCTTCCAGCCCGATCCGGCACCAAGATCGATTCCCATTCCCAAATACGAATTGTTCCAACGGGTCATCGGCGCGACTTCGTTCGGTCTCGGAATACGGTAGTAATAACGCTCGCTCATGTCTTCGGTCTCGCGTAAATTCCGGGGAGCGTAGGGCTCGAGCGACTTATATTCGGGATTGTCCGAGACGATCACGTTGCCTTCTCGATCCACCAGCGTCGCCTGAAAGACAGAGTCCTTCAGCAAGACGTGCAGCTTCTGAATCACGTTCACCAGATTCAATGAACCGGCGACAATTCCTTTAAACTCGCCTTTGACATAAATCGGCGCGGCCACGTTGAAAACCGGCTCGAAAACTCCGCCGCGCGCTAAAAACACATTCGAGACGTAGGGGCCTTTGCCGCCCTCCTTCAGGTGTTGAAAGTACTGACGGTCACTGAAGTTAAGACCGAGCGTGGATTCTCCACGAGCATTCACCAAAGGATCGAAGGCCAGAGTGTTCCCGCTCGCATCGGTGACGAAGGCCCCATAAAAGTCGGTCCACACGGCGCGGACGCTCTCGAGGATCGGCTGAATGCGTTTCGGATCCATCGATCCGGTCATCTCAATCTGCCACGCGACGGAAGCGACCGCATTTTTTTGCTGTCGTAGCCAACCCTCCGTGGCCTGCGAAATCCCCGTGCCGACGGTTTCCAGCCGCGACATCGCGGATTCTTCGATGTTTTTGAGCGCGTTACGGGCATCGAGCACCAACAAAATCGCCGCCGGCACCAGCGCGATCGCGACGAAAATGTTGAAAATGTGCTGGTAGACCGGAATCCGGTTCACTTGGCTTTTGCGGGTCTCGGTCAGGTACGGAGCATAGGAAAGAATCAGGCTCGCGATCACCGAGTTGAATATTCCCGTGGTCGCTTGTTTCACGGTCGCCAGCTGAGTTCCCAGCGAATCCATTCCCAAACCGTAGTGGTAAAGCGCCGCATGCAGCGGGATTCCAAGGATCAACCAAAACAGCGTCGACGAGAGCGCCAAATTCCCGCGAAGACGCGTCAGAACGAGCGCGACGAAAACGCCCTCGGCCACAAGAACGATCGCCGCGTAAAAATGGTTCCACAAAAAGAAAGTGTAACTGGCCGCGACCAACGTGGCCGCGATCCCCACGCGCGGCCCCAACCACGCGATCGCGATCAGCGTGAAGATGCTGCCGAAAACCACATCCACGCCGAAAAAAAGCGGCAGTGAAAGGGCATTCCCCAAGACGCCAAGAATCGCGAAGACGGTGAAACCGATCCAAGGATTGCGTGGAATCGTAGTGAAAAGTTGACGGAGCAAAGTCATGCCACCCAAGAGATTAAAGAACTGAGACGGGATGACAAGAATTTCCGCCCTGAAAGCGGCAGATCGGGAGTCAGTGCTCGCCGTCCGCGTCACCCATCTTTTTCAAAACGATGGCGATAGTCTCCGCCTCGACTCCGGCGCGTTTCATCAAGGACTTCGCGCGTTCGAAATCGTCGGCGTCGATCGCCTCGAAAAAGGCTTCAACCTTGCCAATTTCGGCCATTTTCTCCAGAACCAGCGTACCTTCAAAATCAGATTCATCCATGAGCAGAGCATAACCGAAATCCTGATTTTCGGCGCTAACCCAATTTGGCCATGGGCGGCGTGGCTTCCGGCGCCGCTCACGATACTGATGGGGCGTTTATGGGATTCGTCACCACGATCATCATCGCTATCAATCTTGCCGTCTTCGCGATGTGGACGTTCGCGGATGCGTCGAGCGAAATGCCCCAATTCCTGATCGACAACTTTTTGGTGAGCTGGACCGCGATCACCGAAGGCCGTCCCTGGACTCTCGTGACCTCGGTCTTTTCGCACAATCTGCTGTGGCACCTGTTTCTGAATATGTATGCGCTCAGCAGCTTCGGCGCGGTCATGGAACGTTCGCTCGGGGTGTTCCGCTATTTGCGCTTCTATTTCGTGGCGGGCATCATCGGCTCGTTCTGTCATGCGGCCGTGTCGGCGTTCATCATCGGGAATCCCGACCTTCCCGCCCACGGAGCGTCGGGCGCAATCGCGGGGATTATTTTACTTTTCTCGCTGCTGTTTCCCCGCGAAAAACTTCTGATCTTGGGGATCATCCCCATTCCGGCCATCTTCGGCGCACTTTTGTTCGTCGGTCTGGATATTTGGGGATTGGTCGCGCAGGCCGAGGGTGGCGGTCTGCCTATCGGCCACGGCGCGCACTTGGGCGGAGCGCTGACGGGCTTGATCTATTACCTGCTTTATTTCCGCCGACGGGTCCGCACGCTCGCGTAGACGTCGGATGTCCTCTCCGAACTGGACTCGCTTCCCTTTGGGCGAAGGGTAGTAATATCCTATGCGTTTGCGCTCACTGCTGATTCCACTCGTGATCATTACGACCTTTTTGGGTGTGCTTCATTGGTTCATTTTCACCATGGCGACCTGGGAGATGTCCGAGAAACCCGTTTCGCTGATCGTGTTTATGATCGTCGGTTGGCTCTTAATTCCGACCTCTCTTCTTTTAAGTATGACGTCGCTGTCCCATCGGCTGCTGCCACTCATCATGGCGGGATACACCTGGCTGGGAACGTTCGCGATCGCGATCTTTTTCTCGTTCGTACAAAGCGTGTTCGTGATCGCGGGCGCCGAGATGTATCCGGGTTGGATGTTGTTCGTGACTCCACTCATCGCCTCGTGGGCATTGCGGATCAACTGGACGGGACCGAAAATCAATAAACACGCGCTTGAAGGTCCCGAGTTCATGCGCGGGCTGCGGGTCGTCCAGATTTCGGATCTGCACGTGGGTCATACGATCCTCGGTGAAAAATGGCTCGCACGCGTCGTCGACCGGATCGAGGCCCTGCGTCCCGATATCGTCGCGGTCACGGGCGACCTCGCCGATGGACACTTCGACACGACCTCGCCGATGCTGGCGCCACTGGCGCGCGTGACCGCACGCAAGTTCTACGTCACGGGAAATCACGAATACATCCGCGGCGGCAGCTGGGAAGTGCGGCTGGAAGAACTGGGTTTCGAATGCCTGCACAACACGAACGCGGTCATCGAACGCGAAGGCGGAGCGCTCCTGATCGCGGGCGTCCCCGATCGCGGCGTGGGCCGCTTCTCGCGGGGAAGCCTCGAGTCAGCGCCCGACCGCGCGCTGTCGACCTCGGTGACCGTCGGTTACCGTATGCTCCTGGCGCACGAACCGTCGAGCGTCTTCGACGTGAAGACGGAACGCTGCGACCTGCTGTTGGCGGGGCACACGCATGGCGGACAGATCTTTCCGTTCAGCTTGCTGGTGAAATTACAGCAGCCCGTGACGGCGGGTTTCAAGACGGTGAACGGCATTCGCGTTTTCGCGCATCAAGGCACGGGCTTTTGGGGGCCGCCGATGCGCTGGTTCACCAGCAGCGAGATCGTCGAATTCACTTGGAAGTAGATTTGCGCAAGATGTAATCCATCGTTTTACCGGCGGCCAGTTCGTCCACAAGCTTGTCCAGGTAGCGGATCTTGCGCATGAGGGGATGTTTGATGTCCTCGACGCGAACTCCGCAAACCACGCCGTGGATCAACGACGTTTTCGGATTCATTTTCGGTGCTTTCCCGAAAAACGTCTCGAAATCGACTTCGCTTTGAAGCTGTTTCTTGAAACCGGCCGGAGTGTAACCCGTCAGCCACCGGATAATCGCGTCGACCTCGGCTCTCGTACGCCCTTTACGCTCCGCCTTCGCGACGTAGGCCGGATAGACTTTGGCGAAGCTCATTTTGTAGATGCGGTGATTGTTGTCGTCCGTTTTCATAAGTCGATCCTCCCCGTCCGAGGAGGATTTGTCACGGCGACTCTGGCGGCGATTCCGGCGTTTCGTTCGCGGGCAGACGCAGCAAGTATTCGTTGTAGTAGTAATCTTGCGAGAACTTCTGGAACTTTTCGACGTTTCGCTCTTTGCCCAGCAGCTTCTTGATCTCGACGAGGGCTTCGGCTTCGGTTTCGCGCATGCGGGCCGTCTTTTCCGCCACGTAATCGGGGTGAATTTGCCCCGCTTGCTCGTTAAGATTCGCGATCAGGGCCGCTTCGAGCGAAACGATCTTGATGATCGAGTCTTCGTCGACCCGTAACTTGCCGTAAAGATAAGAGTGCAGCTCACGAATCCACTTCTCTTGGCTTTGGGAGTCGAGCTTCATCTGCACGTAACCTTCCGTGAACAGGACCGAGTCGGTGTAGGACTCTTTCCACGCACGCGTTTTTTCGGGCTGCCAGCGGCGCTCGCGTTCGACCTGCATCTCGTGCGCGTATTTGTCGGCCGCCGATGCACCCGATCCCAGGCCAACCGCATCGAGCAAAATCCCGCGCGTTCCCGGAATCAGCAGTAGTAAAACCAAAGCCAGACCCACCGCCAGACCGGTTTGCTTCGTACGCTTCAAGAGGCGCTGCTGATTCGCCGTCAGCTGAACTTCTTCCACGGGCGCACGCTCACGACGGGAAATGTCGTAAACCAAGCGTTCCAGCTCATCCTTCATCTCGGCGTGCAGCGGATCCGAAACCGTACGCCAGTCAAACGAGCTCGGGAGCACGGGGCGCAACTTCGCCAGGAAGTGCCCCTCGGTGACTTTCAGAAGCTCGGAAACGACTTCGGCCCGGTGATTGTCGATCTTCGCCGCCTCTTCACTCCGAGTGACGGCCAGGGCTTCGAGCTCTTCCAGTTTCAGCTTGTCGACGATGCCCATCTCGCGTTCGCGGTAGGCCGCGACCTCGTCCCGCGTTTTAGCTTGCTGCTGCGCGAATTCTGCTTCCAAGCGGGCCTGCTTCGCGTCCCACTCTTCCTGTTTAGAATTGATGACCGCCGCCACATCGCCGTGGCGCTTCTGAAGTTCGGCGAACTCCGCGCTCAGCTTTTCCCGACGTGCTTCGAGATCGCCCACCTGCTTTTCGGCCGCGGCCCGTTTCTTGTCGATGGCGACTTCTTCGGACTCTTTGGCGGTCAGCGAAGCCGTCGTCCGTTGTAGCGCTTCGCGCGTGCTTCCAAGTTTCTCTTCAAGCTCTGTCAGCTCCGAGGTCACGATGTCGACGGCCTCTTTCAAAGATTTCAAGTTGGCCGTGGTTTCTTCAAGGTCTGCCTCGGTCTGCTGACGCAGTCGCTGCATATCGTTCTGGTGAACGCTGAACTGCTCAAGAATCTCTTTCTGTGTTTTCTCCAAAAGCCGCGTCGAATCCTCACGCGAGACCTTCAGCATCGCGGTCGACTTCATTTCGGCGTCTTCGAGCTGAGCCTTCGAGGTTCGCTCGGCATTGCCGATGAGCTCGGCGGACTTCTCGACCGCATTCTTGAGCATGACCTGCGATTGCTCGACCCGGGCGGACATCTCCTCTTCGGTGCGTAGCTTATGCTCGGCCACGACGCGCATCCCGCGATCGACTTCGGCTTGGTAAATGGCTTCGGTTTGCGATTTCACGCGCTCGGATTCCGCGACCGCGGCACCGAGAGTCGCCGTGGCCTTTTCTTCGGCGACGCGCAGGATCTCGGTCCGACGCGCTTCGATTTCTTCGGCGGCGATGAGGGCCGCTTGTTCCGCGCGCTCCTCGTCCTGGCGACGTAACTCCGCCAGTTGCGCGCGGCCTTCGCTCATCATGGTTTCAAATTCCTGGCGACGGGCTTCGGTGATGGCCGCCAGCTTCGCCTCGCCTTGGTCGATGATGCTGTTGGCGATCATTTCGGATTGCTCCGTCGCCTCGCGAATCATTTGGTCAACGGTCGCCTGCGCATCCCCCGCCGCCGCGCCGACCACGGAGTCATGCTGCGCGCGCGCCACCTGACGGATATTTTCGCTGTCCAGTTGTGCCGAGCGGATGATTTCGTCGGCCTTCTCTTGCGCCTCTCGTAATTGATTGGCGATCTTTTCTTCCGTCAGCGCTTGGGCTTGCGCCTGATTCGCCTGGAAGACCTCCCCGATGCGTTTGATTTCCGCATGGGCGGCATCCAGTAGGCCAAGGATGCGGTTCTTCTCTTCGCTTGAAATGTTCGCATCCGCGATTTGTTTGCGTTCAAAAGCCTTCTCGAAAACCTGTAGACGGAGCGGGATACGATGCGTACCCAGCTCGATCAGATCGTCGGGATTGCACAACACCGGCGTCTGCGCTTCGATCCGCTCCCCGTTCACGAAAGTGCCGTTCGCCGATCCCATGTCGACGACCCAGATTTGCCCTTTCTTCAGGCGAAGTTCCGCATGCATCCGGCTGATGCCGGGATCCGCGATTCCGATCGCCGTCTCGCTGGAGCGACCGATAGA
This sequence comes from Pseudobdellovibrionaceae bacterium, assembly GCA_019637875.1. Classification (NCBI taxonomy): domain Bacteria; kingdom Pseudomonadati; phylum Bdellovibrionota; class Bdellovibrionia; order Bdellovibrionales; family Pseudobdellovibrionaceae; species Pseudobdellovibrionaceae bacterium. The sequence goes on along the minus strand of JAHBUW010000001.1, from coordinate 76,162 downwards.
AATAGGAAAGCTCTCGTAAATACGAGAGCTCACCTCTTCGGCGACACCGGTTTGAATAAGGCAAACGGTCTGGAACTTCGACATTCAGGTCCTACGAGGCTTTGGTCTTCCGGGTCTTGAGATCATCCAAATCGCGACTTCGCGCGCCTTTCGAAATTTCGCGGTTGAGCGACTCACTCGCCAGCGCTTCGGCCGGATCGCGGTGCTCGTCGAAAGCTTCGACGTCGCGGGGATAGTCGTTGTTATCGCTGCGGTACCACAAAAGATCGAGCGAGTTTTCGAAGCGATCGACCATATTCGAGAACACCTTGTCCGGAGAGAAAATCGTGTTCAGGAACGTCATCAGAACGGACAGGAAGATCCCCATGATCGAGCTGTTCATCGCGAACGAGACTTCGAACAGGAAACCGTCCATGATCTGCTTCGACATTTCGGCGTCGTTGATGTCCATACCGCCGAGTTTCGGCAGACCGTTCACGATCCCCATGAACGTTCCGAAGATCCCGCCGATGACGAACATACCGGGAAGAATGCTCAAAACGTCGTTCAGGCTACCCACCGGGATGAAACCGAACAGACGGTTGAAGCAGGGGTTCTGCTGAAATGTCGCCTTCGTGATGTTGATCAGCTTCGGGTTGTTGTCGTGCCATTTCAGGAACTTCACCTGTTTCAGGATATCCCGGACCAGCCACGCGCAGCCCTGCTTAACCAAATAGATGCGGTCGGCGGCGATCATGATCTTATCGCCCTTACGACGATGCATCCGATCGCGGATCTCGAAGGCCTCGTAGAAGGCTTTCTCGAGCTGCTGTTTCGTCAGCGCGTAGAACGAGACGTTTTTCACGTCGCCCGGCTGCTCGGACTCGATGAATTTGTTGACCCGTTTCTCGAATTCTTTCGCGAACCAAGCATGACGGCTGACCGTGTACCACACCAGGATGCGCGCGACGGAACCGACGACGAACGTCAGCACCATCAGCGGCAGAAGCATTTCGACCGCGAAGGTCAGAATGCCGCTTTTCATGAGATTCGTAACCATCTCAGAGAACATAAAACACCTCGTTTACTTCGGATTCACATTAAACTTGATCAAAACTCTTTGTGACTTTTTGCAGTCGTACTTTTTGCAGAAGCTCCCGACGCTCTCGGAAGCCACGTTGCGATCGACTTTGTTCGCCTCGAAGAAACTCTTCCCCGAAACCTTCACGAGGTTGCGGACGTCCTTCTGGTGACCGAATTGCATCTTCTCTTGGTTGAAGACGAACTGGTAAATCGAGCGCGCGCGCTGGTAACTCAAATCCATGTTATATTCGGCAGCTTTGCGGTCCTCGGGCTTCATGCTTCGCGGATCGATGACCCGTCCCTGGTAGGTGGGCGAGGCGAAACCGACGATCTCGACGGACTCGATCTTGCCGCTCAGGTTCTTGTTCTCCATGAGGGATTTCGCGTAGACCGGGAAGGCCTTGCGCAGGATCTGCGCCATTTCGGGTTTGATGTCGGCCTGCCCGGTATCGAAATAGTTGTCGCCGAAGTCGAGGGTCACGTCGCCCGTCACGCCGTCGATCTCGGCCTTCACGCCCGCTTTCGCAAAGGCATCCTTCATCTGTTTCGCGACGTTCTTGCGCGCGTCGATTTCGGCTTTCGCCTTCGCGAGCTCCGCCGAGGTGCCGATGAGTTCGTTCTTCAAACCCGCGATCTTGTCGGCCAGCTCACGCTCTTTCTTGGCGACCCCCGCCCGGTAGGCGGCTTCTTTGGCCGCGCGGCCTTGGGCGTTCAGCTTTTCTTTTCCGAGCTCGGCTTCGAAGGCCGCGCGATCGCGCCCCTGCTGGGCTGCGAACTCTCCCTGCATCTGGGCCACTTTCGCTTCGAACGCCCCGCGCTCCCCTTCAAGTTGCGACGCCAAGGCGCGGTTTTTCCCTTCGGCTTGGCCCAACAGACCTTCGGTTTGTTCGAGCTGCGCGTTCATCGCGGACAGCTGCTGCTCGGCGGCCTTCTGCTGGTTGGCTAGCTCACCCATACGTTTGGCGTGCGCGGCTTTGGCATTTTTCAGCTGCTCTTGGTACTTTTTCTCGGTGAGTTTATTCTGGGCGAAGGCTTTCTTCAGGTCGTTCATGCGCTCGGTCAGCGACGCGTTCATGTCTTCGATTTGTTTTTCACGCGCGGCAATTTGATTGCGCTTTTCCGCCACCGAACTTTCCAAATCTTCGATCTGTGCCCCTTGCTCGAGGATCTCTTCGTCCTGGGCGTCGATGATCACGTTCCGCTTTTTGATGCGCGCTTTCGCGACCGCGTTCGAATTGATCACGTTGCGGATCATCTGCTGGTATTTGTTGAGCGCCACTTCCTTCTGGGCGTTTTCTTTCGAGGCCTGCAGCAGTTTTTCTTTCTCGGTCTTCGCTTCATCTTGCAGCAGATCCAATTTTCCCATCAGATCTTCGTACATCTTCGCTTCATCCGCCGAGGCGTCGGTTTCGAGGTAGTCCTTCTTCAGCGCATCGTAGACTTTGAGCTGATTCTTCAGATCTTCGTTTTCCATCGCCACTTTGCGGGCCATGATTTGCTGCTGAATTCCGCTGGTGCCCGCGCGCAGACTGGCGGTCACGTACAAAAGCAGAAAGACGAACGAGAGCCCCATGAATAGATCCGAGTACGACGTCCATAGACTGCCGTGATCATCGGAATCTTTCTTTTTCTGATAGTTTAAGCTCATTTGGGCTCCTCTCCGTCGATCCTCTTTATCGTCAGAAAGGGCCAGAAAATGTTGGGGAAATCGAACCTGGGAGCGGTTTTCCGAGCGCTCATGCGCGGCGAATTTTCGCTTTTTCGCCAAGCTTCTGGACAGAATGACCAGAGTCTAGAGAGTCCAGGCGATGACGTCCCGGAAAAAGACGATCCGGCCCATCGACCGGATCGCCAAGAATCTTATCGTTACTGATTGATCTCGGGCTCGACCAACTTCGCGAGCGCCAAGAGCGACTCTTGCCAGCCGACGTAGCAGGCGTCGAGCGGAATCATCGCGGGAACGCCCTCCTGCGTGATTTCGATCTCGGTTCCCATCATCACCTTTTTCATGCGCACGGTGACCTGCATCTCGCCGGGCAGATTCGGATCTTCGAATCGGTTCGTGTATTTCACGAGCGCACCGGGCGTCAGCTCCACGTACTTGCCGAAGAAGGAATGGCTTTTCATGTTCGTAAAGTTCGTGAACGACATCTTGTATTCACCGCCGACCTTCGCATCCATATTGTGGATCTTGCCGGTGAAACCGTTCGGCGGAAGCCACCGGCACATGGCATCGGCATCGACGAAAGCGCGGTAAACACGGTCGGGAGGGGCCATCAGAACTCGATGCAGGCGAACGGTATTCGACATGGGGTCTCCTTAATGGGGTGATCGGCTATTTCTGGTTTTGGTTGTTTTCGAAACTGAATCGCTCACGCCTTCTCGTTTTCCTTGAAGACTTCGAGCTGTGCCGCGAACGCGCGCTGAAACGCGGGACGTTGTTCCGCCCGCTCAACGTATGAGGCGATATTGGGGAACTCGTTTAGAAGACCCGAACGCTTAAGACGCCTGAGGACCGAGACCATCATCAGATCACCCGCGCTGAATTCGCCCTCCAGCCACTCACTTTCGCCGAGGTATTTGGAGAGTTCTCCCAAGCGGAGCCGAACATTCGCTTGCAACATCGGCAAACGTTCCGCGTACCAGCTCTTATCGCGTTCGATCAGAAATGCGGCGCTCAGTTCGACGATCGGCGGCTCTACGGTACTGAGCGCGGCGAACATCCACATGATCGCGCGGGCCCGCCCGTTCGGGTCTTTCGGGAAAAGACCCGGTTTCGAGTCGGCGATCTGCAAAACGATGGCGCCCGATTCGAACAGGACAAGCGCGCCCTGTTCGTAGGTCGGAATTTTTCCGAACGGATGGACCGCGCGGTGGGAAGCCTCTTTGATTTCCTGAAAGGGAACGAGCCGCACGTCGTACGGCTGCCCCACTTCCTCAAGCGCCCAGCGCACGCCCATGTCGCGCGCCAGCCCCTGACCGCGATCCGGAGAATTCTTAAACGCCGTGATCGTGGGATTCATCAATGCGACTCGGCGTAGCTCTTGAAGTTGTTCAGGATCGCGGCCCAGCCTTCTTTCTGCATCTCGATCGGATTTTCCGTTTCGGGATCGAAGAGGGTTTTGATCCGGGTGCCGTCGCCGGTTTTCTCGAACGTAGTCACCACTTTGCGACCATCGGGCATCGTGTACGAGACTTTCTTTTGCGCGACGACGTCGTCGTAGGTGCCTTCGAAGTCGAAGCCGAAGCTTCCGTCTTTGGCTTCCATACGCGATTTGAATTTGCCGCCGGGACGCAAGTCACTCTCGGCCGAAGGGCATTGCCAGTCGGGGCTGGCGAAGTTCCATTTGGTCACGTGCTCCGGGCGATTCCAATACTCCCAGACTTTGTTGGCGTCAGCTTTGATCGTCGCTTCGATTTCAATTTGCGATTTGCTCACGAGTTTTTCCTTTGGGCTGGGGTTCGGAAAACAAGAATCGAACGTATCGGATGAGGTGATCCAGGCTTTCGACGGCGACGGCGTTACTCTCGGTCGCTTTCGCCAGGATGAACGCGCCTTGAAGCACGGCCTGCGTATGAACCGCAAGGCTGCGCGGATCAAAATCCGCGTCGGGACAATGTTTCGCTTTCGCCGCGCGGATGTCCTCTTCGACGACGGCGGCGTGGGTGAAGATGCTGTTCGCGCAAGCCTCACGAAGTTTGGGGTGCGACTCGTAGGCCTCCTGCACCATCGTGCCGACCAGACAGGTGAACTCGGGAACGGCTCCGTGAAGAATTTGTTTGCGGAATTCGATGTAGCCGATGAAGCGATCAAGCGGATCCGCGGGCTCATGATAGGGCGCGGTTTTGAAAAACCCTCCGGTGACGGCGGACCAATGATCCGCGGCCGCGATGGCGAGCGCCTCTTTGCTTTCGAAGTAGTGGAAGAACGTCCCCTTCGTGACCCCCGCCGCTTGGCAAAGCTCATCGACGGTCGTCGCCGAGTACCCCTTCGTGCGGATGAGTCCGAAGGCCGCTTCGAGCAGCTTTTCGTTGGCGGGTTTTCGTGTCGCGGACTTCGTCGGGCGGGCCATGGGTAATAATATACCAACTGGTTGGTTTATTATCTAGCAGTTTTTGGTGTGCTTAAAAACTCCTTAGTATTCATATATTTATGTAAGCTAGGAACGCTGAGGTCCGATACTCGGCCCTTTCACTTCTCTCCTTTTGCCCATTCATTGAGAACTTCGAACCTACAACGGCTCGGGAACTGCTTTGCCTCATCAACAGCAACTTTACTTTTACTTCATATTGAAGTAAATCAGGAGGTGGGATGAAAGTCCTCACAAAAATTTCGAGGAGCAGAATCTTCGAAAAGCAACTGAAGAAGGCACCGGACCTCATCCGGAAGAAAGTGGTTTTCTGGGTTTTCTTGGTGGAATCGAAAGGTTTGGCCGAAGTCATGAAATCCCCCGGATTTCACGACGAACCACTGAGGGGCGAACGTCGCGGCGAAAGATCAGTTCGTATGAACAGATCGTACCGACTGTTCTACCGCGTGATCGAGGACCACGTGCACATCGAACTCTTAGAGGTGAACAAACATGAGTACTAAATCATACTTCGAAAAGCTGGAAAAACAGCACGGCGCTTTGACCTTTGGCGGCCTCTTGAGGGCTTGGCGCGAAGGAGAAGAGCTGAGCCAAACCGCTTTCGCCAAAAAGATCGGTCTCTCCGTACAGAATTTGAATGACCTCGAAAAAGGTCGGCGGATTCCTTCCCCCACTCGAGCCTCACGCATCGCCAAAAAACTCGGCCTGCCTGAAACGGGCCTCATCGAGCTAGCCCTGCGCGACTCTTTGCTCAAAGAAGGATTTCATTACGACGTGAAACTCAGGTCCGCGTAGTTCCCGTGCGATCCTTTCTTCATCGGCCTGCTCCCACCAAGTGGGCCTAGCCCCGGCGGGCGGCATCGATCGCCGCGACGTCGATCTTTTTCATCTGCATCATGGCCGCAAAGGCTCTCTTCGCTTCGTCGCCTCCGTTCGTCATCGCTTCGGTCAGCGTGCGCGGAGTGATCTGCCACGAGAGTCCCCATTTGTCGGTGCACCAGCCGCATTGGCTTTCTTTACCGCCGTTGCCGACGATCGCGTTCCAGTATTTGTCGGTTTCGGCCTGATCTTCGGTGGCGATTTGGAACGAGAAGGCTTCGCTGTGTTTGAAGTAGGTTCCGCCGTTCACGCCGATGCACGGAGTGCCGAGCACGGTGAACTCAACAGTTAAGACGTCGCCGGCCCGGCCCGACGGATAGTCGCCGGGAGCGCGCTGAATGGCGCCGACGGAGCTGTTCGGAAAAGTCTTCGCGTAGAAGCGCGCGGCCTCTTCGGCGTCTTTGTCGTACATCAGACAGATCGTGTTTTTGTGGATCATGATGCGGTCTCCGGTCTTTCGGTGTGGACGGATCTTGTGGGCTTAAACCGTCAGACCGACACGTTTGCGGGAAAATCGCGGTTGATCAAGCTCGGTCATCATAAACGCCGCGACATCCGCGCGAGGTACCGATTTTCCACCTTGGGGCATAAAGTCCGCGAGTGCGGTCGCACGTCCCGTCGCGGGAGTGTCCAACAGATCGGGTGTGCAGACGAGGGTCCAATCCAGCGTCGAGGCCTCTAGCGCTTTCCACGCTCGCAAGTGCCCTTCCGAGGAAGTCCGAAAGGACGCGGGATATCCCGGGCGATCACGACGCAAGCTGTGAGCATCGAGTTGCAAAATTCCCCCGCCGGCTAAGCCGAGGAAGCGCGGAACCTTCGCGGTCTGCGCAGCGTCGATCAATTTCAGGGTCGCGGCTTCAATCACCGAACTGCTCAGCGCGGTGATGATGGCGTCGTGATGCGCGACGATCTCGGCGAGATTCGGATGATCGAGAAGATCACCTTTGAGAATCCGCAACCAAGACTCCGCGGGCTCCAGACGATCCGCGCCGCCCCGAACGAGCGCGGTGATTTGGTGGCCGCGAGGCCTCGCCTGTTGCAAGATCTGTCGTCCCGTACGCCCGGTGGCTCCGGCGAGAAAAATTCGCATCGTTTACGTTCCCTCCGGGTTACGTCCAGGTTTGATTGAGCTTGTCGGAATAGAATCTCAGGGCCTTGTCGTAGGACTTGATCGAGTCGTCCGTGGTCGTGTCGATCAGCTGAAGTAGGAGCTCGCGGACGGACTCTTCCGCTTTGCCGAGATTGTAGAGGGTCAAAGCCCGAAAGACCTTGAATGAGCGCTCCTCCGGAAATTCTTTGAGCGCTTGGTCGAAGACGTCCAAAGACTTTTGGTACGCGCCGAGGCAGCGGTAAGTGCTGCCCAAACCGAGGAAGCAGCCTTTGCGATCTTCGGTCAGTCCGTTCGCGATGGCCTTTTCGTAATAGGGCGCGGCCGCGGACTCTTTTCCCATCGAGTCGCAGGTCCATGCCATTTGGTAGTTCAAATCGGGGTCGTTCGGGTGGGATTGCAGAAGCGTTTCCAGAAGTCGCATCGCTTCTTCCGGCTGTTTGTTTTCGCGGAGTCGTTTCGCTTCTTCGATTTTCTTTTCCATAAATCCTCGTTGGCCGGAACTCATTCAACGGGTCTACTCATTATGCCAGCTGATTTCGAGTTTGTTGCCGTCGGGATCTTTGACAAAGAAAGAGGCGAACTCCCCGTCCTCGGCGCGCATGTCGCGGACGATGTTTTCCCGGGATGATTTCATTTTCTCGTAGATCGAAAAAACCTGCTCCGCAGAGTCGAGGCAGAATCCGAGGTGGTACCATTCGGGAAGTTGCGGCAGTTCCGCGACGGGGTCGATGGCGATCAGAAGACCTTTGGCGTCAGTCAGAAAGACGCCGGAGCCGTGATCGAATTTCTTCGTGAAGCCGAAGTAGCTTTCGTAGAAGCGGCAGATCCGCGAAAGATCCTTCGTGCCGAGATGAACGTGGTTGAGCGTCATGACGTCTTCTCGATGATCACGTGGGTCGCGTTTTCGCCGTGGACGCGCTCTTTGACCGCGTAGCCGAGCTTCGGCAAATCCAGTCCGTGAAAAAGGTTTTCGCCGGCGCCCAGAAGCTTCGCGGACACCGCCAAGTGCATGTAGTCGACGAGCCCCTTCTGCAGGTACTGACGAACGGTGGAGGTGCCGCCGTTCAGGCGAATGTCTTTCCCCCCGGCGGCTTTGCGCGCCTGCGCGAGTGCGGATTCGATACCGTCGGTCACGAAGTGGAAGGTCGTTCCCCCGTCCATCTCCAGCGGCGGACGCGCGTGGTGGGTCAGTACGAAAACCGGAGAGTGGTAAGGAGGGTTGTCGCCCCACCACCCTTCCCATTCGTGATTGGGCCAATCGCCGCGGATGGGACCGAACATATTGCGCCCCATGATGTTCGCGCCGATGTTATCGAATCCACGCGAGGCGAACTGATTGTCGATACCGGTGGTGCCATCGGGCTGACCGATCATTTTCCGGAAGTGTTGGGTCGGAAAAACCCATTCGTGCAAGTTTTTGCCGTTGATGCCGAGCGGATTTTCCAGGGACTGGTCGGGACCGGCCCCGTATCCGTCCATGGATATCGCAAAACTCTCGACGCGCAAACGACTCATGGGGCTTCTCCGGCTGAGGTTTTCTTGGGGGCGATCTCGTCTTCGAGTTTACGAATGGCGATCACGATGTCTAGAAACTTCCGTCCGAAGTCGGTGTAGACATATTCCACGCGCGGCGGAACTTCGGGATGCTCGATCTTATCGAGAATTTGATATTTCTGCAGTTTGCGTAGTCGCTCGTTAAGAACTTTCGTGGTGAGTCCGTCCTGCTCGCGCACCATGGCGCCGGGCCGGTTGATACCTTTGTCGACCATATCGAGGATCGACATCGACCACTTGCATCCAACGATGTCCTCGACCAGAAATTTGACCTCAAATTTTTTATCCACTGTCGAATCCCCAAGATGCACCGTTTGGTGCCTACCCTACCGTTTTGTAGCCACTTGTTCTCGCGGGCGATTTCACAATAATCGAAGCCGTGGAGAGGAGTAAACATGAAAGCACTTCCACTGAAAATAGAGAAATGGCTGAACGCTCCGGCGGGATACGACCTCGATTTGGCGTCGGAGAAGGTCAAGGTGATCCATGCGTTCCAGATGCTGTGCCCCGGCTGCGTGTACTACGGAATTCCACAGACGGTGGAGCTGTTTGATCGATTCCGCGGAACGGATGTCGAGGTGGTGGGACTGCACACGGTTTTCGAACATCACGACGTGATGACCGAGGCCGCGCTGCAAGTTTTCATCGATGAGTGGCGCCTTCCGTTTCCGGTCGCGATCGACAAACCGCGAGCGGGCGAACGCCTCCCAGAAACGATGAAGTCCTACGACCTGCAGGGCACACCGAGCACGCTCGTGATCGATCGCGAGGGCGAGCTCGTGGTGAAGCACTTCGGGATCATCCAAACGGAACAACTGGTCGAAATCGTCACGAAACTTTCTGAAAGAACACAAACCCAAAAACAAGCCTAGGAGGCAGCATATGGGCAGAATCAATTTGAAAAACCCGCAAGAGACGACAGGCAGTCACAAAAAGACGTTCGAGCAAATCGAAAAGGCGTTCGGCAAAGTGCCGAACATGTTCCTGGCCATCGGCAATTCCTCGGCGGCACTGGAAAGCATGTGGGGCGCATTCGGCGCACTCAGCAAAGGCAAATTAGGAGCGAAGCTGGGCGAAAAAATCGCGGTGTACGTGGCGGACCTAAACCGCTGCGAGTACTGCTTGGCGGCCCATACGGTCCTGGGCGGCAAAGCAGGTGCAACTCCGACCGAGATAAAGGCCGCCCAAGCCGGCGAGGCAAGCGATGCCCGCACTCAGGCGGCGCTGACTTTCGCAGGCCGCTTGGTTCAAACACGCGGTCAAATTTCTGATGCTGATGTTGCGTCGGTGAAATCAGCTGGCTTCAATGATGAAGAAGTCGCAGAGATCTTGGCGCATGTGGCACTGAACGTGTTCACGAACTACACGAACAACGCATTCGGAGTGCCGGTTGACTTCCCGCAAGTTCCTCTACGCAACTAGTAGAGATAGAGGGCGGACTCCTCCACGGAGTTCGCCTATGCGAATCAATACTGCTCGAGAGCCAATTTGAAGAGTTTTACGACCTCATCCACATCTTTGGCTTTGAGGAATCGAAGCTCCATCCATTGCGAGCTCGGTGCCCTTTTCTTGTGGATCTTGGAATCGGTGGGATGGATCAGACCTTCGCTGCGAATGAGTTGTTTGGTCAGGCGGACATCGATCTCGTTGTCGTCGTGAAAGTGGGCGATCTCTTTGTCTTTATAAAGAACCGCTGAGCCCCAGGGACTTTCGGTGGCCGATCTTCCAGGCCCGGGATACGCTCTAACTTTTTGACGAGCTCCTTGCGCAGTTTGGACATGGAATCAGCTTTTTCTTCCGGTGTCGTTCAAAGCCAAATTGAGGTCGAACTCCGAGAGTGCCTCGATTCCTTCTTCTTCCAGCAAGTCTTGAATCAGGATCTGCGCATCGAGAAGTTTACCCTCAACGTCGCTCACAAAACTCGTTTTGAAGATGATGTTCTTCTCGCCACCCTTGATCCCGATGACCGCGACGGATCCGTCGAGGCGCGCGATGTGGACTCCGCCGAGTTCTTCATTCATTTTTTGGAGTTCTTGGAGATGCGCTCTGATGAGCTTTGCGCTCTCGTCTTTTACTTGTTGCACGGAATGATCCTTACTCATCTCGTTGAGCTGAAGATTTTCTGGTGCGAACCGCAGGTTTTGCGAGAATCTCGACGTAGACCTTTTCAGAATCCGTCGCGAAAACTGCATCCACCGATTTTCCAAGTTCGCCGACAAACACAGTTTCGGCGGTCTCGGCCGAGACTCCGCACTTGCAGTCGAAGTCCCAGACATCGGCTCCCTCGGGCAAATTCTTGCGGCGCTCGCGAGCGAGGTACTTATTGATTTCGGCTTTGACGGATTCGACGACCCGGTCCGGGCGGTGAACTTCAGATCTGAGGCTAAATGTCTTTTTCATGAGGCAACACTCTAACTCAAAACGCCCATTTCCTCTGGAGGAAACCTCGTCGGATGAAAGCCTTTTAGGGTTTTCTAGCGGGCGAAAACAAAACTGGTGGAGGCGGAGCACGGCTAAGTACACCATGCCGGCGGCCACCTATCCCTCACGATATTATTCGATTTTTCCCAAAGACGAAAGACCGCATCTTTGACGTTTGTGCCCCTCTTTACGAGGCCGGATACTCCTTACGCGAGATCGAAGAGAAAACTGGCTTCGCAAAATCCTCGATTCGCGAGGCACTGAACCGCCGGGGCCTGCCACTTAGAAACGCCTCAAAAACCAAAGCGTCCAAAATCAAACCGCCAGTGAAAATGCGCTCCCCGATCATCCCGTATGGCTTCGCTTGGCTCGAAGGCAAGCTCGTCAAGGAACCCCGCGAATACAAAAACGTCCTCAAGGTCATCTGCCTCTGGCAGGCAGGGAAGAGCTTCACAGCCATTGCTCGCGCACTAAATGACCAACGGGTGCCTACACGAAATGGCAAGAAATGGTTTCACAGCTCCATCGGAGCAATCGTCAAACGCCATCTAGAAGAAAACCAACAAACCGAAGGAGGTCCCAATGGGGTTCAATAAACTTGTAGAAGCAGCTCTTATCATCGTCTTGATCGCCGCAGCGGCAGGGCACCTCCCGCGCCTTGTCCAGACGGTCAGAATCGCGCAACTTCAGCTCATCAAGGACTCGCAGTCCTCCAAATGGGGTCAGGCATTTTTGCTTCGGGAAAAACCCTCCGCTACGCGCCTTTCAGGATCTCCTGCCAGAGATCGCTGAATGCCTGCCTAACAGAGGGCTTCGCGGCGAGATGCAAGTTCAAGCCAGCCCGCTCTTTCGTCGGCATCGCTTGACCACGAGGTTCATCGCCCTCTTTTCTGCGGCTCCAACCACCTTCAAGAGAGATCCGAATCGCAGTCAGAATGGCCATCCAGATTCCAAACACACCTAAAAAAATCGCAATCAACATAGCGTTCCCTCCTTAGGAGAATGGCGGGGGCAATGCCCCCGCCGATGATTTCACTTTTTCTTCGCGATGCTGCCGTCTACGGGATTGAAATAGATCTCAACCTCGTTGCCCTCTTTGTCGGTGCCGTAGATTTCGTAGCAGGTGCCGGGCTGCTTGAACTTTCTGATCTTGTAGCCCTCCCCCGTGACCTTCTTCTTGAAGGCCTCCTCGGTCATCCACTTGGATTGGGGCTCTTCCGTGCAGTTCTTCTTGGCGAAGGCCGGGGAGCTCAGCAGAAGCGGCAGGGCGGTCAGTAAGGTTACGATTTTCATGGATCACTCCTTGGTTTATTGGGGCACCGTTGCCCTTTACCAAAGATGCTTCCGATGGCTCGATCTAGCCATAGGGCAAAAGCCCTAAGCTTTTGTTTTTACTGGCCATTGGGCATTTGTCCCATGGCCAGAACCCTGAGTCAGGCCCATGATTGAGACAGGTAAAGGGAGGCTCCATGAACAAATCAAAAGTTTACGATCTACCTACAAGACTCTTTCACTGGCTTTTTGCCGGTCTATTCGTCGCTGCTTATGCGATCGCACAACTGACCGATGACGAATCCCCCTGGTTTTCCCAGCACATGCTGCTGGGAATGATCCTGTTCGTCACAACGCTGCTTCGCGTAGTTTGGGGAATCTTTGGATCTCGCTACGCCCGCTTTTCCTCGTTCCCGCTGAATCCCCTGCGGCTGATGGGGTACTTCCGCGAGATTTTGAGCACGAAAGGGCGAACCTACTTCGCGCACAATCCGGCCTCGGCCTGGGCCGCGGTCGCCATGATGGGCCTCGCGCTCGGGCTCGGCGTCACCGGCTACCTGATGGCTTCGGGTCAAAAGGAGGCCTTTGAAGACATCCACGAGCTCATGGCCAACGCCTTTGCCTTTGTCGTGGTGGCGCACGTTGCCGGCCTTGTTCTGCACAGCCTTCGCCACCGGGATGGAATCGCCCTCAGTATGATTCACGGAAGGAAAGACAACGAAGAGGGAGCGTCACCTATCGCAAGTTCCCACAGATTTGTGGCCATGGGAATGGCGGGAATCATTGGCTTATTTGCCTTTCACATCTATAAGAACTACGATGCCGCCCAGGCAACGACCAGCGTCTTTGGTGTGAAACTCCAACTTGGAGAGAATGAGTCCGAGGAGCATCAGGGAAATACGAAGGAAGGCGCCGAGCACGAAGACGATGACGACTAGAAAGGCGCCCGCATGAGCAACCGAGAACGCTGGGTCATAATCACGATCCTCCTGGGAACCGCCATCTTTGTTGGGACCGACCTCTTCACTGACTCCAGGGAAGGCGTCCGTTGGTGGCATTTGGCTGCGGAAGGATTTGTTGCTCTAGCGGCTCTCGCAGGCGTTGTTTTCCTTCTTCGAGGCTCATTCGCACTGAAGCGGTCCTTGGCTGCTGAAGTTCTCAAGTCGAGCGGCCTCCAAGCGGAAGCCGAACAGTGGCGAAAACAAGCCCGAGTCCACATTGAAGGCCTCTCCCAAGAAATCGAGCGTCAACTGACGTCTTGGAAACTGACAATCTCCGAGAAGGAAGTCGCCTTTCTTCTCTTGAAAGGATTGAGCCTCAAAGAAATCGCGGAGATTCGAAAGACATCAGAAAAAACCGCGCGGACGCAGTCCACCGCCATCTACGAGAAGTCGGGCCTATCGGGCCGCTCCGAACTCGCGGCATTTTTCCTGGAAGATCTTTTAGGACCTAGCGAGGAGAGGGAAGGCCGTGAAAAAGAAAATCTCTCTTGAGAATTTAGGCGGGCTGAACGGCGCGCCCACTGGCCTGAGCGTTGCTGAAGTTTCTTCCCAACGTTCGCGCTTCGGACCCAATGCGATCATTGAACGCACTGGAAATCCCTGGCTTGAGCTTTTACTGGATACCATCAAGGACCCGATGATCTGGTTCCTGGTTGGTATCGGCACGGCTTTCTTTTTTGTCGGCGATCGCCAGGAGGCGATCATTCTTTTCGTGGCGACCATTCCTTTGCTTTTCATGGATGCCTTTCTCCACTGGAGAACCCAGGCATCCACCGCCTCCCTCAAGGGCCAGTTAGCTGCGGAAGCCGTGGTGATCCGTGACGGGAAACGCCTGCGGATTGACTCGCACGATATCGTTCCTGGCGATTTGGTTGTCCTGGATTCAGAGAATCATTTTCTACCTGCGGATGGATTCTGGGAACGCGTTGAATCGCTTCAAGTGGATGAGTCGGTGCTTACCGGAGAAGCGTTTCCGATCACCAAGAGAACGATTCCCTTCGATGCTTTTCGATCCGCACAAGAGGCACTCATTGATTCCGATTCGCTGGGCTTTGCCGGAACGCGGGTACTTACGGGAAGCGGCCTCCTCCGCGTCCTGTTCACGGGAAAAGAGACCTCCTATGGCGAAATCGTGCAGTCGGTCTCCGCCATCACTCACGAACGCACTGCCCTCCAGCATTCCATCGCGAAGTTAACCAAAGGGCTGATCTACGCCGCTGCCGCATTCTGCCTGATTCTCGCCTTTATCAGAGTTTATCAGGGACACGGATGGCTGGATGCTCTCTTAAGTGCCGCCACCCTCGCGGTGGCCGCAATCCCGGAGGAGTTTCCAGTCGTCTTCTCCTTCTTCCTCGGAGTCGGTGTTTACCGGCTAGCGAAACGAGGAGCCTTAGTTCGGCGCGCAGTCTCCGTCGAGAATATCGGGCGAATCACTCAAATTTGTACCGATAAAACTGGAACGATTACTGCTGGCCAGCTCAAGCTGACCCATGTCGATGCAGCCAGTCCACTCTCGGAGCCAGAAGTCCTTTTCTATGCGGGCGCGGCATCGAACCCTGACGGAACTGATCCAGTTGATCAGGCGATTTTTGCCCTATCAAAGGAACGAGAACTAAAAACTCCGCTGCGAACGCGCGTGATTCCATTCACTGAAGACCGCAAGAGGGAAACGGCCTTCTTCGAAAATCAAGGCCGCGCTTTTTGCGCCATGAAAGGCTCGCCGGAAACGATCTTGTCGAAGTGCACGCTTTTGAGCGAAGAAAGAAACAAGTGGCTCGACCGAACTTCGAGTTGGGCGCGGGATGGGCATAAGCTTTTAGCGGTCGGATTTTGTGAAGTGACGGCCACAGAGCTGCGTAACGGGAAAGAGCCAGATTCCGGGTTTCAGTTCGCGGGTCTCCTTGCCTTCGAGGACCCTGCGCGCCCCGAGGTTCACCCGGCTATCGAATACTGCGGGAAAAATGGAATCAGAGTTTTGATGATTACCGGCGACCACCCTCAAACAGCAGCTGCAATCGCCAAGGATATCGGGCTAGGAAAAGGTCAGCCTATCGTGATTTCAGCGGAATCTGATCCTGAAAAGTTTGAGGCGGATTGGCTCAAGGCAAACCCCGACTTCCTCCGGAGCGCGGATGTTATTGCTCGCTGCAATCCAATTCAAAAGCTTCGGGTCGTCGAAGCCCTAAAGTCGTTCGGCGAGATCGTCGCCGTAACGGGCGACGGTGTGAACGATGTTCCGGCTCTCAAGGCTGCGGACATTGGGATCGCGATGGGAGTCAGAGGATCGAGGAGCGCAAAAGAAGTTTCTTCCATAATCTTGAGCGACGACAACTTCAGCACGATCGTCAATGCGATTCGAGAGGGCCGTCAGCTTTTCTCGAATCTACGTTTGAGCTTCGAGTATCTTTTGCTGTTCCATATCCCCTTCGTGCTGTCGGCTGCAATTGTTCCTCTATTGGGTTATCCGCTCCTATATCGGCCCGCGCACATTGTCTGGTTAGAATTGATAATTCATCCGACGGCACTGTTCGCGTTCCAGCAGGCAGCCACCTCCGAGAACGACGGCGCGCCGGAGCGGCGAGTTTCATTTTTCGATAGGAGGGATGCACTACTTGTTTTACTTGTCGGATTGGCTGTAACGACCGCACTCATCATTTCATTCGTGACGGGACTCTCGGAAAACTCTGACGCAAATCATGGACGAGCCAAGATAATGGCCCTTCTGCCCCTTTGGAGCGCGGGGCTTGCCGTTTTTCTAACCAAAGGAAAATCACGAACGGCCAACATCGTCGCTGCCGTATCGCTCCTGTGCTCCGTACTGCTCATTCAAACCAAGTGGCTGGCAGAGCCGCTTCATTTAACGCCTCTGCGCGGCCTGGATTGGTTAAAAGTATGCGGCACGGTGGCTGCCGCGATGGCGATTTTCTTCATTCTGCGAAGGAGAGTCTCTTCTAGGTAGAACCCGTTCTTGTTCGACTCTCGCCAACTCAACAGGCGGAGCAACATCAGACGCACAAGCAATAATCACCGCCAGCTCCTTTTCTTTTGGAGCTGGCGGACAAACTGCGGACGAAAATGCGTTTAAAAAATTGGTGGAGGCGGCGGGAATCGAACCCGCGTCCGCAAGCGATCCGCGATCAGGCGCTACATTCTTAGTCTATGTTTTGATAGTTAGTCCCCTCAGCTTCCACAGACAAAATCTGTGAGGACCCTCCCCAAAGTGTATTTAAGGTTCAGCCCTTCAGAGAGCAACTGAACCCGAGACTGCATAATGACGGTGCTTCACAAATCACAGTCCGAATCTGTGGGCTCCGTGCGCTTAAAACTAATTAAGCAGCAAGTGCGTAATCGTTGCCAATTACAGTGTGCATGTTTTTAACGAGGTCCTCATACTCCCCGGAATGCTCCTGATGTTTCAACACCCACGTCGAAGCCATGTCGCCCCCACCGTGTGCGTTCCCCAGTCTTGCCGGCGCGGGCACTTCGTTCCGCCGCTCAACCAGTGAACTCCGCTGAATATAGGGGCTTTTCGGCGAAACGCAAGCCTCGACCTTCGGCCGCCCTGGCCTTGCGCCCTCCCCAGACTCCCGGAGAATGGGAGTTTCAATGACTCACCACCTCTCGGCCCTCGCCGCGCTCCTTCTGCTCGCCTCCACCACGGCCTTCGCGCCCCCAGCGCATGCGTTTCAGCGGAGCGCCTTCTACCTCGGCTTCGGACTGCTTTCCGAAAACTCCATCGGCAAGATCACGAACACCATCGACGGCAAACCTTCGGTCCTTGGCACCTCCAGTTATCCCCTTTTTCTGAAATACGATTGGGAGTTCGGGCGCGACAGCTACGTTTCGCCCTCGCTCGCCTACACGCTCGTCCCGCGCAAAGCCCAAGGCGAGGCCGCCGACATCACGACCTGGCACCTGAGCCTTCCCTACGGCTCGAACATGGGGCGCGGTGGTTGGGACTGGTCCTTCGGGCCCGGGATTCTGAGCCGCTCCTCGAAAGGCAAGGGCGGCACCGTTCAGCTCAACAACGGCAGCGGCATGTCCACCTTCGGGCTTCCGGATCGCAGCGTGGAAACGAAAACCCTCACGCTCACCGGCGGAGTCGGCTACTCGAAGAAAGCCCATCGCGTCTCGTTTGACCTGATCACGGAGGGGCTCGCCTCGAGCCGTCGCAGCTTCAACCTTTTCCTGGCCTACGGCTACAACCTGCGGGACTAAATCATGAGCAAACTGATCCTCACCTTCGCCCTTCTGTTTTCGAGTTTCACGGCCCACGCCTACACGCTCGTGTGGACCACCCCCGGCTTCAAGGGCTGGCAGACGAACGAAATCAAACTCACCTTCAACCCCGCGAACTGTCCGAACGGCGTGAACGTGCGCGGACTGATCGAGGACTCGATCGCGCTTTGGAATTCGATCTCGAACTCGGGACTGAAACTCGTTCTGGATGAAGACACCTCCGCCACCACGCGCGGATACCCCATCCCGATCATCTGCGACACGAACTACGCGAGCGGCGGGCCCGCGCAGGACTCCTCACCCGGTGTGGCGTCGACCGCGCCCGGCTCCGGCGAGTACATCACGAGCGCACTCATCTCGCTCAACGCCTCGGCCGGCAATGCGAATATCGCGCGTCTCAGCCTCGATAAAGTGAAGGTCGTTCTCGCTCACGAGATGGGGCACGCCATCGGCCTCGGCCACTCGCAGGACATGGACGCGCTGATGTACTACAACGTCGCTTACAAAACGAACTTCACCCTGGGCCAGGACGACATCGACGGGATCGCCTATCTTTATCCGCGCAACGAGCTCGGGAAAGATCCCATGCTCGGCGGTTGCGGCACCGTGCACTCGATGACACTCCCGAAGCCGCCCTCGGCCGGGCAGATGATCGCGCTCCTGTTCCTGATGCTGCTCCCGCTCGCCGTCGCGCAAAGACTCAAGACCGCCAAAAGGTAGCCGCTCACTTCTCGAAACGCAGAGCGGCCACCACCGCCCTCCCCCAAGCCGCCCAGCTCGTCCAGCCCGTCCGATAACGCGGTTGCGACACCAAAAGGAAGAAGGTACCTTCCGTAACGCAGCTGCGACACCAAAGGGAAGAAGGTACCTTTTGACTGAATTTACCAAGGCCGTCGTGAAAGTGATTCGGGCAATTCCGAAAGGGAAGATTGCGAGTTATTCGCAGGTCGCGGAGTTGGCTGGGAGGCCGGGCGCCAGTCGTGGCGTGGTTTGGATTTTGAACTCGTCTTCGGAGGAGTATGAGCTGCCGTGGCACCGGGTGCTGCGCGCCAGTGGGGAGATCGCTTTTCGTAAGGGCTCCACGCACTTTCGGCTGCAGAAGCGCATGCTCGAGAAGGAAGGCGTCCTCGTCGCCAAAGATGGCTCCATCGACATCGAGGAGTTTGGCTGGAAGAAGAAGCCCCGTCAGAAGCGCGCGCGCAAATCCACGCCATCGATGTTCCGTAGATAACGACGGAGAAGTTTCGCGGCGCGTTTCAAGAAGTAAGCGGCTACCTATGTCCGAAATCGCCACGCGAACCCATGGCACTCGACTTGCTCAGGTGTCTGTCCGTGAACTTGCTTCCGGTGAGTTCATTGTGACAATCCATGACGTATGAGGCTTCGCTTCATCGTAAAAGTCACAGGTCGTCTTGTTCTTTAAGAACTCTGTTCCTTCAGAACAAGAAGGCCAACTGACCCGAAGTTCCCCGTGAACTTCGGGTTTTTTTCTGAAGCAAAGACCGCATTTTCTAAAGAGAAGCTTTACCCGCGTATCTCAGTCTAAGACCGCCAATTCGCCCCAGGCCCTACCCGACCCTCCGGGAGTTTTACCCGTCCCTTGTCCCAAACCCTTCCCGCGGGACGTGGCACCCGCGTTGCTCTCATCAACAGGCGTGAGGTTGCGAAGGCAAATCACGAAAGAAAAGTGGAACGATTCATAAAAAATCTGACGAGCGAAAGCTCCGAAGAAGAAAAAGTAAATCGGAAAACCTCTTTCGAAAAGCAACACCACGCCGACGACTGTGAAGTTTGAATTGCGTATTCAGCTTTCTAGCAGAAGTCACAAGAGGTCGATCTTACGAGATCCACCAGATGACCCGAAGTTCGATGCCTAGAACTTCGGGTTACTTTTTTTGAAATATCTGAAATGATCGAAAAATGCCGGATTGGCTTCCCGACCTTGCTTTACGCACTTATTCCGCACTGATTTTCTGCGCCTACGTCGTCGGCGTTCTGTGCGCGATCTTCGCTTTATGGCGCTCGCGCACGCCCCAAGGGGCGGCGGCGTGGGTCGTCGCGCTGTTGACCATTCCGTTTTTCACCGTGCCCTTTTTCCTTTTCCTGGGACGCAACAAATTCTACGGCTACGTGAAAAGTCGCCGGCACCTGGATGCCGAAGCCCAACGTGAGCTTGACGAGGTCCGCAAAATCCAAGAGGCCGTCGTTGCCCCTGAACCCGGCTTCGAGGCCCTTCACCGCATCGCGGGCCTGACCAAACAACCCGGCTACACCGACGGCAATAGTCTGCGGCTGCTCATCGACGGCGAAGAAACTTTCGCCGCCATCTTCGAAGCCATCGAAAACGCCAAACATTCGGTGCTGTTTCAATTCTACATCTTCCGTGACGACAAACTGGGCGGAAAATTCGCGGAGCTGCTGCGCAAAAAAGCCCGCGAAGGCGTGAAGGTCTACTTTCTTTACGACGGCGTGGGAACGAAGCTTTCGACCGCGTTTTTAAAAAAGTTCGAGGCCGCGGGCGTGAGCTACGCCGAATTCCGCGGCATGAAACGTTGGACCTCGCGCGTGCAAGTAAACTTCCGCAATCACCGCAAAATCGTCGTCGTCGACGGACGAATCGCGTTCACCGGCGGCTTCAACGTCGGCGACGACTACTTGGGTGAATACCCGCATATCGGTCCCTGGCGGGACACGCACCTGCGCTTGGAAGGTCCCGCCGCGCTCTCCGCGCAATTGTGCTTCGTGAAGGACTGGTACTGGGCCATGGAGGCGCTTCCCGATCTGGATTGGACGCCCCGACCTTCCGCCAAAAACTGCCGCGCCCTGCTGCTCGCGACGGGTCCCGCCGACGACAACGAACCCTGCTTGCTTGCGCATCTGGATCTGATTCGCAATGCGCAGAAACGCGTCTGGATCGCGAATCCCTACTTCGTCCCCCCGGAATCTTTACTGCACGCTTTGGAGCTGGCGGTCCTACGTGGCGTGGACGTGCGGATCTTGGTCCCTTCCTACACGGACAACAAGTGGATCAGCTACGCTTCCGAGACGTCACAAGAACGCGCGCTCGCGGCGAAGCTGGATCTGCGTTCCTACCAGCCCGGTTTCTTACACGAGAAAGTCGTCCTTATCGATGATCGCGCGGTCGCCGTCGGTTCGGTGAATCTGGACTCCCGTTCTTTCTTCATCAACTTCGAAGCGACCGCGATCGCGCACGATCCGGAGCTCGTCGCGGCGGTGGAGCGGATGCTGGATTTCGATTTCGCGCGCGCCAAGAAACTGCGTTACGAAGACTTCCGGGCGCGCGGGCTGCTTCGTCAGATCCGCTCGCGGGCCGTGAACTTGTTGTCCCCGATGCTTTAACAGCCCGTCACCTTCGGCGGCGAGAAGTCCCCCTCGCATTGCGAATGGTAAGGTGAGCAGCGAATCCGAATATGGAAGTGGTCGTCATGCCCCGCCGTCGGGCGCAGGCGGCGCAAAATCTCTTCGCCCTCTAAGGTTTTGTCGAGGCCTTCGCGAGCGGCCCATTCGCAAACCGCCGTTTTGATGATCGGATCGACCAGGATCATACTCACGACGGATTCATCGCGTCCCTTCACGCGCACGCGCTGCCCCACGATGGCGCGCCAATACTCCCAGTTCTTTTCGAAGTTGAAGCGCGGGCTCACGACCTCTCCATCCAAGACCGAGCGCCAGCGCGTTTCGCCGACGAAAAGCAGATCCACGTCCAGACCGTTCTGGTGACTTTTGTGTGGAGGATAGAAATAGCCCCCATCCGTCCGCGAAAGATCGCCGATATGCAGCTCGACGTCCGGATAAAGCTCATGGATGTACGCCGCCGAGTTCACGAGAAGCGAAACCAGATGACCGGCACCCGCGCTCTCGTCCTCGGAACTTACGCTACGAAAGCCTTCGCCCCGCCGGGGCAAGGCCTCCGCATTCGCGAGCGCGCCGTAAGCTCCGGTCGTCGTACCGTCGGGATTCGTGGTGACGACACCTTGCGGTCGACCGATCGAAATTCCCCCGCCCCGCAGATCAAGCCAAGGCCCCAAACGCTGATCAATTTCCTCTGGAGTTTCATTGAGACCCGCTTGGGCCAAAGCGCTGGATGAGGGCGTAGTCGCGAAAGCCGCGGCCCACGCCAAAAACCCGAAGACGATGGCTTTTCTGACGATCATCATGCCTCCCGTGGGGTGAATGATCGGCATAAAAACCCGATTCGCAAGGCGCCGCAAGTCCAGTCCGCGAAGAGTCCCACGGAGGGCGGTCCGTGCGCCCTTTTCCGAACCGGCCCACTCCCGGAATGGGCTACGCGGCCCGTGAAGATGAAGACGACGACAGCCAGCGGGTCAAAACCTCACGCATGATCTCTTTGTCGAGAGGTTTGGTGATGTAATCGTTCATCCCGGCTTCCAGAGCTTTCTCCCGGTCACCGGCCAGTGCATTGGCGGTCATGGCCACGATGGGAATTGCGCGACCCGTGGACCGAATTTTTCGGGTCGCATCGTAGCCATCCATGACCGGCATCTGACAATCCATCAAAATAAGATCGTAGTTCTTTTGTCCGATCTGATCGACGGCCTCTTGCCCGTTCATCACGATGTCCACTTGTGCGCCCAATCGTTCGAGCATACGCACCACGATGATCTGGTTGATCTGATTGTCTTCGGCGACCAGAATCCGCCATGAACGATCACCCGTCGGTAAACCGCGCGAATCGCTCGGGGTCGGACCGCAGCTCAAGGTCGCCCCGATCGGCAGCTTCAGCGTAAACGAAAACTTTGATCCTTCCCCCAGCGCGGACTCGACCTGGATTTCGCCGCCCATTTTTTCAACGAGCTGTTTAGAAATGGAAAGCCCCAATCCCGTACCACCGTACTGACGGGTCGTCGAAACGTCCGCCTGCACGAATTCTTGGAACAACTGCGGAATCGCCGAGGCGGAAATTCCGATCCCGGTATCGGCCACTTCAAATCGAAGCTCCGCAACTTCGCCGCCAGCATCCACCCTTGTGACCGTCACGCTGACGGCGCCCTGGTTCGTGAATTTGATCGCGTTCCCGGCCAGATTCGCCACGACCTGGCGCAGACGTCCCGGATCCCCGCGCATCACGGACGGGATTCGCGGATCGGTTTCCAACCGCAGCTGAATTCCCTTCTGACGTGCGCCGAGCCGCGCCGATTTGACATGATCTTGCAGTAAACTCACCAGATCGAAGTCGACCGTCTCGAAGACCATACGCCCCGACTCGGCTTTCGAAAAATCCAGAACGTCGTTCACAAGCCGCAACAAATCTTCACCGGAGCTTTTGATGGCCTGGGCGTAACTACGAGCCTCGGCGGAAAGGACTTCCCCGTCGAGCAGCAGTCCCGCCATGCCCAAGATCCCGTTCAAAGGCGTACGGATCTCATGGGACATATTCGCGACGAAGCGAGACTTCGCTTGCGTCGCCGACTGAGCTTGATCCCGAGATTCCGTCAGTTGAACTTTCGCACTCTCGAGATCCGCGATGACCGAAGTTTTTTCGGCAAATTCCTGCGCGCGTCCCAACGCCGCGGACAGCTGTCCGGTGATCATCGTCATCGCGCGCACGGAACGTTCATCGAAGAAATGCGGCTCGGAAGAGAAGTTCTTCAACACGCCGATCATGCGATCACCGTGCATCAGCGGTACGACGATCATCGAACGCAAATTCGCTTTCAAACAAGCTTCGCGATCCACTCGGTCGTCCGTCATGACGTCCTCACAGACGAGCGTCCGGCATTGGGCCAATGCGGCTCCGCTTAAGCTCGTTGCGCGCTTCACGCGAAAACCCTTGAATGCCGACGCACGGCCCGCCGTGAAGCAGTAAACCATTTCATCGCCTTCAACGAGCTCGATGATCGATCCATCGGCGCCCGTCAGCTCCATCGCCAAGCGGGTCGCGGTATCCATAACCGTATTCGAATCGAGGGCCACGGTCGTCAGCTGATCCTGGGTTTGAATGACATTCGCGAAAAGATCCTGCTCACGTTTTAAATCGAGGACCGACGTTTCGAGCGAGCGGGTCACCGCCACCCGCCCACGCTGATTGCGGTCGAGCAAATACAGCATCCCGGCCATCAGCAGAATGGCCAAAGCTGAACCCATGGGCATCGCTCGTGAAGAATCACTCAGGATCTGCTCCATCCGCGCGTTCCGCAGATCGACCAGACGCTTCTGCTCGACATCCATTTCGTTGAAAATATCGCGCATGGCTTCGATGTGGCGCTGGCCGGTTCCCTCCCGAACACGATCAATCGCTAAGGAACGTTGACCATTTCGAGCCAATTGAATCGTGGCAACCGCATGCTCCGACTTCATTTGAATCAACGTTTTGACCCGACTTAATCTTTCGAGCTGGTCTGGCTGATCCTTCAAACGAATTTCCAGATCGCGGGAAACCGATGGAATTGCGGCGACCGCCTCTTCAAATGGCGGCAGAAAACTATCGTCTTTCGTCAACAGGAAACCCCGCTGTGCGGTTTCCGCGTTCACGATCAAAATTTGCAATTCTCGAAGTCGATAGCCCGTCATCCGTGCGGCTGCCCGATGGTTCGCGGACGACCGAATCCCCGCGACTTCACGTTGAAGATAGAGACCCAAGAAGACCAAACCCGCAACCGCAATAACGAACCCAATCCACAAGCGGCGGTCCGACTTCACATTCATCATTTGTTTCGCGTGAAGCATGAGCGTCCTCTTTCGGGACAACCGGAAGAAGTCCTCTTCCAGATCCTGTCTACTGGTCGGATTCGGCAGATCCCCGCTAAAGGTCCGTTCCCGGTTGTCCGAAAAAATTCTTATGCAGGAATCCGTCGGAGAAAACGGCCTTAACTCCACCCAAAGTATTCGTCTTTCACTCATGAGAGTCCTGATCGTCGACGATTCGGCGTTCGATCGCGAACTGCTAGAGGCGACGCTTCGCAAACTATCATTCCAAAACATCCAGCACGCGGAAGACGGCGCCATCGCCACCCGCAAGATTCAAAATGCGACGGACATGCGCGCGAGCTTCGATCTCATCTTCATGGATGCGCAAATGCCCGGTCGCGATGGTCAGGCACTGTTGAAGTGGATCCGTAAGTCAAAAGAAGGCGCGCGCCAACTTGTCATCGTCACCTCGGGCACCTCAGATATGGAAGGCGCCAGTCGTTTGATCGAAATTGGCGTCAACGGCTTCGTCGTCAAACCGGTCACGATGGACATCTTACGCCAGAAGATACTCAAAGCACTGCACCTGGAGGCCGCCCGTGCGGGATGAGTTCGTCCGCCTTGACCCCGCGGCCCGTGACCGTATCCGCGAACTCCAGATTCCCGGCGAGGCGGATCTCTACTTGAAGCTAACCGAACTTTTCATCGATGAATCCGAACGACTGATGTCTCAGCTCCGCGAAAATCTTGGAAGCGCACGGGCCGGTGCCCTTCGGGACCTCGCCCACAAATGGAAGAACAACGCCCTCGCGATCGGCGCGCTCCGACTGGGGAAGCTCTGCCAAGATCTTGAAGCCGCGGCGCTCGCAACGTCCAGCGGTCCGTCCGCACCGGACATCATCAGCGCGATCGGCTCCGAATTTCGTGCGGTCGCCACCCTTCTGAAACCCGGGGCCAAGCCGAACCTCTGAGCTTTTTCGACGTCCAAAAATGTCGCTTCTTAAGGCACCTTAAGCTTTGGTCCAGGGACGATTTGTCACCAACGCATTGATGGATATGGCTTTGACGGCCGACTTATCAACGCGCTCCACAGACTTATCCACATTCTGCGCTGCTTTTCAGCAAATGCTAATGTCAACCCAACAAAACCCTGATGATGTTTGGCGTTGATTCGGGATCCTTCTGACACCTCTTCTAACAACGCCGATCTGCCTATACATCTAGCAATGCGCGCCGCATCTGTGCGTGAACTGCATGATAACTTTCCGAATCCTCACTTGGATTTTGTCTCGACCCCGGACAAAACGCGGCCACCTATCATCCTTTGGAGGACCCATGCGCCAACTGCTCATCGCCACCCTTTCCGCCGCTTTCATCTTCGCCCTTCCCGCCCTTGCGGCGATCACCGACGACCAAGCTTACGAAATCGCCTCGAAAGCTCTAAACACGGACAACGCCGAACTCGATCAAGAGTCGGATCGTACCTATTTCTTCGTCGACGCGGGTTTCGATGAAGATGCGGAACGCCCTTGCATCAATGGCGTGATGATCGACAAAGCGACTGGCAACGTCGTCACCCCCGACGAGCAGAACGATCCGAAGATCAACGTGTTCTTCGAATATTCGGATACCCACATCGAGCGTGATACGAAAATCATCGTGAATTGCGCCGACTAAATCGCGTCTCAGTTCTGGAAAGTCTTGATCAAAAGTTGAGACGGACTTCAAAGAAACGCCGTTCGCGCCGATAAATTCGAGACGCGAACGGTGCGAACCCTCTTATATCGCAGGACTCGGCGCTTTGTCTCAACCCGGGACGACCCGCCAGGATTCATCAGTCCAGTTCCCCCCTCGCATTGCCTAATCTGGTTTCAGAGGGACGAAATGCGAAACACACTTGCAACAAAGTTAATCACCTTACTCAGCCTGATTTCGCTGGGTTCGCATGCTTTCGCCGGAAACCTAAGCGAATTAGAAATTTTTGAGCGTTGTTTCAAACGTATGGTCCGCAACATTCCCGAATCCAACGATGCCCTTTGGGTGAAAGTCCAAAAAGGCGAGCTGAAAGGCGCCGTCGCCTGCATGCAGCTCTTCGATAAAGCGAAGATCGGATCGAGTGGCCGCATCGCGAGCGTGAACGACGTTCAAGCCCGCGCCATCTTGCGTACCTTCAACGACTTCCACGGTTCGTGGTTCCAGCAGCGTGTGAGTGAAAACGGTCAAACGCAACAAATCCGTACCTTTGGTTTGATCAACGACCTGGAAGAACCGCAGCTCTTCGTCACGCGCGCGCTTTTCGCCGGTAAAGCCTATCGCAGCATCGTCACCGAAAAAACGTCCCTGCACGGCGTGCGCGTCCGTCCGAATGACAAAAAAAATGCGTCGATCTTCCGCGCGCAACGTTTGGTCGCGTACCCCACGGAACTCACCGCCTTTACCAACGTGAACGAACTGCGAATCGCTTATCGCGCCGGCGCAAATACCGACCGCGAAATCGTTCCCGACGGTCGTATCATCACCGTCGGTGAGCTCGTCGGTATCAAAGAAATGCCGATCTTCACGCTGGATTCGATCGCGGTCCCCGGCCGCACGACCGCCATCGGTTCGCCGGACATCTCGGCCGAAGCGCGCGCGGCCGCTTCAACCAAAGTCGCCCTGAACGAAAGCTTCGGCGGCGGTATCGTCGGCAGCCCCTCATTCATCATCACGAACGCAAACTTGCCGCCGGGGTACAAAGCGACCGCGCCCACCGACGAACTGTACCAAACCAATCGCGTGCTCACTTCACGCGTTTACGAGGACCTGCTTTGCCACCAGCTACCCACGCTGACGGAACAAGATGTGAAGGACATGTTGATCGCGAATTCGCCGCACGCCTTCCACCGCCAGAAGACATGTATGGTCTGTCACGCGCAAATCGACCCGATGGCTTCCGTGTACCGCAACTTCTACGTGGGCGCATCGGCCGCACGGCTCGAGGAAGAGGGCAGCCAACAAGTGGGCCTGGCCACCTACGCGGTCACCCGCTTCCCGGCGACCGCGGGCGCGAAAGCCTACGCCGAGACCGCTCCCGAAGGTTACGTTCGTTACCGTCCCTTCCGCTCAGATAAAGTCACGACGACCCGGGTGACCTCGGTCGCGCAAATCGGCCAGGCTTTGTCGGGTTCGAAAGATCTCTACGAGTGCGCGGCGAAACGTTACTACCAGTTCTTCACCGGCATCGACGTTCCTTTGCAATCGATCCCGGCGAATCCGAAAAACGCCACCGCCGAGGTCAAAGCGAAGCTCGCCATGGACCGCAAACATCAAGCGTTCGTATTGCAGCTCGCGAAGAATCTGCAATCGAATCAAAACCTGCGCGGTCTGGTGAACAGCATCGTTTCATCGTCACAGTTCAAGTCGCGCGACTTCCAGTCCGCCGTGGAGGCCAAATGAGTTCCCGCCACAACGCCGCACGCCGCGAATTTCTGAAATTGGCCGCGACCAGCATGGGCGCCGCCGGCATGAGCGCGTCGATCGCGGAAATCCTCATCGGCAGCATTTACAATCGCGCGTACGCCGCGACCGGAGCGAAATCGTTCTACATCCACTTCACGATGCCCGGTGGACCGCCGCGCTGGTATTTCGACCAAGTCCAGAATCCCCATGGCGTGACCTCTGACTACATCAAGGGTGGCTTCGGCAACTTCATCCAAGGCGGTTCGGGAGTCGCGACCGCGATCCACAAGAATTTCAAGTTCACCAATGGCGGTAAAACCTACTACCTGCCCCCCGTTTGGGCCTACCCCCGCTCCGGTGACAAAGCCGTGGATCTTCTTCAGCACACGCAAATGTTCCGCGGCGTCGACATGCAGATCAACAACCACGCGCTTTCGAATAAGCGACAAGTCGCACCGGTCATCGGCGGTTATTCGATCACTGGCCGCATGGCCGACGCTTCGTCCCTGCCGCTTTCCTCGGTCGTTGCCGCCACCCGCGGCGTTGGCAATCCCGCGGGCGACGCGTACCGCTCGCTCCGCTCCCCCGCCGCGGCCCCGGCCATCCTGGATAAAGGTGCGAACCCGCTGCAGGCTTTGATGCGTCCTTTCCGCCCCCGCGAAAAATCGGATTTGAACGACGCCAACTGGCAACGCGCGATGGCCGACGCCTTGGGCGAACTCGACAACTACGCTTACGATATCGGCGTACGCCCGACCGCGATGACCAATGCTTACGACAAGGCCATCGACCTGATCACCAGTGGAAAATTCGATGTTTTCAAGAGCTGGTCGGCGACCCACAAACGTTATCAAGACGCCGTCAGCGAGGCCCTCGCGATGGCTTCCATTCAACGCATGTTCACGGAAGCCGTGCGCGCCGACGGATCGGATAAATTCGGAATTTCAAGCCGTGGCGTAAAAGCCAACTCGCGGGACCTGCGCAACCTGTTCGCGGGATCGCCCGCCATCAACGGTTTCGCGGACGCTTTCGCGCTGGCGGAAATCATGGTCACCGAAAACATCACCTCGTCGGTCGTCATGCCCTTGGGACCGATCTCGGGCCTGAGCGCCGACGGCCGCGCGGTGCAGGTCACCCACGACCAGCACGGCTTCGGCGCCGTTCCCTCGGTGATGATCACCAGCACGTACTACCGCGCGATGGTCAACTGCCTGCAAGAACTCGTCGGTCAGCTGAAAAAAGCCAAAGTCTTCGACGAAACCGTCATCCACATCGGATCGGAATTCAGCCGCACGCCACGCGCCAACGGCAGCGGCTCGGACCACGGCTTCTACGGAGCAAGTTCGACGATCATTTCGGGCAAGATCTCGAAATTCGGCTTGATCGGCAACATCCACAAAAAAGGCGAAAGAACGTCGTCCGACCAGTACACCGGTACCTGGGGTCGCGCCGCGAACTTCGGCGATTTCCGCCGCGCCATCTTCGTGCAGGATATCGCCAACACGATCTGCAATATGCTGGGCGTGAGCGCCGTTTCGGAAAACGGTATCCTCTTGCTGAACCCAAGCCGTAACTACGAACCCAACGTCAAGGAGCTGAAGAATGTCTAAGCGCACCTTGACGCTGGCCCTACTGGGCGTCTGCACCGTGATGATGTTCCAGAATTGCGCTCCCGGCTTG
Organism: Pseudobdellovibrionaceae bacterium; assembly: GCA_019637875.1. Taxonomy (NCBI): domain Bacteria; kingdom Pseudomonadati; phylum Bdellovibrionota; class Bdellovibrionia; order Bdellovibrionales; family Pseudobdellovibrionaceae; species Pseudobdellovibrionaceae bacterium. The sequence goes on along the minus strand of JAHBUW010000001.1, from coordinate 46,745 downwards.
GAGCAGGCCGACTTCGCGTCGGAGGTCCTGACCACGCAAAGCATCGACGTCGAACACGAAGACCGCGATCACGACCCCACGCCGTTCCGCGAAGACAAAATCGAAGTGAACGCGAAAGACTTGATCTACGACCGCGTCCTTTTAGTCAACCACCTGACTTCGGTCTTCGGTGCTCGCGTCACCGCTTTGGACAAAGACAACGTCGCGACCGACATGCGAAATTTCGCTTCCCCCTGTTCGCCCTACGAGCAGTACAACTACAAAAACGCGAAGAACGCGATTGCCAACTCGGGATTTCGGACTTGCGCGGTGACGAACAGTGCGGCGTCCATGAAGGCTTCGCTTTACGCGGAAACTTCGACCTCGCGACAAGGGGTCATGGAGCACCTGTGCCGCGCTTTAAGCTCCGACACGACGTCGCGCACCTTCGCCCTTCGAAAAATCGCTTCGGATGGAAAGCCCGCCGGAAATAAAGCAAACGTCCTGAAGGCCTTCCGCCTTTTCTATCGTAGCGCCCCCCTTCCCCCCGACTCTGTCCTGCAGTCCATGCAGGTCATGCTGGGTCGCGAAGACGTGGACGCCGCCGCTTGGACGCCGGTGCTCTTCACCCTTTGCGTTTCACCGGGCTGGCAGGTGCTGTGATGAAATACGGAGTGCTCGTCACCAGCATGCTCTTGTCCTTCAGCGCGCACGCGGCGTCACCCGTGACCGCACTTTACGACAACGCCTCTTTCCGCACGGGACTGACGTTACCTTTTATGGTCGAAACCATGAAATCCGCACCCGAGGCAAAAATCACCGGGCTGCGCGTCCAGTCCGCCGATGCCGCCAGCGTCGCGGCCGCCGCGAAATGCGAAATCGCCGTGGATAAGTTCCTGCGCACGCACTTCCTTCTGAAATGCACCGAGCAGGGAAAGTTCAATGTCCAAATCGACATCATCGAAGGTTCGCGATTGCAAACGATCACGTACGGACCCTTGGCGATCGCACCATTGAAACCGGGATACGTCGAACCCGTGAAACCCACCGACCCGACCCAACCCGATCCGGATCTCGCCAAAGGCCGCGAGATCTTGAACAAGAAAACACAAACCGTTTCGCCGTTTTTCTCGTGCATGAATTGTCATACGACTCCGGACACCTATGGCCTGCGCACGAAAGCGACGACCGCGACGCTCATGAACTTGAATAGTAAAACGCTGATGAAAGACGTGCCCAATCTCACCCGCGAAGAGTCGGCCTTGGTGCTGAAATACCTTCGCTCCATCACGGACGGGTCGGTGTGGCCATGAGAACGCTGAAAAACAAACTTATTCTCGTTTCGCTGCTGTTGGTTTCTTTGGTGTTTCAGAATTGCGGACGCTTGGACGAAAGCGCATCGCTCATCGTCGACGATCCCCGCATCGTGCGCCAAACGTTCGAAGAGATCTTCAACTACTCTTACACCTCAGCACCGAAAGTTTTCGGGCAGGTGCAGTTCGTGTCCAAACCGACCACGCGTAAATTCGAAGACGTGGCCTTCATCGCGGTGATGGGTCGCGCGGATGGGGCCACTGGTGTCTTCGACTACGAGATCTCGATCAAAAATCAGAGCGGCTTTCCCGTTTGTCCGACCGTCACCGGTCGTCTTTCGGGTGGATCGACCTCGGTGACCGATGGCTGCGTTTCGCAAGTCAACTCGAGTTCAGTCATCGTGGACCTGAAGGTCACCGAGATCGTCGGTACGAAAAAGACCGTTTACAAATTCCAACGCAAATACGACTGATTCCCTAAAAAGAGCGACGGATACGTTGGCAGCGCTCGTCTTCTTCCAAGGACATCTTGATGCTTTTCAGAACCATCGGGTTGATATCGCGATCTTTCTCGATGGTTTCTTTCAGCTTCACGGACGCTTTCGTCTCGCAACGCAAAGGCAGAAGCCCTTGGATGACGGTGCGGCTGCGCGCCTCGTCCTCGGAATTTTTGTTTTTTGCGAGATAGTCGAAGAACGCGGGCTCGTATTTGATTTTCAGCGCGTCCTGCTCTTGCGGAAACAGCGAGTACGCCACGACCTGCAGCTCTTCCAGCGGGCGGCTGGCCGTTTTGCTGGTGATCTCATTCACCCATTTCGATTTGACCTCCGCCGCAGGCGTGATCGCCTCGACCGCCAACGCGGACTTCGCGCCCCGGTCGGAACGGTCTTCGGCCTTCAGGCGTTCGAAGGCTTCGTTCGCACTCGCGTGATTGAAACGCACCAGCTGACGCACGATCCCCCACTTCCGATCGGGATCCAGCGGCATCCGCGTCGACACCCGATTCGCCTTCAACCATCCCGCCATCGCGTCCAGCCCGGTGGGCGTCTCGCTGAAGCGGATCAAGTTGTCGACCCAGAATTTCTCCCCGTCCGAACCTGAACTCGTCAGCTTCAACCGCGCGAGGAAATCGGTTTCGAACTTACGCACGAACTCCGTCCGCGCCGCACGCTGCTCATCCGAATCGACGGGCCAGTAGGTCAGAACCGACGAGCCCCCGCCCACCGTGCCGACCACCTGCTGCAGGATGATCTCGTCCGTTTCACGTTGGAAATTCCGTTCGACGATGGCGACGTAGTTTTTCAAAGGCAGTTCGCTTTCGCGCACCATCCGCCACAGGTCGTTCCATACGAGCGACCGCACCAACAAGTCCTGGATATCGGACAGACGGGTTTCCAGAAGTTTCAGGCTGTTCGGGTCGAGCTTCACGTTCACGTAAGCGTGATCGCCGTTGTTCGGGTAAACGAAGTCCGGGCACGCCCAATCGCCCTTCAGCGTCAGCGGCGCGGGACCGTTCAGCTCGGCACGGACCTGCTTCAACGCAACGACGCGATCGCCCTTCAATCCGAAAAGACCGACCTCCAAGGCCTGCGGGCGGAACTGTGCCCCTTTCGAGGGCGTCATGGTCAGCGTGATCGCTTTCAGTTTATCGCCTTCGCACGCCCAATTTGTGGCGACCTGATCGGTCCCACTTTGCCGCAACCAACTATCCGCCCACAAGGTCAGGTCTTTTTGCGTATGCGCCTGCAGCGAGCCGATGAAATCCGGCAGCGTCGTGTTTTTGTACGCATAGGTCTTCATATAATCCTGAATCCCTTTGCGAAAGGCCGTTTCGGTCATGTAGTAGCGCAGCTGCTTCATCACCGCGGCGCCCTTGTTGTAGGTGATGCCGTCGAAATTCGCGAGCGCCTCTTTCACGCGGCTGACCTGGGCCTCGATGGGGTGGGTCGTTTCCATCGCGTCCTGCATATACGCCCAACGCTTCAGATTCGCGGCGAAGCCCTGCCACTCCTCTTTGAATTCGGTCGACTGCGCCACCGCGATCGAAGACATCAGGGTCGCGAAACTTTCGTTCAGCCACAGATCGTTCCACCACGCCATCGTGACCAGATCGCCGAACCACATGTGCGCCATTTCGTGCAGCATCAGACCCGCGACGCCACGACGTTGACGGCGCGTGGGGTTTGAGCGCGTCACCGAGCTTTCGGTGTAAGTGACGGCGGCGACGTTTTCCATGCCACCGAAGGAAAACTCCGGAACGATCAGTTGATCGTACTTTTTGAACGGGTACTTCACGCCGAAATAGTTTTCGAAGAAGCGAAATCCCTGCTTCGTGATCATGAACCAGTCGTTCGAGTTCAAGTATTTCGCCAGCGCCGGGCGCACGAAAATCCGCAACGGCACGTCACCGTACTGATCGCGCATCATCTGGTAAGGACCCGCATGCAGCGAAAACAGGTAGGTCGCGATTTTCGGCGTCGGCGGGAAATCCCACACTTGGTGCGAACCCGAAGCTTTTTTCGAGGTCTCCATCGTCGCGGTGACGACCTGCCACTTCATCGGCGCGGTGACCTGAAGCTTCAAGGTCGCGCGCAAATCCGGCTGATCGAAGCAAGGCATGAAGCGATTGGCGTCGAAGGGCTGAAATTGGGTGTGCAGATAGAACTGCCCGTCTTCCGGATCCTTAAAGCGGTGAAGTCCCTGTCCCGTCCGCGAATACTTTTGCGCGTAATCGATCGCCACCGTGTTCGCCCCCGCTTTCAGCGCGGCCGCCGGCAATTCCACCCAGTAGTCTTTCTTGATCGTCAGCGGCTGCGCCTGGCCGTTGATTTCGATCCGGGTCACCCGTCCTTCGAAAAAATCCACGCGCAAGGCCTGCGCAGGGTCCTTCAGATCGAAATTCAAAGTGGCGCTTCCCAAAAACTCGTCGCCTTCGGGAGTCAGATCAACCTTCAATGTGTAGGCGACGTTATCCAAACGGGCTTTACGTGATTGCGCTTCGGTCCACAGCAGATCCGAGCCTTGGCCTACGCCACGCAGGCGCGCGTCCCCACCAATAGAGGACGTGGAGCAGCTCAAAAGAAATAGCCAAATTCCGGCAAGTAGAATGCGCAACATGGTGGGCCTCCGTTGGAAGGTCCCACGCTATGTCTTTCGCGCGCGAATGTCAGGTCGTAGCTTTATCCGTCACGGGGAAAAGTTGCAGATTCAATTGGTACACGCGCTCACCGGGTGTCTGCATCCGCTGAGTCGAGATGTCCTTGTGAACCTGTTTGCGCATCTGACGAAGTTTGAAACGCAGCTCTTCGAACTCGTTTTGCGTCAACGCCAGCGTGAGCGTTCCGAATTCCCGCTCGGTGGGAGAATCTTGATACAAGCTCTCCAAACCGAGCAGCATCAGCTGCGCTTGCAACTTACGGATCAACGCGACGGGAATCTCTTCCAGCCCGTCACCGCGATTTTTAGATTTGGTGTAGATGCCGGTCGCTTCGTCGAAAAGGACCTCGCCGCTGTCGACCAAGGATTTGATCGCCGCTTCGATTTCGTCCGATTTCGCTTTCCCGCGCAGAAGTTCGCGCAGATTTTCGATTTTGAAATCGACGCCCGCCTGATCCATCACCGCGTACAAAACCCACGCGACCCAGCTGGGGAGCTTATCCCAAGCTTTGCGATCGATTTCGCCAGCCTTCAGCTGGCGTTCGACGCGCATGTCGGACAGGTCCTTCAAGAGCAAGTTCCGCTCGGAAGGGTCCGCGCTTTGGTTGAAATTCACCAGCATGCGGAACTGATCCGCGTCGGCTTTCGACAGACCCGTCGCTTTCGCGAAACGTCCGATCATTTCGACGGACAGGTTACGCTTACCTTCGATGATCATCTTCAGATAATTCGGCGATTTGATGTTCGCGGCGGCCGCGAAAGTCGAATACGAATAGGGACGCAGACTCTTTTTGGTCTGCTCGCGGCGGAACAGGTAAAAATCCTGCAGGAACCGGCGGTAGTCCATGTAGTCCGCCACCATCGGCATCGCGGTGCCGGGCTCACTGATGGGCTTCGACGCCGTCGGAGTGGTTTTAACCAAAGTCTTCTTCGTGGAGGTGGACGTTTCGGCGACGCCTCCACCCACCAAAGGTGAAGCCGGACTCAAAAATCCATTCGCCAGCAGACTTTGCGCGGCGGCGTTGATGGTGCGTCCAAAACCTTGATTTTCGAGAATGCGGAGAGCCTCGCTCGAGGCCTGAGAAACGCTCAAGGACTTTTCGCCCTGACTCGTCTGCTGTTGGCGCTGTTCATTGCGCTTCAACATTTGCGCGCGAGCTTCTTCTTCCGTAAGGGGTCGAACCTGCTCTTCGATTGATCCGTCTTTGAAGTTCAGGCTCGCCGTCGCATTGACCGCGAACACCGATTTCGACGGTTGTTCCGTTTTCTTTTCCATTTGTCCCCCCCGAGTCCGTTCAAGAGCGAGATACGATTCGCATCGTATTTCACCCCTGAATGGAGCGAGGCTCAAGCTTTCGCTTTCGCCCCGCTATTGACTCAGCGCAGACGACGGAAAGTCAGCTGGATTTCGCCGATAAAAACCTCACCTTGGACAGCCAATTGGATCCGCTCGCCGCGGAAACCCATGTCGGCCCCACGGTAGGGACGCAGGCTGTAGGCGCTTGCGTAACCGGGACGGCCCGAGTCGAAGACGCGGACGCTGTCTTCCACGCGACCGTTGACGACCAACGCCAGATCCGAAGCCGAACCGGGACGGTAAGTACGGCCGTCGACGACGACGACCTGCATTCCGGTCAGCTCATAACCGCGCAGACGTTCGATCATCCGGCCGAGCATCAAGTTGATCTCCAGGCTTTCGAAACGCACGGGACGGTTGATGATCAGACGCTCGGTCACCGAAACATCGGGATAACCGTGGCCGGGACCCGGAGGCGGGTAACCGGGACCGTGTCCCGGAGGAGGATAGCCCGGACCGGGGCCGGGGTGCGGGCCCCCGTGACCAGGACGACCGGGGCGATCGGGACGGCCCGGCCGACAGTCGGGATGCCAGCGGTTGCGATCGCAGATGTCACGACCGGGACGACCCGGCCGGCCAGGGCGATAACCACCGCGCTCGATGCGCCCGTCGATCATACCGTTCAAGAAAGTTTCGGAACCGCCCTCGCTATTGCCACCGAATTCGTCGAATACGTCGTCGGGACCCGGCTCACGATCTTCTTCGCGTTCGCCATCCCAGTCGCTATCGGGACCGGTGTTGTCTCGACCGTCCGGATCGCAGAAGTGGGCACCAGGACAATCATCGTCCGGTGTCGAATTGCTTGTGGCGTGAGCTTGTGACACCAGCGCCAAGGCGAAAATCAGGGCCAAAAGGGCCGACTTTTTCATGTAATCCCCCGTATTCGAATTAAGAGAGGCGTTTTGCGCCTACTCTGGCAATGCGTGGTGGTCATAGCAACGGCTAGGCCAGGTGTCACGAATGCCGCTCTGGGTAAGGATTTCCTGGTGCACCATCCCCGTCATATAAGAGCAGAATATGACTGACACACTCCGTCCCGCTGTTTCGACTGATGCCCCCGCCCTCGCCCGCTTGGCGGAACAGACCTTTCGCGCGACCTTCGCGGCCGACAACGCGCCCGAAGACCTCGATCTTTATTGCCGAACCCACTACACGCCCGAGATCCAAGCCGCCGAAATCGCCGATCCCCGCCGTGAAATCTGGGTCACCGAAAAAGCGGGTGAGCTGATCGCCTACTTCATGTTGACCGAAGGTACGCGCGAGCAAGGCGTCACCGGTGAGCGGACTTTAGAGCTGCAACGTATTTACGTCGACGCCCGTTTTCACGGGCAAGGAATCGCGCAGAAGTTGATGGAGCAGGTCTTACGGCGAACGCGCGAGCGCGGTTGCGATTCGTTATGGCTGGGCGTCTGGGAGCACAACCGCCGCGCCCTCGCCTACTACGCGAAGCACGGGTTCAAAGAGGTCGGCGAACACACCTTCGTGCTCGGCAACGATCCCCAACGGGATTTGATCTTGGAGTTGGCGCTGTAAAAAGTGATGACCCCGCCGCTCTTACGAGCGACGAGGCCACCGGGGGGGATTAAAGTTCAGAGCGAACCCGCATCTCATTCAAGATGGTGCGGATTTCCAGAACGTCGCGCACGGTGTGCGGGATCCGGATGTAAGTCACGTCAAGGTCGGTCTGCGCGCCACCCGAGAAACCGTAGTTCAGGGTGAATTCACGACGGCCGTCGTTGGTCAACAAGTGCACCGACTTCAAAGACTGTTGCAGCGAAGATTTGAAGCCGCTGCGTGCGTCTTGGTCGTAAAGATCCTGGATTTCGAGATCGCGACGCCATTCCACATTCGTCAGGATCGACTCTTTCGGCGCCAGCAAAGGACCGCGAGCCGAAACCACTTGGTTGTCATTCATCAGCGCGGTGATTTTCATTCCCGAAGCGCCATGGATGACTTCGAACGAATCGACGATCACGGTTTTCACGCTCTCGAGCACGGCCGAGTTGGTCTTCGCGAAATATCCGTAGAACGTGCGAAGCGCGTCGCTGCCGTGGAATTCTTTTTTGTCCGCCATGCTGATGTCCGCGTTGGTCGTGCGGTGCAGAACCCAAACGGGGATTTTCTTCGCGCCGATTTCCAGACGGATCACCATCACGTGGCAACGGCCGCTCGAAGTGTCCGCGCAAACGGCCACACCCGACATCGCCGTTTTTCCGAAGACGCCTTTATCCACGTCGTTCCCGCGACGAACCGAACCGTTCATCACGACCAAACGGGCCGCGCCGCTTTCCGCGGTCAAGGGGCCACCCAGGATCGTGACTTTGTCTTTACCGGACTCTTTGTGATTGATGGTCACCTGCAGAACGCCGTCTTGCAGGTACGCTTTCACGCGCGTGATCGCTTCGGCCGTTTTGTAGTACGCCGACTTGTTTTCAGAGTTCTTCATGCGATCGGCCATCACGGACATGAGGTGATGACGGTAGCCGTCCTCGGCCGCGCCGGTGTACTCGCGCGACAGGAAGCGCGCGTCCGCGCCGGGCGCCGGGGCGGTCTGCTCTCCGGGCGAAGGAAGCGGCGTTCCCGCCTCGTCGGTCGCGGGCGCCACGGGGGCTTTATCAACGACGCCCGAAGGGGCAATCACGCCGCTCGGCGCGACTTCCGCGGGAGCGTCGTCATCCAGCTTATCGCACGCGGGCTCATCGCCCCACACGCACTCCGAAGAGTCCGTCGCCGCCTTCGCCGCGGGAGGTGTCGCCACCGCCACGGTCCCACCGGGTTTCACGGCTTGCGGATCGGTCTGCTCGGGCAGGTTTTTCGCTTTGTCCTTATCTCCGTTCTGGAGTTGGGGCTGAGCATCTGAAGTGGTGGTTTTCGCGGGCTGCGCGGGCCGCGACTGCACACCGGTGATTTGCGAGGTTCCGCCGCTGCCCTTTTTCTGACAAGCCGTCAGATATCCGGTGGCGGTGAATGCCAAAAGAGTGATGAGAAACGGAGTCGTATGCTTTTTCATAAATACCTCGCCAAACAGAGGTATCAGCAATTCCTATTCCGCCGATTTGTACGCGGGATCACTCGGAAATTCGGGTTTCCGTGAGGGCCACCGCCCCCCGGAAACGGAAAATTGTTCGACAGCGGGCCCCGTAAGCGCTTCAAAAACGTCTCAGTTTGAGACGGCCAGCTCGCGGAGAAGCCCTTCGAAGACTTCGCGGGGTTGCGCGCCGCTGATGGCGTGCTCACCTTTGAAGACGAAGAAAGGAACGCCCCGGACGCCGATGGAGCGGGCCTCGGCCTCGCTTTCGTGGACCTGCTTTTCGAAGCGGTCCGAGTTCAAGGCGTCTTTCGCCCCTTGGGCCTCTAGGCCCAGTTCGATCGCCAGCTCGATCAAAACCGCGCGGTCGAAGATGTCTCGTCCCTCGGTGAAATAGGCGCGGTGCAGACGCTCGACCATCTCGTTCGCGCGATGAAACGTCCCCGCCCAAAGCGCCAATCGATGCGCGTCCAGCGAGTCGCCCAAGAAAGTCCCCGGAATATTGAAGTCGATTCCGTCGGCTTGTCCCTGCTGTTTGATACCGTCGAAATTCCGCTGCGCTCGCTCTTCGGTCAAACCATACTTCGTGCGCATCATCTCGAGGATCGGGATCTTCGGACCGCCGGGGCTCAAACGATAAGGACGGTGGACCACCACGAACTGCGAGGTCAAACCGGTCGCATCCAGCGCACGTTCCAACCGACGTTTCCCCATCCAACAGAAGGGGCACACGATATCCGACCACACTTCAATCACGATTTTTTCGTTCGTCATGCGAAGAGCTCCATTTGGTGTTCGTTCAGCCAGCGATCCGCGCGTTCATGATGGGGCGAGAATTTTTCGACCAAATTCCAAAACGCCGGCGAGTGGTTCAGATGAACCAGGTGCGCCAGCTCATGCACGACGACCGAATCAATCACGTCGAGCGGCGCGCCGATCAACTTTAGATTGAAGTTCAAATTGCCGCGCGAACTGCAGCTGCCCCAACGCGAACGTTGATTGCGAAAACGCACGTCTTTCGGGCGCACGCCCATCTCGCTCGCGAAATGTTCGACCCGCTCCAAGATCAAAGCCGCCGCTTTTTTGTGGAAGTACGCACGGACCGTTTTCAGCACTTCGTCACGCCCCTCGGCGGATTCGCGCTGGGCGAATTTCTTTTCGGGCCACAGATACCACAGATGGGGCGCTTGAAAGTCGACGATCGGTTTCTTCAGAAAGGTGACGCCCTCTTTCAACGTCAGCAGCTCGCCCAGATACCAGAACTTTTCGCCGAGGGAACCGTCACGATCCGTCCATGTGCGCAAGCCTTCGTACTTCTGATGTTGCAAAAGCATCCAGTCTTTGCGGCTTTCCAGAAAATCCACGATATGCCGACGCGCCAGCCGCAGCGGGACGCTCAGACGAAATTCGCCCGCCGATTGCGCCCGCAACGTCATGTTTTTCAGGCCCGAGCGGCGAATCACTTTGACTTGAAAGCCGCCGATCTCCAGAGTTTCGGGCACAGGCGCAACGGCCTTATCGGATTGGGAGATCGCGCGTGTCAGAGACCAAAACCTCATTTTACGGATTAGAGCCCGAAATCATCCTCGAGGCAATCGAGTCGCAGAAACTGCGCCCCACGGGGGAGTTGCGACAATTGAATAGTTACGAAAACCGCGTCTTTGAGGTGCTTTTGGAGGACGGCGACCGCAAGGTCGTGAAATTTTACCGTCCCGGTCGCTGGAGCGCCGAAACCATTCAGGACGAGCACGACTTCCTGTGGGAACTCTGGGAGGCCGACGTCCCCGTCGTTCCGCCGGAGCGTCTACAAAACAAGACCCTTCATACCCACGCCGGCCTTCTGTACACGGTTTTCCCCAAAGCCTACGGCCGCATGCCCGACGAGATTTTGCCGCGCGAAACCGAGTCCGTGGGACGCCTGCTCGCGCAAATGCATATGATCGGTGCGGAACGTGACTTCGAGCATCGCCCCGAGCTCGGTTTTTCCCCCTACACTCCGGAAGACGTGCTGATGCACCTCGAGCGTTTCGTTTCACCCGAAATGTGGCCGCGTTACCGCGACGCCGCGGAAGACCTCATCATTCGTTTCGAAGACGAAATCGATCCCGACTCTTATCAACGCATCCACGGCGATTTCCATCGCGGAAACCTACTCTCCAATCGTGACGGATTTTTGCTCGTCGATTTCGATGACTGCATGCACGGGCCCATCATTCAGGATTTCTGGATGATCCTGCAAAGTCTGACGGAAGAAGACCGCGAATCCCTGATCCGCGGCTACGAAGATTTGCGCGAATTTCCCGATGAGCAGATGGCGTGGATTCCCGTGCTGCGGGGACTGCGTATCTTGAACTACGCGGGCTGGATCGCGCGGCGTTGGGACGATCCTTCGTTCCCTAAAATCTTCCCGGAATTTGGAACTTACCGCTACTGGGCCGAGGAAACCGAAGCGCTCGAGGCGATTCTACGCGGCCGTGTCGATTTTTAAAGGCCGCCGCAACCGGTAAGGGCGCGGTCAAAACACGCCTTCGAATCGAACGAGGTCGTCGAGCGGCAAGTGGCGTGGCTTTTCGGAACGCAGTCCTTCATGTTCGCGCCCAAACCACAGGCCTTGGTCGCCTTATCGAAGCACTCATTCGGAGAGTAACTGCTGTTCGAGCGGCAATAGGTTCGAACTTTTTCGATGCAGGAGGGATCCGCGGCACCCAAGCCGCCCACCTCACTGCAGCGGTAACGTTTGCCCGAGGTATCGTCGACTAGCGTGAAGGATCCCCACGCCGGCAGCGCCCCCAGAACCATGACCGCGATCACGGCACGCAGGAACTTCATGATTTCGGTTCGTCTTTCGGAACAAGTTTGTACTTCGAGAACAAACGATTGGCGGCGTCGGCAAGCTCTTCAAAGAAGTCGCGTTCGCGGAAACGAATTTCACCCTGCTTGTCGGGTTTGCTGGCCATTTCGTCCATGATCTTGGTCATTTTGTAGATCGGGCCGCAAATCCGGTGCGATACGTACAGCATCTGCAGCGTCGAAACGAGCAAAACGACCATCGAGCAGCCCACGATGAAAAGAACCTTCACCCATTGGTAGTCGTAGAAATAACGAACCAGCTCGTGATTCGCGGGAAGGCCCGAAGCCTCTAAGCCGGTTTTGAATTTCTCGAAGAAAAAGAACTCGGCGATACCGAAGATAATCAGAAAGTACGCGCCGAAGATGATCCCGTGGATCAACATATAGCTCTGCACTCTGGGGCTGATCCAAATCTGGCCGCGGCGATTGACTTCTTTAGCAGGCTCTTGCGACATGAACACTCCAATGCTGAGGCTTGCAAATATTTGAAGCGCGCCCCTTCTAAAAGTCAAAACGTTTGGCTCGTCAGGAACCCCGACTTTCGGTCAGGCTCCTCACCGAAAGCGAATCACATACCGGCGCGCGACAACCTGACCGAAGACTTTGATTTCGGAACGGTCAACGACCTCGGCCGCGCGTTTCATTCGCTGTTCGATCTCGTCTTGCATCGTGAACGCCGCTTGAGCCTCGGGATGATCGAGCCATGGCGTATTGAGTTTTTGTACGTCGAAATAAACGACCTGACTGTTGCCCGCAGCCGTCAATTCAAGACTGCGAACGGCGACGGCGGGGTCAAAAGGGGGAAGCGCGGTCACACGCCCGTCGCTTTTCGCCGCCCAGAAACGGGCCACGTCATAATGCTGGGGAGTGTAGTAGGTGACCCGTAACTCTTCTTTCAAGATGTGCTCTTCGAAAATGCCCCGCACTCGATCCGCGAAGGTCTCGTCGAACTGACCGGGTTGCCGCAAATGATCCCACATGCGCCCCGACTGCACGAGACCGGACCAGGACGAAATCACCAAGGCGATCATCACGACCACCCTAACGCCAAAATGAGAATCGGCGACGCGGACAAAGGCCAAGATCACGAAATACACCGCCAACGGCGCTAAAAACAAAGCGTGCGAGTACGTCGGGCTCAACATCAGGGCGAAGAACGAAATCAGAAAGAATTTCGTCTCGGAGGGAAGCTCGGTCACCGCCTCACGCAAGCCAATCGCGCGCGTCCGCGTGAAGAGATCTTGGCCAAACTGAATCCAAGCCAACAGGAAAAGAAGCGCGAATCCCACGCCCATCGCGGGAGCCGAGCCGAGAACCCACGCAAAACCGCTGCTGACCGGATCGGTGACCAGCGAGTCGTTCGATTCCCACATCCGCGCCGACGGAGGCCCCATCCAAATTCTGATTCCGTCCACGACCCGCGCGCCCAGTTCCTCCGGGGAAAGATGGAAGTTGTATCCCCCACGGAGCTGCGTGTCCGTCCCCAAATCCGACACCAAGGCCGACACCGAAAGCAAAATGACCAAGGCGGCCACACCGGCCCCCGCCCGCTTCCAGTCGCGCCGATAGACGCCGGCCGCAAGTTCATAAATCCAAAGCAAACGCAGGATCGAGTAATAGAAAAGACCGAGCGTCAGCCATAAGGTTCGCGACCAACGCGCGCGCGCCAGAAAGAAGGCGAGCAAGATCGTCGAAGCTCCCACGCACGGGCCCGAAATGCGACCGTAATAAATGGCGAATGGACTGGCGGCCAGAAGCGCCACGCCCCCCAGCGTGAATTCCCAAGAGGTCCCGCGACGACGCAACAGCCATCCCAGTAAAACTAAATCCGCGAAAGAAAAGATGAAACTCAGAACACGCGCATCGCCGAAGAACTTCTCGGACAAAGCGAAAAGATACGACGACATCGCCTCGAATCGCGTGCTTTCATCGGCGTAAACTCGGAACTGCCCGGTCGCGAGCGCCTGCCGCCCCACCAACAAAACGCGGGTTTGATCCGAATCGATTCCGTACGGGACGTCACGCAGTTCCGTTAACCGCGCCGCAAGTCCCGCGGCGATCAGCATAATGAAAAGAAGGATCGAGGTAAGGTGAAGTCGATTTCTAATAGTCGGCGACATTCGAGACGAGCCTTGTCAGGAACCGCGTCTTGGTGACGTTATTGTCGGGATCGGCGTCGTTATTTTCGGCGTCGTTCTTGTCCTGATAGCTGATTTGCACGATCACCCGGGCCATCGGAATATTCGAAAGCTCCGAACCGACGTAGGTATTGTCGCGCACGCGGATCTTGAAATAGCTGACCCGGTAGTAACAGGCAATCGGATCCGTCGTCAGCATGGCGTTGCGGTCGTAGCACAGGGACTTGCGACCCGTCGTTTTGTCGAAGGCGTCTTTCAACTCGGCGCGAGTCAGATTCGTTTTGAAGAACTCCGGACGCGGCTCGAATGCGGGCAAACCTTTTTCCGAAGACAAGACATCGTTCATGATCGTCAGCATGACCTTTTGCCCGGCCGAAAAGTCAGAAACCCTTCTCACCGTCTGCGCGGTGAAACTTTCCAAACTCATCCAGGCCAGAAGCACCATACCCAAGATCAGCATGGCGATCATGACTTCAACGATGGTGAATCCCTTCTGACTCCGCAGATTCCTCATTTAAACGTATCCTTCGCCAACTGAATCAAAGGCATATTCATCAATGGAGCTTGAACGCCGAACGCATTGCCATTCGCCTCTCCTGACATATCCGTCAGATCTTGTGCGGAACCAATACCGCGGCTTCCGGCCTTCGCTTCCTGAAGCGCGAACATGTCAAACGGCTGCAGGGCTTCGATGTGACTCACAAGCATTGAACCATAGATGAAGGGGCTATCTTTGATGATCATCTTTTTGTAAGCACCGAGCAGAAAATCATTGGCGTTCTTCGAAGAAAGAACCTGTTGCGAAACCTCAAGTTCTTCGGCCGCGTGAATCTGAAAGAATCCCTGGTTGTTGCGGATCATATTATTGCAGTTTTCGGGAGTTTCCGCCGTGGGACAGGTCGAAGCCGCGGGTTTGGGTCCGTATTGCCAATTGAAATTGTTGACCGTTCCGGCTTGTTTCTTGATTCGCGGGAAGCAACGGCAAGGATCACCAACATAGGCGGGATAGGCCTCGATGCCAAACTCGCCGGTGGACATATTCTTACACTGAATCATCGTGCCATTCGTGATCAATTGATCGAACGGGTCCGGCTTACGCACGCTCAAACACGTCCCATCAAAAAGGTATCTTCCCGCCGAAAGGTTCGTAACAAGTCCACGCCGAAACTTCGTGCGGAAAAGCTGCAGGTCATTGTTCGTGAACTTGGTCAGGATGCTTCCGGAGATGAAAACCGTATCGTGGAAATTCGGCAGATCCGACAAAGAATCCACGTCGATATTTCCGTTGAAGTAAACGCGACCGCGAATGTTTGACGAAGGATGGATTCGCATCGACTTTTTGAAGCTATCCGTCGGCTGCGCCGGGGTTGAGTTGTCGACCGGGAACAGGACAAAAAGGCTGAAATCTTTTTGCGTCGGCGTACGGAGAGCGAAACTTTCCGTATCTACGAAACGCTTCGATTCCGCCCCCTTTTTCAGTTCGACTTCCGAGCGAATTTTGTAAAAACGTTCGCTCAGCTTACCGACAAATCCCATATCGTCCGTGAAGAAATCGACGGTCACCGAAGCCTTGATTTCAAAACCCGAATTACGATCTTGGCCAAGCTCCAACAAGCGTTGTCCCAGATAGATGGGAATCGAATTCTGCGGATTGATGAACCAATCGAGATCCTCGCCGCCGCCGCTCGCTTTCTTCGAGTATTTGTAGACCATGCGGAACATTCCCGGCGGCAACGGATTACCATCGGCATCGTTCGTCACGAAAACGTCGGCCATCGTCTCTTTTTTAAACTGATCGATATTCCAAATTTGCGCGTTCCGATCCGCGCGCGACCACTGCTTCAGGTACATGTCTTGGATCAATTTCGTGGTCATTTGAGGTTGACGGACCATCACCGGACAGAACACCGGCTCGCCATTGATGCTTAAAGTCCCAAGAAAATTGGCCAAGGTATCGTACCCACCGCAAACGTTCGTCACGTTCATGACGTTCGCGAAATTCGATTGCGACGGAGAATCCTTCCAAAGCTGAAGGATACTGTCGCGGCGTGAGCTATCGATCTGCAGAGGCGCATTGATGAAAGTCACCTTGTCGTACGAAAGCATATACTTCGTATGCTCACGCAAGTCGCTCGCCAACATCTGCGCCTCGAGCTGGATGTCCTCGTCGCTCAAGGAGTTCAAAACCTGCGAAACCAGGTTCGAAACGACGTACGCGATGATCCCGATCACCGCGGCAACCACCAACATCAGAACCATCACCGAACCGGACTGACTGGATCGCTTCGTCATTTGCAACTCACCGTAAGCTTGAGGGGGTCTTTCATTTTGTACGGCGCCGGGGGCTTCAAGCTGACGCTCGTCAAAACGACCGATGGATCCGGCGGCAACTCCTCGCAGCACGCCCGAGCTTGTTTGTCGCTCCACTCGCATTCGACCGGGAAGTTGTGCGGAATGATTTCTCCGGTTTTCGTATTCACAATATGTTTGGGGTAAGAGCAGGCCCCACTTGGCTGACAACGAATTTTTTCACCGACCTCGAGATCGAAAACGGTCGTGCTATCACCGACGAAGATACCGATGGTGTCCTGGCACGAAATCTTTCGATTCTGGAGCGTTCCGGGATCGAAGAAAGACAGCTCCGCGGCCAATTCCACACCGCCCGAAACGTGACAAAGCAGTTCCGACAGATTGGACGGCGTCCCTTGAAGCTTCAGCGCGTCCGAAGAAGTGACGATATCGTTCGGGTTCATCCCTCTGGCGAGTCCTTCGACCTCTCCCGCGTTCATACAGCAGATCTTCGCGTCATCCTTTAGCTTCGGGGCAATGTCCAACCGGATGTTACCCAAAGCGACCTCGCTGACGGCTCCCGAAACACGATACAGCTTGCGCAGGGGAATCGTGATCGGTGGTGTTCCGGATGGTCCGATACAGTTCTTCTTCGATTCCGGAACATTCAACACAAAACCCACTTCCTGGGCCTGGATATAGCACGTGGGGAAAACGTTCTGCCGACTGACGAAAGTCGTCTGCACGAAACGATTCAGGGTTTTGGTCGACGCCAAGACGAAGCGCATGGTGTTTTTGATCTGACGACGATCGTACATCTGACCGTCCACGCAACGCAGCCGGGGCGTATCCACGAAATCTTTAGGACAGCCTTTCTGATTTCGCTGGAATTCCGCGGCGGGGCTCAAAGCCATCAAATCTAAAGTCGCCCAAGTCGTTCCTTCGATCTCTTCAAAGTCTTCGGCGGTCAGCGTACTGCCGACCTCTTGGCGCTTTTGATATTGGATCGTCAAATCGAAATATTCGAACTTCTCGACGAACTTCGCCGTATACTGGTCCCCTTGAGTCTGCGGATAGATCCGTACGAAGATCGCGTCTTTTTCCACGACGTAGTTCGCGATATGGAAGCGCATCACGACGACGTTTTTCATGCCCTTAGCGGAAGCCATGGCCTTCATCTGCGAAAACGAAGTGCTGCCCGACGAGTTGATTTTGCAGTCGCCCGCATCGGGCGCCAAGACCGCATCCGCGATGCGGATTCGGCCCGCCAACGCGTCGACCTCACGAATCGTGAAAAGTCCCGAAACCGAAGAGTTTTCGGCGTTCGCGATCACGACGAGGTCACCTTTGCTAAACATGCTGACGTCGGACAAGGTCAATCCGTCACTCGTGGAGTCGTCGATCGCCCCCAGCGCGGTCGAGCTCACGAAGGGTAAGGAAAATCCCCTCGACGCATCCGGATCGGTGGTTTCGGTGACCGGCATAACGCGAATATGACCGTCAACGGCCCGAATCGATTCGGTCTTAAAGATTTTCGAGTCACCCGTGCACGACAACAGCGGCGAACGCACGATCTGCGCCGACGTGAAGTGCTGGTTGAACATTCGAATGGTCGTAGGAGATTCCGCGGATTCGACCAGCCGATCAAGGCTGGTCTTCGCGAGCTGATTCGTCATCTGAATCGGGGCTGCGACCAGTACGGCCAGCAGCCCCATGATGAACGTAACGATGACTAGTTCAACGATCGAGAGCCCGAGCTCACTTCTGCGACATCTTTTGACCGGACGAGATGTACTCATAGAAGTAGTGATCCTCGACGTTCATGTAGCGTTTATGCTTGTGGTTGAAGTACGAGGACGTAAGCGTCTTACCTTCCGCGCCCTTCCGAGCGTAGTTAGTGTACTGCAAAGGCAGCTCAAAGACACCGTGGATTTCGAGGGCTTCGATTTCACCCGGATCGACTTTCGCGTTCCGGTTGCGATCGAACCAAAGTCCCAGCTCTTTGAAGGCCTTGTCTTTGCGGTTGATCTTGCCGTCCTTGTTCGAGTCCAGTTTCGCCAGCGAAAGGAATCCGTTTTTCGCTTTGTAGTCCCCGAACAGTTCCTTGATCGAAGTTACGTTTCCTTTTTTGTCCGGACGGACCAGGAACGCGACTTCGTCATTGTTGATCGGCCAATCCAGGACGCGGGCACGGCCATCGCCACGGATATCGAACTGACGAGCCAGATCGAAGCTCCGCGAGACGGTGATCCCGTTCCCTGCGATGTCGACGATGATCGGCGACCAAGAGACCGCGACCTCGTTGTAATCCAGGCCTGAACCAGGGCAAACCGGGATACGGAACTGACCTGCGATATTGCCGCCACCCGAAGTGGGGTTGCTCGCGGTCATGGCCGTGTCGCTCGTCGTACAGTTCTGCTGGCTGATATTGTTCGAGCTACAGAAGTGTCCCGGAGGCGCGTTCACGCCATCGCAGACACCCGATCCGAAGTAACGAACCGTGAAGGTCACGTCTTTCACGCAATCTCTGGGCGCCGTCGACTTTTTGAACGAGTAGATCGGCAGACGAGGATTCGACGGATCGTCATCCACGGGAATCGGCTTGGTCGTCGACTTCAGGTCCGTACCCGCCTTGGTCGCATCACCCGCGAAACGGCAAGGAATACAAGCGTAACCGTTGGTCTGACCGAAGGCCGGCTTATACTTGGTGTAGTGCTTGGGCGAATCACCACCGAAGCTGGTGTAAGGGATGATCCCTTCGTTCTCCAGGGTCGCGGTGACGTTCTCACCCGCACGTTGATATTTCGCCGCGCAACCGAGCGCGCCGAGCATCATCTGATTGTAACCCGAGAAACGAACCGCCATGGTGGGGCCGCACTCTGCCTGCTCGACGATGTTACAACCGGGTTTGTAGACTTCCATCGTGGTGGGAACCGAAACCGTTTGGCAACCGTACTTATTACAGACGGTCGTATTCTTGGTCACGGTTTTCACTTCACGACACTGATCGTGAGTTTCAAAAGGCTTCTCGGTCGAAACACCAAGCTGGCTCGCCTTGATATCCCAGCACTCTTTCTTCACCGGGTCGTTCGCGTTACAAGTCGCTTCGTTCTTCGCCATCGACTTCACGAGGTTCGGCGGGAACGAGTGTGTCGCATATTCGGGAACCAAGTGCATGATTTCCAAAGAAACGCGGCCCGAAGCCAAGTCTTTCAACTGGTAAGGCTTCGAGAAGGTACACATCTGCACGCCCGCGAGCTCGGGTCCGATCTCTTTGTCGGAACGCGTGGGCACACCGATCGTCATGACGCTACAAGAAGCATTCACGAAAGGAACGATGTAGTCCGCGGGAGTTCCATCATCACCAGCCAGATCCATCGAATAAAGCGGGAATCCACCGGGATCCGAGGATCCACGCAATTCCTTACCGTCTTTAATGATGGAACGTGCCAGGTAAGCTTGGAAGACGACGGTTTCGTTTTCACCGACGTTTTGCAGAAGTGCCATTTGCGACAGGGCGTAGTTCGAAAGGTCGAGCTCTCCCCACGCGATCGGATCGTCACCCACTTTATTGTTCGCGGGATTGAACGACTTCGCGACGATGACGGCTTTAGCAAATTTGCGGTACTCGACGGTCGGGTGAACGACTTCGCCGTTCGTTCCGACTTCGATCGCGCCCTGGATCGACGCCGCCGCGTTCAAGACACCGCGGAAAGGAATCTCGGGAGCGCTTTTTCCGTACTTCGCTTCGTTACCCGGGAACATGATTTCGGGTTTGTAACCTGTCGTCTGGGGCGCCTTATTGGCCTTATCCCAGAAATAGTACCGGCGCAGACCACCGAAGAATCCGCAATCACCGTAACGTGACAGACCGATCGAGTAGTTCTGACCGACGGGCTTCACTTTGATACTACATTCGAGCGCTTGGCCCGCTTTGATTTTCACGTTCGCCGAAACCGTCGAGACGACGTTCAACGGGGGATTTTCCCACAGACCATTCTGATTGGGTCCGCCATTCCATTTAATAGAGGTGACTTCCGCGCCCTGACCGGTCACGCCCGTCACGCTCGCGGTGAAGAGGAGTTTTCCGTTGGAAACGCGAACTTCCGGAATCGCTTCGTTTTCGGGAATCGGATCCAACGCACCCGAAACGATCACACGGCACTTGCCGTTACGGAGCGGAGGATAGATGGGCGTATCGGGGTTCTTCCAGTTCGCACGGGTGAACTGGAAAAGCGCCGGAGCTTCATCGACTTGCTCGACGTGCCCGGTGATTTCGCCTTCATTGATGACGACAGTCTTGTCGGTTTTGTTCTGCACCAAAACTTCCGCGACCAGGGTGCGGTTTTTGGTCAGCTGAACGTTCTTTTCGGTCGCCTGGTACACGGTACAGACGTTCGAATCCGAACCGCACGCGGGGAATTTGATCGAATCGATCAGATTCTGCACGGGCAGCTTATCGAGCTTCACGTCGGCTTCGCTGACATAACAGTAAGCCTTGAAGAGCACGATATCGGGGAAGGTGACGGGAACACCAATCTGAAGCGCGTCGCCCGCGGCATCCTTCAGATTGTAACGTCCCGGATCGTCGATGGTCGACGTGGACACCACGTCACACTTCACCGACGTGGGAACCGGCGTGGGGCCCGTCTCCGTCGTCGCAAATGCAGTTGCCTGCACCATCAGCAATGCCACAACAAGCAGCAAACCTTGGCCGCATTGTGTGACGCTTCTAAGAATGGAATTTCCAAAAGTGGACGTCGTCATGTCACCTCTCCGGGTTTTCTCCGTGTGAAACAATTGTGTCAGAAATTTAAGCGGAATTACAAATTTTGGCACAACAAACGCCCATTATTGGCACTTTCGTCTCACGCTGAAACAAAATTGCCTTAAAACTAGGCGCATCAAAGCTGGCGGAGAGACGCTCCAGACAGGGATATCCGGCCGAGCCGAGACTCGTTCCTAGACGTCGCTCGCACCTCTTTGAGGCGCATCGACGCATAGTGTTTAACGCGAAATACCTTACGTCACATAAATGTGGAAATCCTCCGCGTTGAGGATCGAGAGCACTCGACAATTCTAGAGCGAGAACCTACAACTTCCGATGCCGGGTCCTTCCAGGAACCCTTCTGATAACCCCGCTAGGCCCGGAAGGGAGCAACGGTACCCAGAAGTCTCCGTGAGAAGGGGTGCCCGGCACTTTTCGATTTCCACCACACGCTCACGATCGGACTGTGATTTGTCGTACCAGGTGATCGCCCGTAAATGGCGTCCGCAAAACTTCGAACAGCTGGTGGGTCAAGATCATGTGACCCTGACGCTGCGGAATGCTTTGCGCACCGGTCGACTTCACCACGCTTTGCTTTTCACCGGCCCGCGCGGAACCGGTAAGACCTCGAGCGCCCGCATCCTTGCCAAAAGTATCCGTTGTCCGAACGCGGTCGACTTCATTCCTTGCGACACTTGTCCCAGTTGCGTGGAGATCACCGGCGGACGCAGCGTTGATGTCATCGAAATCGATGGAGCTTCGAATAACGGTGTCGAAGCTGTGCGCGAGCTGCGCGAAACCGTCGTCTTCATGCCGGCCACGGGTCGCTTCAAGATCTACATCATCGACGAAGTTCACATGCTTTCGACCGCGGCCTTCAACGCCCTGCTGAAGACGTTGGAAGAGCCGCCCGAACACGTGATCTTTATTTTCGCGACGACCGAGGTCCACAAGATCCCGGCCACGATCATGTCGCGCGTGCAGCGTTTTGACTTCCGCCGTATTCCCACGCGCGTGATCGCCGAACGTTTGGCGCTCATCTGCCGTGACGAAGGCGTCGCGGCCTCTGAAGACGCGCTCTGGCTGATCTCGCGCCAAGGCGACGGTTCGATGCGTGATAGTCAGTCACTGCTTGATCAAGTCATCACCTTCGCCGGTAAAGACCTGCAAGTGCAGACCGTCACCGACATCCTGGGGCTGACCGACCACCAGCTCGTGAAAGACTCCGTCTCGGCGATCATTCACCGCGATCCCACAGCACTGGGTCCCGTCTTCCAGAAACTGAATCGCGTCGCCGCGGACCCCGCGCTGTTTTTGCAAAAGCTGATCGAAGACCTGCGCCATCTGTCGATGGTGAAGATCTTCGATCAAGACTCGGCGCAAATGATCGATCTGCCGGATTCGGATTTACGTGCGTTGAAGGACTTCTCGGTTCTGATCAGCGAGGCGGATCTACAGATCTTGTTCGATATGGCCTTGAAAGGCGCGCAGGACGTCAATCGTGCCTCGGAACCGCAGTGGGCGATGGAGATGGCGCTTTTGCGTTTGGCCTCGGCCCCGCGCTGGGTCGACTTCCCGCGCCTGTACGAAGCGCTGGAGTCGGGAGCCTCGGTTCCCGCCGCCGCCCCGGGTGTCGTCGCACCGGCGACTCCGTCCACGGCTCCCGTCGAAGCTCGCGTGGCGACGCAGGCGAAAGCGGTCACGCCCCCGCCCCGCACCTCGGCTCCCGCACCGACGCCCGCGCGGCGTGAGCTGCCGAATGCGGTGCCCGCACGTTCGCAAGCCGCGCCTCCGCCGGCCGCGCCCGCCCCTCAGCCGGGCGCCCCTCAGCCGGGCGCCCCTCAGCCGGGCGCCCCCACCTTCTCGCCGATTTCGAGTGCGATGAATCCCCAGGACCGCTGGTTCGAATTCGTCCAGCGCCTGAAGGGCTCCGAGCCCCTGTTGTCCGCGAAGCTGGAACAGCTTTATTTTATCAGCGCCGAGAACGGAAAACTCGAACTCACCATTCCCTCGAAGATGGCGTTTCTGCGCGACCAGCTGATGGACAAAGCGACGCGGACGCAGCTGGAGTCGCTGATCGAGCAGCACTGGGGCGGACGCTTCGCCCTGGACGTGCACGTGACAAAAGACACGAACGCGACGGGCACGTCGGCACAAGGCCTGGCCGTGCAAAAGGCGCAGGCCGCCGAATCTGAATTAATTGAACGGGCCGAAAAGGATCCGAAAGTCGCCACTTTCAACCGGGTGTTCCAAGGACGTGTGCAGGGCCTGGCCCCGCAGGCGAAACCGAACCCCGCAGCAAGTGCGAACAAGGCAAAGGAGTAAACGATGAAGGGTATGCAAGGCGGAATGGCGCAACTGATGCGTCAGGCGAACCAAATGCAGATGAAAATGAAAAAGGCGCAGGAAGAACTCGCGACGCGCACTTTCGAAGGAACCGCCGGCGGCGGAGCCGTGAAAGTGACCGTGAGCGGTGACAACCTCGTCAAAGCCGTCGTCATCAATCCCGACGTCATCTCGAAAGAAGATGCCGAAATGCTGCAGGATCTGATCCTGGCCGCAACCAACGACGCCCTCAAAGTCGCGAAAGAGACTTCCTCCAAAGAGATGGAGAAGATCACCGGCGGCATGAATATCCCGGGCTTCTAAGTGCTCCACATCCAGGCCCTCGAAAAACTCGTTCAAGAGCTGGCGCGTCTGCCGGGCATCGGCCCGAAGACCGCGCAGCGCTTGGCGTACCACATCCTGAAGGCTCCCGCCGATTACTCGCGGCGCCTGGGCGAGGCTCTGGAGCGCGTGCAATCCGAAGTGCACGCCTGTCCCCAATGTTTCAACTTCACCGACGTCGCGCTTTGCCGCTACTGCAGCGATCCCTCGCGCGCCGACGACACCCTCTGCATCGTGGAAGAGCCTTCCGATATCCAGCGCATCGAATCCTCGGGCGCCTTTCGCGGTCGTTACCACGTTCTGCACGGTTCGCTCTCGCCGCTCGAAGGCATCGGCCCGCAGGATCTGCGGATCGACGAGCTGGTTCAGCGCGTGAATGCCGGGCTTTTGGGCGAAAAGCCCAAAATCCGCGAGATCATCTTGGCGCTCGATGCCGATCTCGAGGGTGACACGACCGTGCTGTACATCGCAAAGACCCTGCAGGATAAAGGAATTCGCTTGAGTCGAATCGCCCATGGTGTTCCCATTGGAAGTGATATCGACTACATCGACGACCGCACGATGAGCCGCGCGATGGAAAATAGGGTCGAGCTCTAAAGAGCTGACCAATAGGGGTGGAGCTGTAATTGTCCTTCTTTAACCACAATGCCAAAGAGATCCACTGCAAGATCGTTTACTACGGGCCTTCGCTCGGCGGTAAAACGACAAATTTGCAATGGGTCTACCAGCATACGGCGCAGGAGCAGAAGTCGAAGCTCGTCGCGCTGAACACGGATATCGAGCGGACCTTGTTCTTCGATTTCCTGCCACTGAACATCGGCGAGATCCGCGGCTACAAAACACGCTTCCACCTTTACACCGTTCCCGGCCAAGTGGTTTACGATGCGAGCCGTAAGCTGATCCTGAAGGGTCTGGACGGCGTGGTCTTCGTCGCCGACTCGCAGGCCGAGCGGATGGACGAAAACCTCGAATCGCTCCGGAACCTCGAACGCAATCTGGAATCCCAGGGCTACGACATCCGCGAGATCCCGCTCGTCATTCAGTACAATAAACGCGATCTTCCCAATGCGGCCTCGCTGAAAGAGCTCCGCACCCAGCTGAATCGCTATAACTCTCCCGAGTTTGAAGCGACCGCGTCAGAGGGCAAGGGCGTCATCGACTCGCTGAAGACCGTCTCCAAGTCCATCATCAACGTCCTCAAGGGCGGAAATACCATCTAGCCGCGGCCTTCGCCGTAGTGACTGAAAACCAGTTGAGGCCCCGTCTTTACGGGCGTATTAAGGTCGCATGAGTTACGACCTCGCCGACGACATTCGTCGCCTCAAAAAAGAGAAAAACGCCGTCATCCTGGCGCACTTCTATGAAGAGGGCGACATCCAGGATCTGGCCGATCACGTCGGCGACAGCTTTTTCCTGGCGCAGAAAGGTCAGCAGGTCGCCGAGCCCGTCATCCTGCTCGCCGGCGTCGTCTTCATGGCCGAGTCGGTGAAAATTCTGAATCCCGAAAAGACGGTTCTGGTTCCCGATATGAACGCCGGCTGTTCGCTCGTCACCGGGTCCCCCGTGGGCGAGTACATCAAATGGCGGCAAAAACATCCCGACGGTATCGCGGTGACCTACATCAATTCGAGCGCCGAGGTGAAGGCGGTCTCGGACGTCATCGTCACGTCGTCGAACGCCAAGAAAATCGTCGAGGCGATTCCGAAAGATCGCCCCATCCTGTTCGGTCCCGACCGCAACCTGGGCCGCTTCCTGGCGCGTGAACTGAAGCGTGACATGATCCTGTGGCCGGGCGCTTGCGAAGTGCATGTGCTGTTCTCGGCGCGCCGACTGAATGAGCTGATCGAAAAACATCCCGACGCGATCGTCATCGCGCACCCCGAGTGCGATGAAAACATCCTCGCGCATTCGCAGGTCGTGGGCTCGACTTCGCGCCTTCTGGAGGAAGTGAAAAACAATCCCGCGAAGAAGTTCATCATCGCGACCGAAACCGGGATCTTTCACCAGATGCGCAAACTGCGGCCCGACGCGGAGCTGATCCAAGCCCCCGTCGAAGACGAGTCCTGCCAGTGCAACGACTGTCCGTACATGAAACTGAATACGCTCCAGAAGATCAAAAGATCGCTCGAAACCTTGAGCCCCAAAGTCGAAGTCAGCGAAAAACTTCGCCAGGCGGCGCAGATCTCGCTGGATCGCATGATGGACCTGGCGGCGGGGAAACCCACGACCTGGCCCGCCCGCTTTGAAGTCCCGGACGTGCTCAAGTCGATCGAGACGTTCCCCGCGGTGAAGAACTCACTCTAAAATGGATTTCGAACGCTTCCTTCTTTTCTGCGCGTTCGACCAAGGACTGCCGCCGTTTCTGGGCGCCGTCGATTCGGCCTGGGCCGCGAACGAGGCGCAGCACCGACTCCTGCTGAAGAAGGCCGCGAGCGCGGCGGTCCACGCCAGCGTTTCCCATGCGCCGATGCGGGGTGGATTCGTGGGTCTGACCGAAGCGCATCCCTCGGCGCTCCAACTCGGCTTCGATCTCGAAGACATTGAGCGCGTCACCGAAGCCGCGGCCGCACGCGTGGCGAGCCCGCGCGATCATTCGTTTAGTCCCCTGACCCCCGCGCATCTCTGGTGCGCGCGTGAAGCGGCTTTCAAAGCGCTCAAAGGGGACTGCCAACCCTTGGTCGTTTCGCAGATTGCGCTGACGGATTGGCGAACGCGCGAACACGACATCCTCCAATTCACCTTCACCGCCACCGGCGCGAGTTCCGGCCAAGGTTACCTGTGGGACGACGGCGAGTTTCAGTACGCGCTCGCGCTCTGGACACCCGCATCTCACAATGAGAAAGGCTGTCGAACTCCTACATAAAGAGGAGCAAGTTCGACGGCCGGAAACGCACGTATTTCTCGCGAATTTTTCCCCTTAACTTTGGTCCAGGTTTGCCGAAGAGAAAGGGGTCAGAGAACAGTTAAGCCTCTGGTATTCGGAAAGAAGGTACGGATGAGCAGAACGCTCCACGCCCGCCGGGGCGCACCTCGCAAAGACATTACTCCCCTGACGGTGACTTCAGTCGCGTCGATGGAAAACCTGGCCAAAATCGCCAAAGGTGGTTCCATCGTCGAAGCATCGACGTCGGGATTTTTGCTGCTCGTTCAGCGCGATGAGCTGGTGCCGGTCGAATTCCGTCGCAACCTCAATTTGGATGCACTGATCGGCGAAAAAGTCATGATTCACTTATCGGAACTCAATATCGAAATTTCGGGCCGCGTGGCCCGCACCCGCTTCGCCGGTAAATCCGGATTTGAAATCGGGATCGACTACTCGGACGACGCTCCCGAATACTGGCGCGAATGTCTGGTGGACCTGCTGCCCGCTCCGGGCGAACTCGAAGACAATTAGAGACCCGAGAAAGGCGGAAGGCCTTTTTCGCTGACGAGAACGACGCTGTAGTGGGGCGGCAAGAACCAACTGACCGCCTCGGCGATTCCCGCATGTTCAGATGCGGGGGGATTTCCCAAAGACTCCAACGAAAATGCGAAATCGAAGTTTTCGCCATCCACGCTTAAAACCTGGATGCGGGGATTCAGCACGCCTTGGTCCGTCCAGAACTGCTTCAAGATCCGACGCACGTAGAGCGGAAGATACTGCTCGGTCGGGGGCCCCGACATCTTCAGATTCTTCGGATCGTATTCGACAGAGCCGTCTTGCGGAACCTGACGACGATCGATGAAGCGGCCCGACTCGCGAAAGTTCCAGATCATTCCGTACGTCAGCACGAAATCCGGATAATCCTTCGTGGGATTCACGGCCATGCCGATCCCTTTTTCCGCCAACCAAGCGAGCACCTTCTGCGCGGACTCTTCGCCTTCGTCCGTCGAAACGAGCAGGTAGGGCCATTGATCAGGTCCGGTCTGGGGATCGGGACTAAGGACCGTCAATTTCGCATCCGTCAACCGGGTCAGAAATTCGTCTTCCCACAGGGCATCACGGGACGTATCGGCAGTTTTTACGAGTTCAGTCAGGCTACGCATGCTCATCCATTGTCCTTTGCCCGTCGAAAGGTCAACCCGGAATTCGCGATCTTGCCCCGGAGCCCCCTTCCGTCGCAAACTGGTGAAAGATAGAGGCTCTATGCAGCGTACCGAATCCTTTTTCGAAAGCGCCGACGGTCTTCGGCTTTATTACCAGCAGTGGAGCGCCACGAATCCGCGCGCCCACCTCGTGATCATCCACGGCCTGGGCGAGCATTCGGACTGCTATGACGATTTCGTCCACGAGCTGGCCGACTATGACTTGCGGGTCTCGGCCTGGGATCTGCGTGGCCACGGGCGTTCGCAGGGCGCACGCGGCGCGATCGCGGATATTTATCAGCTGACGCAAGACTTCGAGATTTTCGTGAACTTCGTTCTCAAGCTCAATCGACGGACGGAACCGCTGCTGCTCATGGGACATTCCATGGGGGGCTTGGTTCTGCTGAAGTCGCTTCTGGGACTCCGCGAATTTCAAGACTGCCCGCTGATTTTGAGTTCGCCTTTTTTGGGCGTGGCCTTACCCGTGCCCGAATGGAAACGCCAAGCCTCGGGAGTCATCTCGCAAGTCGCCCCCCGCTTCACGCTGGATGCGGGGCTTCCTCCCGAGCTTTTGACCCGCGATCCCGAAAGGCTTCGCCGTTACCAACGCGATCCGCTCCGCCATCAAAAAATTTCGGCGGGACTTTTCGAATCCGCGCAGTCCGCCATCGAAAGCGTTTTCTTTCATGCGCAGGCCTACACGGCGCCCACACTTTTGATCGGCAGTGAAGCCGACCCCGTCGTGGATAGCCGTGAAATCCGTCAACTCGCCCGCCATCTAAAAAATCCCGCGAATGAGCTGGCCCTACTTCCCGGACGACTGCACGAGGTCTTTAACGACTTGGACCGTGAAGACGCCTTCGCGCGCCTGAAGCGATTCCTCGAGACCCACGCAAGCCTTCGTCCCAAACGTCGGCCTTACCGGATCTAATCACGTCTCATCACGAAACAACTTCGCCTCGAAATGTCAGCGGCCTCGCCCGCCGTTTCGATTTAGTCTAAACATGACGGAATCCGCTCGTGAATGGACGGCGGTACGGGCAAAATGAAAGAAGGGGGACATCATGAAGTCGCGGATCACCACGATCTTAGCCACGCTGCTGGCACTTTGCGCCGTCGTCGCTTTCCAGAATTGCAGCGGCTCGGCCTTTGACGAACTGGATGTCTTCGGTCTCACCTCAAAAAATAATGGCAACGGATACCAAGGCGCGAATCCTCTGGCGCGGTTCGCCTACAATGGATCGGCGTGTGAATCAGGTCGCGAACTTGAAACCGGTCTTCGCTGGGCGGGCGATTCCTCGTGGGAAGTTTACCTGCGCAACTGTGAACCTCTGACCGAAGCGGAAGTGCTTCCCGACGCTTCGATTGAGGTTTCCGATCTAAATCTGCACATCGTCGTCGCCGACGCCAAAGTCTATTCGGTTTGGACGGATGTCCCCATGCAAGCATTCTGCGCGGTCATCAAAGACGACCGGACGATCGACTTGAGCGCACCGGTTTTCGCACTGACCGACCTGAATGGGTTCCCCCGCGCGAACGTTCTGTACAAAATCTCGGATGCCAGTGTGCGCGCCATCTATGAGTTGCCGGTGCAGATCTCTGGTTACGACGTGAGCGTCGCCCATACCCAGGTTCAAGTTTCGATCGCCAACGCCCGTCGCGGCGGCAGCGGCACGATGAGCATCAAAATCGCCGTTCCGGATACGGAGCCCGTCGAATACATCGAACGTACGAACGTGCCCGTAAGCTGCTTCGCCAATCCGGGAAAGCTGAATCCTTAATGTCTTTCCAGGCGCTCCTTCGCGAATGCGACGAACACATTCGCCAGGGGCGCGATGAAAAGGCCCACCGTCTTTTACGTGAGTTGGAGATTTCCAAACTACCGCGATCACTACAGCGCGATTTCGCGAATCTTTGTCGCCGTTCCGGTTTGCTCAGCCAAGGGCTACGCATCCTGACGCCCCTCGTTCGTGAAGAGATCGCCAGCGAAGCCGAACGCGCGGAATACGCGATGCTCCTTCAACGCAGCGGGGCCGTGACCGAAGCCTTGGGCGTCTTGCAAAAGCTGGATCCACAGAAAGATCCACAAATCTTGCTGTTCCAGGCCTTCTGCCACTTCAATGAATGGAATTACGAAGCGGCATTGCCATTGCTTCACCGCTATCTAGAGTTTCCCCTCGCGGATTATCCGCGCTTGATCGCACGCGTGAATCTGGTGGCGTGTCTACTGACTCTGCATCAGTGGGAAGCCGCCGCACACGAAATCGAACGCGCCTTCGCGGAGGCGGAAAACGCGGGTCGTTTACGCGGCAACCTTCACGAACTGCGCGCGCAATGGCATTTAGGTCGTGGCCGGTTTTCCGACGCGCGTAAAGACTTGGTGCAGGCACAAGCCATTCTCGGCGGAATCCAGAATGAGGACTTGCTGTTCGTGCGCAAGTGGAACGCCGTCATCGACCTGAAGGAAAAAACGGAAAGCGACGCGATGAAAATCGTCCTGCGGGACGCCGAAAAAGCAAGCGACTGGGAAACCGCGCGCGAAGCACGCCTGTTCTTACTGACGGACCACTTCGACCACGACGCCTACCTGGAGCTTTTGGTGGGCACGCCCTTCACGGGCTACCGGGCCCGTATTCAAAGTCGTCTCGACCGGACCGACCTACCGGAGCTGCCCTCGCGTTGGCGCTGGGGCGCGCCCGATTCTGCGGCCCTGGATCTCGCGACGGGCGAACTTCACGGCATGACCCGGACGGTTCGACCACCGACGGCGAAATGCCTGCAACTGATCGAAGCCCTGAGCCAAGATCTTTTTCGCCCGCAACGGTTGGCCACATTGTTCGGCCGTCTTTTTCCACGCGAACACTTCGATATCTTTTCGTCGCCCCAGCGCGTGCACCAGATTCTAAGACGCACCCGCCGCTGGCTGAGCGAAAACGATCTGCCTTTACAGATCGAAGAATCCGGCGGCCAATTTCGCCTGCGCAAACCGGACCGATTCGCGTTGATCCTGACGCTCTCACGCGAGCCTCGTGATAACCAAAGACGTTTGCTACAACGCCTTGAAAGGGATTTCGGGACGGAGCCTTATTTTACCGGCCCCGAGGCCGCGGCACGCCTGGGGATATCGGAAAGCCTGATGAAACGCGTTCTCGCATGGGGCGTCGCCCAGAAGCGTTTACGACGTCAAGGGCGCGGTTCGGGGACGACCTATTCACTCGACGTCGCCTGAACGTCTCATTTCGTGACGACATCGCCCTCCTTTGTCAGTCGGAACCACCGCGCGAACGCGGCATCCTGGACTCATCAAGGAGAACCCAAATGAAGACCATTCTGAAAATCTCGCTCGTCGCTTTGACCATGACTCTCGCCGCTTGCGGAAACAATCTCACCGCCGCCGAAACTCAGCTCGCTTCCCTCGAGACCGACGAAAAGTCCCAGCGACCCCTCGAACCCGGAATCTTAAGCGGACCGCTGAAGCGTTTGGTGTACGAGCGCAGTGGATGGTATCCGGCACCGGGCGCGCCCTTCGGTATTCGTATGGAACTTAATTTCCGCGCGGACCTCGGGCTCACGGAATTCAGCGCCTACGATTTGACGCGCGAAAAGCCGAACGGCAAGCTGAGATGCGCCCGCGTTTTCATCGAAGCCACTCACCTCAAAGAGGTCGCGGCGGCCGCACAACAACTGCGCTACGGTAAAACCGATATCGGCATGGTCGATGGCGGCGACGCCTACCTGACGCTGACGAATTCCGCAGGTAAAACGGTCAAAGGCCTTCTCGACAGCTCGGACAGCGCCTACGGTCAACAGCAAGTGATCGTCGATTCTCAAGTCCTGACGACCAAACTGAATCACCTTCTCGGAGTCTGTGAGCAGGGCGTCGGACAATAACGCGAAATCGAACCCACGGGAGACGGGGCGAAATTTTGAATCGCCTCCTCTCCCCTTTTGGGAATATAATGGTGTCATGCCGAATGAGGGCCTTCTCTTTCTTCTAGTCCTACTGTCGATTTTCACCGGTCCGGCCCGCGCCGCGAATTTCTACCGCGTAAATGCGGGACAGTCGGTTTGGATTTTCGAACATTCCGTCGGTCGACTGGTGCAGAATACCGGAACCAAAGATGTTTTCGTTCCCACTCGAACATCAGGTGAATGGTCCACGTTCATCGCCAACAAACCCGCGTACATTCTCCTAACGGCTTGCCCCCCGAACTACGTGGGCGTTCCGCCCGATGGCACGAACACCACGACTCTTTTCTGCGTCATGGCTTATGAAGCGAAAGACGTGGGCGGAGTCGCCACCTCACAGGCGGCATTGACCCCTTGGGTGAATATCAACAATGCGAATGCGCGCGCCGCCTGCCAGGCCATTTCGGCGAAACACGACATCATGACCAATGCTCAATATCAGGCGATCGCGCAAAACTTAGAGTTCGTCGCCGCGAATTGGTCCAGCGGAACGGTCGGCTCGGGTTGTTTGAAGCAAGGGAATCTCGGAACCGCTTTTTCAGGCTGTAGCTATTTCACCGGCTCGGCGCAGTTTGGCGGAAGCCGCAATCCGCTCGATCGTATGACCCTCTCGACCGGAGAATTCATCTGGGACTTCAACGGCAATGTCCATGAGCGGATCATCCCCATGACGGACCCCATGGGCGCGGGTGGACTGATCATAGTGCCGGCTCACGAAGCCACGGGGACCCCGAAAAATCTTTGGGGACCGAAGAACAACTACTCGGCCGGTTGCGGTACGGATTCCAGCACCACCTGTGGGATGGGCTATATGCACTATCGCCAAGCCCCGAACGTGGTTTCGATTCGTGGCGGAGCTTACGACAATGAATGGGGCATCTTCTCGATGCACTCCGGTTATGCGGATCTCGTGGATCCGAGCGCCGGCTTCCGGTGCATCTTCAATCCTTGATTACTGACGAGTATCTTCGCCCGCATCCACGGGATTCGTCGATGGCGTTGCCGCCGTCGTGCGTCCCATCAGGCGATTGAACATACGCGACAAGGT
This sequence comes from Pseudobdellovibrionaceae bacterium, assembly GCA_019637875.1. NCBI lineage: Bacteria > Pseudomonadati > Bdellovibrionota > Bdellovibrionia > Bdellovibrionales > Pseudobdellovibrionaceae > Pseudobdellovibrionaceae bacterium. The sequence goes on along the minus strand of JAHBUW010000001.1, from coordinate 14,118 downwards.
GCTTTCGGTTTGGCGCGATTCACGCGAGCCACCGGTTTTCTCGACCGCTTCCGCCACTTTCTGCCGGCAATCTTTCAAAGCCGCCTCGGCGTCCTTTTGGGTCCTGTCGATATCCTGCGGATTTTTCTTCGCCGCGCACATCCGAACGGTGTCATAACCCTGAAGCGACGGGAACAACGTGTTCTCCAGACGGTCCTGCAGCTCCGCAAGATGACCGTTCAGAAACGTCAACTGAGTCAACTCCGACGCGCGTCCCTGCATTTGCACGAATCCATTGGGATCTTTCGCGGCCGCAGAGCGCTCGTTTTTCTTCTTCTCAATTTCGGCGAAGACCTTCTTCATCCCTTCGACGCATTTGTTACCGAAATCCGTGTACAGCGAACAATTCGCCAGTTGATGGGTCTCGGCCACGAGCTGCTGAATCAGCGCGGGAATTTCGGGATCCAAGGGCGCGGCGTAAGCGGCTTCGATGAAAAGATTCAACTTTGCGGTCTTGTTCCGCATCGCCCCTTCAATCAATCCCTTCAGCTCGGTTTGCGTCTTCGCCGAGGCCGCATCAATCTTCACGCGATTGATCACGAACTCGCTTTCGGTTTCACCACGCTCCACTTTGGTCACTTGACCACTCCGCTCAAAAATCAAGAGTGACGGATTCGGCTTCGACAAAGTGATTTTCGGTGCTTTTGATTTTTCTTTGATCCCGTAAGTCGCGCAGATATCGCGCGTGAGCTTGTCCTCTTCCGTCGAAGAACAAAGTCCTTTCTGGATTCGCAACTGAAGACTTTTGACCGCAGGCGCGGGCCAAGACAAGGCGGCCCGTGCGTGCACCCCCGTCAGAAGAAAGGACGCGAAGGCAGCCACCACCAAAAGACGTGCGTATGTGATCATGTCTTTAATGATAGCCCTCGGGCGCGGGACCGCAACAGGACTTGGGTCGGGGCGAGTCCGTCGGGCCTTAACGAAGCGAGCGCCGCAGACGCCACGACGTCAAAGCGGCTAATGTGTTCTTGATCAAATCACCGGGCAAGAAGGGAAGAAGACCCGCCATCAACAGCTGTTCCGACGGCAAATAAAATGACAAAACCAAAACGCCCAAACCCAGCGTGCAAACGCTTCCCGCATAGGCCGCGAGCAAGCTCGTCCAGAATCCGCGAGTGTAACCGCGATCCGCTAAAGCCCCCATGGCGAACGAGGCCAGTCCCATCCCGATCAGATAACCCATTGTCGGACCGAGTAAAAATCCGCTTTTCCCCATCGCGAAGATCGGTGCGCCCAAAGAACCGAGCAGCAAATAAACCAGCATGATCAACGAGCCACGACGTGCGCCCCAAGACAGCGCGACCAAACCGACTCCCAAAGTCTGGCCCGTGATCGGTACCGGCGTCCACGGAAGCGGAATCGCGACCTGCGCCAAGAGGGAAATCAGAAGGACGCCGGTCACCAAGCTGAGCGCCTCGGCGACGAAGCCGCTCACGCGCGTTGAAGTATGAAGGAGCTGGGGGACGAAAGCTTGCGAAGTCATGCGATCTCCTAAGTGCGGCGTCAATGAGGGTCCATTGCTAGCCCGAGCGCCGTCCAGGGTCAATGCGACGGCGGTTTCCCTAAAACATCCAAAAATGCGAGCAGGGAGTCGATATCCTCTTCACGGAGCGCCTGTCCGGGCGGCATTTGGGCCTGCGTCCCCCGGGCTTCACGGATGCGGAGCGCAATTTTTTCGCGCAATCGACTTTGCGGAGCCTGCAGCAGCGTCGCGAGCTTCGCTGGTTGGTCGAACGGGATCGTCGGCGCGGGATTGAATGCGTCACCCAAGCCCTCGACATGGCATTTCGCGCAGCGGGAGATCACGGGCCGCATCGGCGCGTCGGTTTTGAACTCCGTCCACGCGCGCGTGCTCGCGAAGCGCCGACGGATCTTGCGGCTTTTGGCTTTCAGACTCTCGCAGTCCGCGCGCATCCAGCTTTTACGTCCATCGTTCAGGTCCACCGGCACGAGCTTCACATTTTTGAAAAGATCCGGGCGCGCTTCGTAGAAGCTCCCCAGAAAATCGATGGGCGTATTGCTGGGCGCGCTGATGAGCGTATCGTTTGCGATCAAGCTGGTCGTCAGGTTGGTGGCGTCGACGCCCGCGAGTTCGAAGACGTAGCGGATCTGCGCCAGCGTTCCCGTTTCGTCGGCCAGCCGCGAATGATCGACTTTGAACTTCACCTCGCCGGATGGAAAGATCCGCTCTTGCATGCGGTCGAGGAAATTTTTGAAGTGTCCGCGCGACGCGATCATGTCGGTTTCGATGGGCCGCAGGTCCGGAAGCAATTTCGCATCGTCCGGGTGGAAGAATTCGCGCAATTTTTCGTGATTCGCTTTTTGGTAGCGATCCGCCGCGCAGTAACTGAAAACGGCGATGAGCGGATCCGCGAAGTCATCGATCCCCGAAGCGGGTCCGAGGTTCTGCGCGCTGAAACGTCCCAAGTTGATCTGATGCGCGTACTGAGTGAACGCGGTGACGTTTTCGGTATCCTGCGAGATCTTCGCGCCGAGCTTCAAACCACGCAAAGACGGCAACTCGGCACGACGCGCGTAGATTTCTTGATAAGCGCGGGTCTCTTCGCTCGTACCCACGAAGCCGATCGCGCTACCGAAAGTATTGGGCCAAAAATCGTAAGGGTTCCACAAAGGTTTCGGGTTCTGACCGTGGCAAGCCGCGCAGGACGTGGGTTTTTCCACAAACTCCGGACCCGACTCATGAAACACAATCTCGTGCATCGAAATCGTGTAGGTTTTCGGATCGACCTGCATGATTTCGACCCGTCGCTCTTCTTGCCGGGGATCGTCGGCCAATCCAAAGGCCATCCCCCCGCCGAACAGAATCACGCGGGGATGCGTGAGCGAACTCAACTGCTGGCTTTCCGAGTGATGGATCAAGATGTGATTTTCCCGCAGAGCGGGCGCCTGCCTCAGCAGCTCGTCAATGAAGGTTTCGTAGCTCGGGATGCGGGCGGCATTCGCACGCAGCTCCTCGAACGTCGGGACCTTATCGCGAAAAACACCGCGGTCGACGATCTTCCCGTTTTTGAAGATCGGGAGCATATCCAGAAATTTGTTCTGTTGCGCCTGCGCGACGACGGAAAACGCCAACAGCATTCCCGCGACCAGCGCGGATTTGAAGACCGACATGCCCCCTCCCCCGCTCAAGTTCTAAAGAGGATCGGGCCCGGGATTCAAATAAAAATTCTGAATAGCAAAATTAACGTAGACGACCCGCAAGGTGCAAAACGCCCAGAATGAGCGCCAACACCGACGCGGAAAATGGGATGGTCCACAACCCCATATTCTCGGACACAAGTCCCACGATACTCGGAATCACCATGACGCCGACGACCGCCGCGCTGACTTGAAATCCCACCGCCGAATCCGCCAGGCGCGCCCCCACTCGACGGGGGGTCTCGGACATCAAGAGCGGATACACCGAAGCGAGACTCATCCCCGCGAGCAAGAGCGCCATGAGACTTGCCGTTTCCGAAGGTACGGTGAACAGCGCCGCCGCAAGGATCGCCCCCGCGAATGAGAGATTGAGGACTCGACCCGTCCCCAACTTCTCAACCACATAGCCCATCAAAAAACGCCCCGCCGTCAAGCTGACCCAATAGCCGACACTCAACATTCCCGCCAAACGTGTGTCCATGCCGCGCACTTCGGTGTTGAAGGTATAGCTCCACTGCGCCATCGTGACTTCCAACCCGGTATAAAAAAAGAACGTCGTCGCCAAAAGCAAAGTCGGCTTCGAAGAAAGCGCTTCTCGTAACGTCACCGGGGACGTCGTTGCCGCAGCGGAAAAGTTGTCCCCCGCGCTCCACATCTTCCGTGTCAGAACGAAAGCCACGGTCAATAGCCCCATCGTGACCGCGAGTTGTAGAAACCCCATGCGCCACGTCCGGGTCAAAACCGCCTCGGTCATCAACCAGGGACCGAGCGATGCGCCGACGCCGTAGCAACCGTGTAACCAGGCCATATGCCGTGCGGACAAATTCTTCGAAGCGAACGCGTTCAACGCCCCATCGATCGCGCCCGATCCCGCGCCAATCACGAAAGCGCACACCAAGAAAAGAGCCCACGCCTCCGTCGCGTAATATCCAAAGAGTCCCGTCGCCACCAGCCCCGTACTCAGGCCAAGCAGCGTCCCCACGCGGAAGAGATTGAGCAGACGTCCCGTCGAAAAAGCGGACAAAAGATATCCGGCGCCACCGCTCGCAAGGATGAATCCCAGTCCCGACTGGGAAAGCCCAAACGTGGCACGGACTTGCGGCCACGCGATGCCATGAACTGCGTCGGGTAAACCGAGTGATACGAAACCGATGTACGCAAGCAGGAGAAGGGCGATGGGCATGTGCAGAAAGTTTTCTAAGGAGCGGTGTGGCCTTCGGGGCTGCGCCCCGCCCTTGGCGACCTTTTTTTATTCCTGATGAAGCGTGGTAGGGAGTACAGGATTCGAACCTGCGACATCCACCTTGTAAGGGTGGCGCTCTACCAACTGAGCTAACTCCCTGTCGTCAGAGATGATGGTTTTACGGAGCGGCGCCGGACGGGTCAAGCGCAAAGCGGAGGCTTATTTCGCCATCACTTTCCAGTTCGCCCCGTCGCAATACAGGAGCGTCCGGGTCGACGTATTGTAGTCTATTTGCCCCGCAGTGGAGCAGCTTCCCATGGGTCCGCCATCCAGCGGATCGCAGCTCATCGTGAACGTCGAGATCGTGTGATCACTGTAGTTCGCGGTGTAAACGTACCTTCCCCGGACCACGAAGGCACCGGGGCCATTCGCCTTCGTCGAACAATGACCGTCGGAAGCGACAAGCGAGGGGCTCGCCGGATTCGAAACGTTGATCGCCACGATCCCGCCGTAGTCCGAAACGTCCTGCCGAAAATTCGCGAACAACGTGGTGCCGAAGATTTCCACGTTCTGGACCAGGTTTCCCGTAGAGCTCGTGATGTTGAGCGAACCCAACGCCACCGGAATCGAAGCGGGATTGGAGATATCGAAAATGACGAGGTGACTTTGCGCCCCGCTCGCCACCAGCGGCGTGGTCCCACTGATATTCCACGACGTGATCGCCCCCCCTTGACCGATCGCGAACACGTGATTTCCGGGGATCGCGCAGTTCCTGCGCGATCCCCATTGCCGCAGCGGTCGCACTATGACCAACCTTCACCGGTACGGCAGGAGTCGCCGCCGAAAAAGACCACTTCGTGATGCGGTCCCCGCCGGTGTAAAGGTACTGCCCATCGTGCCGTTCGTGGGAAAGTTCAACCAGTTCGTCCCGCTGCAAAGCTGCATCCGATTCGTGGAGGTATTGTAGTTGCGCGCGCCATCGAGTCCAGCCGGTGACGTGCACTGAGCGGAAGCGAACCGCGCGCCCGCGCACGTACCAACCAAAACGAAAATGCGAAGGAAGAGACTAGACCGCACGAAAACCAAGCTCCTTACGAGGGGAGCCCCCCCAACCGATTTGTGGTCCAGTCTCATAAAGAAAAAAAAGACCCCGGAAGCCCGAGGTCTCTTTTCAGATCGAATAGATTTTAGTGCACGCGCCCTAGCGGGAGCTTTCACTGCGCCCACCAAAGACCGGAATCTTCGAATCGCAAAGCATGACCGGTACGTCGGTGACCTTGGCCATTTGGTAGCTCATGCGACGCTCCCAGTTCCCTTTCGGGTACATGGAAAGCACGACGACATTGCGGTTAAACGGCGAATGAGTCGCGACGCTCGTGACCGAGTTCTCGTCGAACGCACGCACGGTGAGGTCGAAGGACTTGCCTTCTTTCGTCACCATCGCCGCACGGACCACGCGATCGGTTTCCACGCCCGCGCCCCATGCGAGTTTTTCGCAGGTATTGGGATCGTACTGCATGATGTGCACGACGCGATTTTCAGTCTGACTGTTCTTCGTACGGAACACGAAGAGCGAGTTGCAGGTTCCGTCGGTCGGCGCCCAGACGCCTTGGATCGACAGCCAGGGGAAAAGAATCTCTCGGCCCCAGGGCCACGGATTATCATCTCCACCGGAAATGGTGCTGTCGTAACGACATGAATTCGCCGTGGCCGCGAAGGCCGACGTCGCAAACACGCTCGTCGCGATCAACATCATGACCGGAATCATGATCTTGGTCAGAAGTTTCATACCGGATGCTCCCCCTCTTGATTCTCTACGACGATCTTAGCGGTGCGGCTCATGAAGTAGCCGTTCTTGGCCCGGAAGATGTATTTCGGCCGATCGAAATCAGGTTCAATCAACCGACGCAAACGCTTGATCGTGACGTAGACCTTATTGTCGTGAACGGCGGGGTCGTAAGACTGCTTCCACACGTTCTCGACAAGATATTCTTTGGAAAAGACCTGCCCCTGGTTCTGAACGAACAGGCGAAGCAGATCGAGCAGGATGAATTGATTTTTGAAATCAACCCGTCCCAATTTCTTTTCGGTCACCGAATGGTTTTCGAAATCGAAAACCAAATCGACGCCCGCTTTTTGGCCCAGGCCGACCGCTTGCAGGTCTTCCTGGATTTCGCCCGCCAGGCGGATCATGTTCGTGGGATCCACCGTCTTGGACGCAAGATTCAAATACAGACGCGCGAGTTCGACGTCGCCGGCCTCAAGATATGTGCGGCCCAACATGTACAGGATGTAGACGTGCATCTGCATCGTCTTCGTCACGCGCACAAGCTCGTAGGCCTTCCACAGGTACTGCAGCGACTGCTCGTACTCTTTGCGCATGCGATGAATTTTCGCGTGCACCATGAGCGTCGAGATCTTCACTTCAGGCAGATCCAGAACTTCCAAAAAGACGTACAGCTTGGAAATTTCGCGCAGAGCCTCATCGGGACGGCCCATGGTCATCAGAACCATCGCATGCCCCGCCAGCGCGTAACAGACATCCGCCTTCTGATCCGCGCCCAGACCCAGTTCCATGGACTTGGTCAGGTAGTCCTGGGCAGTTTCGTTCTGGCCCTTATAGGAAGCGCACAGCGCAAGCGTGTAGTAGGTCTTCGCATTCAACTCGAGACCTTCTTTGATCACGAGGTCTTGCAGCTTCTCTTTCACTTCGACGATTTTGTCGCCGCGATCGGTTTCCGCGTAGAGGCGAAGCAACAGATTTTGAGATTTCAGATATTGTGCGAAGTGACGCGTCTCAAGATAGGCTTCAGCGGCTTGGCTGAGCTTTTGGATCGCAAGCAAATAGTCACCCCGATCGGTATAGAGTTTACCGACCTCAAACAGACCATCCGCCTTCAAGTTGGAATCCACTGAGGTGCCCAACTGTCTCCTTACTAGCGTGCGAAATGATGTTTCGAGTGAAAGCTGCCCCATGTTCTTACAAATTCTAAAACGGGGGTCAAATAAATCTCCAGCAAGGCTGCCAATGATTCGCGCAGTAAAGTTAACACTTCCCCAATCGCGTCGAGTCTAAGCGTTGAAATCAGGGGAATTTCAGCTTCCGTACAAAAGCTGAAATCGGCGCCTACAAAAGCAAAAGGGCGGCTCGGAAGCCGCCCTTTCAGTTTCAAAATGCAGGGTGTAAGGATCAGTGCGGTGCTTGGAAACTGTGCCCCGTATAGTTCGCCTTCAAGCCGACCAGAGTATCTTTCTGGAACTTGAAGATCTCTTTCGGGTTTTTGACATCCAAAGCGTTCACCAAAACCTGATCAACGTGGTCCACCAAGATCACTTTCAGATCTTTGAGGATTTCTTTGGGGATATCCTTCAAATCTTTTTCGTTCTCTTTCGGGCAGATGATCGTTTTGATTCCGCCGCGGTGAGCCGCCATGACCTTCTCTTTCAAACCGCCGATCGCAAGGACCTTCCCGCGCAGGCTGACCTCGCCGGTCATTGCCACGGTGCGTTTAACCGGGATCCGCATGATCGCCGACACGATGGAGGTCGTGAGCGCGATCCCTGCCGACGGGCCGTCCTTCGGAGTGGCACCTTCGGGCAAATGGATGTGGACGTCGGTATTCTGGAAGATCTCTTTGTCCAGGCCGAACAAAGGCCCACGCGAGCGGACGTAACTCATTGCCGCCGAACAGGATTCCTTCATCACGTCGCCCAGCTGACCGGTCACCGTGAACTTCCCGCGGCCGGGGACGATCGCGGCTTCCACCGCCAGCAGATCCCCGCCGACCTCGGTCCACGCCATCCCGTTCGTCAGCCCGATCTCGTTCGACTCTTCGATGCGGCCGAATTTGTATTTTTCGGGTCCGAGCAGTTCGAGGAGCTTTTTCGGCGTGACCACGTAGCCGGGATTCTTCGCCGCCGAAGCCTTCGCGGACTTCGACGCCTTTTCACCCTTCTTCGCGGCTTTCGCCTTCGTGCCCGTCTTCATTTCGGTCACCGCCTCTTCGCGAACGATGTCGCGTGCGACCTTACGGAAGACGTTCGCCACCTGACGTTCCAAGTTCCGGACGCCGGCTTCACGGGTGAAGAAACGAATCACGTTTTTCAAAGCGCCGTCTTGCATCGAAACTTTGTGGTCTTTCAGACCGTGAGCTTCGATTTGTTTCGGCACCAGATAGTTGCGCGCGATATGGAACTTCTCGCTCTCGGTGTAACCCTCGAGGTTGATGAGCTCCATACGATCCAGCAAAGGACGCGGGATCGTGTGCAGCGAGTTCGCGGTCGCGATGAACATGACCTGCGACAAGTCGTATTCCAACTCCAGGTAGTGATCCTGGAAATTGCTGTTCTGCTCGGGATCCAGAACCTCGAGCATCGCCGACGAGGGATCGCCGCGGAAATCGGAGGCCATCTTGTCGATTTCATCCAAGAGGACCAGCGGATTTCCTTTATCGACCTTACGAAGCGCCTGCAGGATTTTACCGGGCATCGCGCCGACGTAGGTTTTACGGTGACCGCGGATTTCCGCTTCGTCACGCACGCCCCCCAAAGAGATCCGCGCGAAAGGACGGTTCAAGGCCTTCGCCACCGAGCGCGCCAGCGAGGTCTTACCGACCCCGGGAGGGCCGACCAGGCAAAGGATCGGGCCTTTCAGGTCTTTCGCCAGCGACAGAACGGCCAGGTATTCCAGGACGCGCTCTTTCACCTTCTCGAGACCCCAGTGGTCTTCGTCCAAGACCTCCTCCGCGAACTTGATATCGTGCTTTTCTTCCGCGTAGTCGTACCAGGGCAAAGACAGAACCCAGTCGATGTAGTTGCGCACGACGGTCGCTTCCGCGGACATCGGCGACATCATCTTGAGCTTCTTGATCTCTTTTTTGACTTTGTCTTTCGCCTCTTGGCTCATCTTTTTCTTCGCGGCTTTTTCTTCCAGCTCTTGCAGCTCGGCTTGGTAGTCGTCCTTTTCGCCGAGTTCCTTCTGGATCGCCTGCATCTGCTCGTTCAGGTAGTATTCCTTCTGCGAGCGCTCCATCTGCTTCTTCACGCGCGTGCGGATCTTCTTCTCGACTTCGAGAATCTCGATTTCGCCGGTCATCAAATTCAGCAGATGCTCCAGGCGTTTGCCCGGATCGAAGATTTCGAGGACTTTTTGCTTATCTTCAAGCTTCAGGTTCAGCTGCGCGACGATGATGTCCGACAGTTCGCCGGCATTTTCGATCGTCGACACGCGCATCAGGATTTCCGGGGGGATGCGCTTGTTCAGCTTCACGTAAGTTTCGAAAGTATTTTTAACCGAACGGATGAGGGCCTGTGTCTCGACGGGCGCCGCCACCTCTTCGACGATTTCATCCACGGTGACCGTGAAGAACGAATCGTTGTTGGTAAATGTTTTAATGCGAACGCGTTTTTTGCCTTCGACCAAAACCTTCACCGTGCCGTCGGGCAAACGGAGCAGCTGAATGATCGTTCCCAGGGTTCCCACCTGGAAAATATCTTTCGCGTCAGGGTTATTGGTTTTGGCGTCTTTTTGCGCCGCCAGAATGATGTCCGTCTGCTTGCTCATCGCCTCTTCCAAGGCGTTGATGCTCTTTTCGCGGCCGACGAACAGGGGCATCATCATATGAGGGAAGATGATCAGATCCCGTAAAGGCAATAAAGGCAGTTCTTTTGTGGTGGCCATGAGGTCCCCCCGACCTTTGTCCGTAACTCGGGCTCGTCATTGAGCCCGAGTGTGTCTAAGGACAACGGTTTTAGGGACCGCGGTTAAGATTATGCGCTTTCGGCTGAACCTTTGTTGCTGCTTGCTGCGGCCGCAGAGGCTTCCTCGGCGCGGATCTCGTCCTCAGACTTCATGATCACCGTCGGCTTCGCGCCTTCGTTGATCACGTCTTCACTGATAATAACTTCTTTCACGTTCGACTTACTAGGGATTTCAAACATGATTTCGAGCATCGCATTTTCAATAACGCTGCGAAGTCCGCGGGCGCCGGTCCGGCGTTTCAGGGCTTGCTGCGCGATTGCTTTAACCGCACCTTCGGTGAACTTCAGGTTCACGCCTTCGAAGCTGAACAGTTTCATGTACTGCTTCGTCAATGCGTTGCGGGGTGTGGTCAAAATGTCGATAAGCGCCGCTTCATCGAGCGGGTCCAGGACCGCAGTCACCGGCAGACGTCCGATAAACTCCGGAATCAGTCCGAATTTGACCAGGTCGTCGGGCTCTAATTTATGCAATAAATTTTCATTCACGTCGCGCTCGCTGGCGGTCTTGATGTCCGCCGCGATCCCCATCGTCCGGTTCGAGGTCCGGCCTTCGACGACTTTTTCCAGTCCGACGAATGCGCCACCGCAAATGAACAGGATGTTCGTGGTATCGACTTGGATGAACTCCTGCTGCGGGTGCTTACGACCGCCCTTGGGAGGGAGATTCGCCACAGTGCCCTCCAGGATTTTCAGAAGGGCCTGCTGCACGCCTTCACCCGAAACGTCACGGGTGATCGAGGGGTTTTCCGACTTACGCGAAATTTTATCGATCTCATCGACGTAGATCACGCCACGTTGTGCGCGCTCGATGTCGTAGTCCGCCGCTTGAAGCAGATTCAGGACGACGTTCTCGACGTCTTCACCGACGTAACCGGCTTCGGTCAAAGTCGTCGCATCCGCCATCGCGAACGGAACGTTCAAGACCTTCGCGATCGTTTGCGCGAGCAGCGTCTTCCCCGAACCGGTCGGACCGATCAAGAGGATGTTCGACTTCTGGAGTTCAACATCCTGCGATTTACGACCGCCTTGGATGCTGTTGATACGCTTATAGTGGTTGTGAACCGCGACCGACAGAGCCTTCTTCGCGCGCTCTTGCCCGATGACGTAATCATCGAGGTGATTTTTGATCTCGATCGGCTTCGGAACTTTGAACGAGCCACGCGTTTGCGTCTCGCGCTCTTTTTCCTCGTCGATGATATCGTTACAAAGCTCGATACACTCGTCGCAGATGTAAACGCCAGGACCCGCGATCAGCTTTTTGACTTCCTTTTGGCCTTTGCCGCAGAAACTGCAACGAAGAGAAGCGGAATCTTTGCTCATAGTCATTTCACGTTTCCTTTAAGTTTGCGGGCTTCCACGACATGGTCGATGAGTTTGAACTCTTTCGCTTCCGCGGCGCTGAAGTAATAATCGCGTTCCATATTGTTAGCGAGGGACTCGTAGCTGTGACCCGTGTGCTTTTCGTAGATGCGGGTCAGTTTTTCTTTGGTACGGACCAGCTCTTTCGCTTGGATTTCGATGTCGGTGACTTGACCACCGATACCGCCCTGGACCCAAGGCTGGTGAATCATCACGCGACTGTTCGGAAGGGCGTAACGTTTGCCCTCGGCACCCGCGGTGAGCAGAAGCGAACCCATGCTCGCCGCCATGCCCATGCAGTAAGTGGCAATGTCGCACTTCACGAATTGCATCATGTCGTAGATCGCGAGTCCCGCGGACACGCTGCCGCCGGGGCTGTTGATGTAAAGGTGAATGTCTTTTTCGGGATTATCGACTTCGAGGAAAAGAAACTGCGCGATGATCGCGTTCGCGACCTCGTCGGTCACGGCCGTGCCCAAAAATACGATGCGATCTTTCAAGAGGCGGGAATAGATATCATAGCTGCGTTCGCCGCGAGAAGACTGCTCGATAACGTAAGGAATTAGGGCCACGGGGTTCTCTCCTTCACTCTGTTGTTTCCGCACTTGCTGATCGTGCTTTTGGTTATCGGACAATTAAGCCCGAGCCACAATCCTTCTTTGGTCGAGGTGTCCGGCGTCCGAAAATCTCATTCTGAGACACTCTCGAAACTCCGTGAATCGCCTCGCCACGATCACACCTGAATGTGAGTGCAATTTCCGCGCAGGCAATGTGTCTCACTTCATGACGCGAGAAATCAATTTCCTGCAATCCCTTCGATCCCGCAAAAGCACTTTGACTGAGAGCGCGCTCAGCGCGGAAATTGGGCCCCAAATTGGCGTCTGAACGCCTTGTATCATGAAGGGACACTCACGCATGAGCTTGCTCAATCTCACTTTGACCAAAACTTCCGCCACTCAATCCGTACGCGACACACTGGTCGTTTTCTCGGCTTCGAAGTCCGCCGCGAAAGCGGGCGGAAAAGACGCCAAAAAATCCACAGCGGCCACCGCCAGCATTCTTCACGCCGGTGTCGCGAAGCGCTTGTCGGATTCACTGAGCGCGGGCGCGATCTCGGGCAAACTGAAAGACGCGGTCCTCTTCCGCGAAATCGGCTTCGAAGGTTTCCAAAATGTCCTCGTAATCGGTGTCGGCGCGAAAACCGACGCCGAGGCGCTCCGCACGGCGGCCGCTTCCGCTTGCAAAGCTCTGGGCGCGGCGAAGGCGAAATCCGCCGCCGTCATGATCGATGGCCTGGGTGCTCGCGATCTGACTCACGTCGTTCGCGGTTTGACCGAAGGCTTCATCCTGACTTCGTACAAATTCGACGAATTGAAATCGAAAAAGAAAGACGCGAAGACCGAAGAGGCTTTGAACATTCGCCTCGTCACCGCGAAAGCCGCGGACAAGGGCGTGAAGGCGGCTTTCGACGCCGCCGTCATCTTGGCCGAGACGACCAACTTCTCGCGCCGTCTGGGCGATATGCCCGGCAACCTGATGACCCCGACCATCCTCGCCGACACCACCGTCGAGGCGGCGAAGGGCACGAAATTGAAAGTGACCGTCTGGGATAAAAAACGCATCGAGAAAGAGCGCATGGGCGGACTGCTCGGCGTGGCGCAAGGCTCGGCGCAAGAACCCCGCTTCATCATCATGGAGTACAAAGGCGCGGCCGCTTCGAAAAAGCCCGTCGTCTTCGTAGGTAAAGGCCTGACCTTCGACACCGGCGGTATCAGCATCAAGCCCTCGGCCGGTATGGAAGAAATGAAATACGACATGTGCGGTGGCGCGAACGTCATTGGCGCGTTGATCGCGATCGCGAAGCTGGGACTGAAAGTGAACGCGGTCGGCCTGGTCGCTTCGACCGAAAACATGCCCGGTAGCCGCGCGACCAAACCCGGCGACATCCACACCGCCCGCAACGGCAAAACCTTCGAAGTGAACAACACCGACGCCGAAGGACGCCTGATCCTGGCGGATGCGTTGTCGTACGGAACGGAATTGCAACCCGAACTGATGGTCGATGCCGCCACCCTGACGGGCGCGATGGTCATGGCCCTCGGTAACACGCACACGGGTTACTTCACTCGCGATTCGAAAGTCCGCGACCGCGTTGAAAAAGCGGCAGCAGCTTCGGGCGAGTGGGTTTGGAATATGCCCCTGACCGACTTCCACGTCGACGACATCAAAGGCACCTACGCGGATCTGTCGAACATCTCGAGCTCGAAGGGCGCGGGTTCCGCAACGGCGGCCGCATTCCTGGAGCAGTTCGTGGGTGACGGCATCCCCTGGGCGCACTTCGATATCGCCGGAACCGCATGGCACTGCGGAAATCGCCTGGCTTACGCTCCCTCCAAGGGAGCGACCGGCGCGATCGTGCGCACCTTCGTGGAAATCGCCCGCTCGTTCGCGCAGAAGTAGTCACGACGGAACTCAAGAAACGAAAAACCCGGGTGCGTAGCCCGGGTGTTTTATTTTAAGGGTGTTGAATGATGGCGATGGCCCCATCGCCGCAACAGCCGCCGGTGAAGACGCGACTGGACGTATTGGATCCAAGGTACAGGCCCACCTCGAAGATC